>NZ_CP045118.1:1803211-2103747 GCF_009189165.1 Pseudomonas sp. SCB32
CCAAGGTGCTCAAGCAACGGGTGCGTGACCGCATCGATCCGCAGCGTGACCTGGGGCACAACGACCGCCCCTGAATCGACGGCCAGTGCTGGAAAGATCATTTCGTTAGCTGGCTATCTTCTTTGCTTCATGTCAACGGGGTACGCCCGTACCACTCGTAGTCTGAAGGCATCCATTCTCCGCAAGGGATGCCTGACATGAGCATCATCGTCACGGGCGCCGCCGGCTTCATCGGCAGCAACCTCGTCAAGGCGCTGAACGCGCGCGGCGAGACCGACATCATCGCGGTCGACGATCTGACCGATGGCGACAAGTTCGCCAACCTCGCCGACTGCGACATCAGCGATTACCTGGACAAGCGCGACTTCATCGAGCGCTATGCCCGGGGCGACTTCGGCGTGGTGCGCGCGCTGCTCCACCAGGGCGCCTGCTCCAGCACCCTGGAGCGCGACGGGCGCTACATGATGGACAACAACTACCGCTACAGCGGCCAGTTGCTGGACGCCAGCCTGTCGCTGGGCGTGCCGTTCCTCTATGCCTCGTCGGCAGCGGTGTACGGCGGCGGTCACGAGTTCCGCGAAATGCGCTCGTGCGAGCGGCCGCTGAACGTCTACGGCTATTCGAAATTCCTCTTCGACCAGCGCGTGCGCAGGGTGCTGCCGACCGCCCGCAGCCAGATTGCCGGCTTCCGCTACTTCAACGTCTACGGCCCGCGTGAGCAGCACAAGGGGCGCATGGCCTCGGTGGCCTTCCATTGCTTCAACCAATTCCGCGAGACGGGCAAGGTGAGGCTGTTCGGCGAATACGGCGACTACCCGGCCGGCGGTCACCTGCGCGATTTCGTCTCGGTGGAGGACGTGGCCAGGGTCAATCTGCATTTCCTCGACCACCCCGAACGCAGCGGCATCTTCAACCTCGGCAGTGGCCGTGCACAGCCGTTCAACGACGTGGCGCTGGCGGTGGTCAACACCCTGCGCGCGCAACAGGACCTGCAACCACTGACCCTGGACGCGGCCATCCGTGCCGGGCTGCTGGAATACACCGCGTTCCCGGACGAGCTGCGGGGCAAATACCAGTGCTACACCTGCGCCGACATCGCCTTCCTCCGCGAAGCGGGTTATCGCGAGCCGATGCTGGGTGTGGAGGAGGGCGTGGAGCGCTATTGCCGCTGGCTGCTGCAGCAAGCGTGAGGCGGCATGTATTGCCGGTTTTACCCAGTCTTTACCCAGTGCTGACACTCAGGGGAGGGTGAACACGCGATCATTGCACCCGGAGCGGCGGACATCGGTCTGCCTGAGTCGGAGGTGCAATGAACGGGTCGTCTCGCGTGGCGCTCAGGGGTATCGCCGCGATGCTGGTACTGAGCCTGAGCGCAACCGTCCTGGCGGGGCCGCCGGGCCATGGGCCGGGTCCAGGCCCGGGACCGTACCACGGCTGGGGCCCGGGACCGGGTCATGGCCACGGCCTGCCGGATTATGCGCGGGAAGTGTGGATCGGCAGCATGCTGTACTTCGTCGCCGCCGGCACCTACTACCTGTGGAACGTCGACCGCCGCCAGTACGTGGTGGTGGAGACGCCGCCAGCAGTACAGGCAGTGCCGAGCACCAGTTATGAAGTGATCGCCTATCCCGCTCGTGGCCAGGCGCCCGAGCAGCAAAGCCGCGATCGCTACGAATGCCACACCTGGGCCGTCGGCCAGAGCGGTTTCGATCCCGCCGCCGCCACCCAGGCACCGCCGCCGGGCGTCGCTGATACCTACCGGCGTGCCCTGGGGGCCTGCCTTAACGGGCGGGGCTACAGCGTCAACTGAGGCTCCTGATTAGCAGGAGCCCACACCGGACAGGCCGCTTCGCAGGCTGTCATGCGAGGAATCCTTGGCAATCCCTCCCCGGGGCAAGGGTTCGCAATCCGCATGCTGCGAAGCGGCCTTCTTTTTTCCCGTCGCAGATGGGGTCTGTCCCTTGTAGGAGCGGGCTTGCTCGCGAATCTCTTCGTAGTGGAGCGTGGGCTGTTCGCGAGCAAGCTCGCTCCTACGAACAGCGTTTCCTCGTTCGCGTCAGTGCGAGCCGCGTGCACTGAGAAATGTGGCGAAGATGATCAGCGCGCCTCCCGCCAGCATGCGCAGGCTCGGCGCCTCGCCGAACAGCACAGTGGCGAAGGCGATGCCGTAGACCGGCTCCAGGGCGAAGATCACCGCCGCCGTGCGCGCCTTGATCAGCCGCAGGCTGGCGACGAACAGGCTGTGAGCGACGCCGGTGCAGAGTACGCCCAGGGCGACCAGCCAGAGCCAGTCCATGCCACGCACCGAGGGCAGCTCGACGAACACCAGCGGCAACAGGCAGGCGATGATGGTCAGGTTCTGGCACAGCGCCGCCTGGATCGGGTCGATGCCGCGCACGCTTACCCGATTGGCCAGCGACAGCAGCGCGAACAGCAGGCCGGACACCGTGCCCCAGAGCAGTCCGGCGGTAGCGCCATCGCGCAGATCCAGTGTCGGGGTCACCATCACCAGGCCGATGCACACCAGCGCCACCACCAGGTATTCGCCCTTGTGGATGCGCTCGCGGAACAGCAGCCCCTCCAGCAGCACGGTAAAGGCCGGGAAGCTGGCGAAGCCGAGGGTAGCGACCGCGACGTTGCCGACCTTCACCGCGAGGAAGAAGGTCAGCCAGTGCGTGCACAGCAGCAGGCCGCCGCCAACCAGCATGGCGGCCTGTTTCAACGTGGGGCGCTTTTGCTCGCGCAAGTGCCCGGCGAACACAGCTGCCAGCGACAGCGAGCCGAACAGCGCGCGGCCGAAGACGATGATCAACGGGCCCGCGAGGATGAGTTTGCCGAAGATGCCGGACAGCCCGAACATCAGGGCGCCGATGTGCAGGCCGAGCAGGGCGCCGCGGGGAGTGAGTCGGGAAATGGAAATCATGCCTGCGAACCCGCCGACTGCCGTGGCGGGACCTTGCTGGAGAAGTGGGATGCGCGCCGGATCGGCCGGCTCAGGGTGAAGCGCAAATCAGGCCAGCCGCGCGCCATTGGGCAGCGGCTTGTCGAATCCGGCCAGCACCACCTTGTCGTCGCTGTCGTAGACGCCGGTGACCAGCACTTCCGAGCGCACACCGGCGATGGACTTGGGCGCGAAGTTGCACACGCAGAGCACCTGGCGACCCACCAGGTCGTCAATGGCGTAATGCGCAGTGATCTGCGCGCTGGAGGTCTTCAGCCCCAGCGAGCCGAGGTCCACCTGGAGGATGTAGGCGGGCTTGCGCGCTTTCACGTTGGGCTCGGCCTGGACGATGGTGCCCACGCGCAATTCGACGCGTTCGAAGTCCTGCCATTCGATGGTGTCTGCCGACATCGCTGTTCTCTTGTTCGGTTCGATGGTCGGCAGTCTAGGCGCTGGGTGCGCGGCTGTCTGTCGCGCGGCTAGCGGGAATTGTCGCGCGCCTCCTGGCGCAACTGGCGCGGTGTGGTGCCGAACTGGCGCACCAGAGCGGCGGTGAAGGCGCTTTGCGAGGCGTAGCCGACCTGCGCGGCAATGTCGCCCACCGGCAGGTGCGTCCCGCGCAGCAGGTCGCGGCCCTGTTGCAGCCGGCGCTGGCGCACGTAGTCCATGGGTGTCTGTCCGGTCTCGGCGAGGAAGCGGGCGTGGAAGCGCGCGGCGGACAGCCCGGCGAGACGCGCCAGGTCGGCCACCTGCAGCGGGTGCGCGGCGTGGCGGTCGATGTAACTGTCGAGGCTGGCCAGCGGCAGGTGCGCCGGCTCGTCCAGGCGCTGCTGGCCGGCGGCGAGGCTGGCGAGCAGGAGGATGGCGCCCTGGCGGGCAAGCACTGGGTCGTGCAGCGAGCTGCTGGCCAGCCAGTTCACCAGTTGTGCCTGATCGCCATTGAGCAGGCGCTGGCCGGGGGTTTCCAGCAGGCGGCGGCCGGCGTCGGCGTGCAGGCCGAGGCCGCCGAGCAGGTCGTCCTCGTCGTCCAGGTCGAGCACCAGGCAGCGGCTGCCGTCGGGGCTGGCGCAGGCGTGGTGGGTATCGCGCGGGACCACCGCGAAACACTGCCGGGTCACCAGGCTGCCGTGCCCGCCCACCTCGAAGTCCAGGCTGCCGGAAAGGCCCAGCACCAGTTGCGCATGGCTGTGGCTGTGGGCGAGGTGGTCGTGGCTGTAGGTGCGCAGGGAGAGGATCTGGCTCATCGGGGGCTGCTTCATCGGGCTTTGGCGGCTGGCCATCAGTCTAGCGCGGCGGGGGCTGTAACGGGACTGTCGCCAGTCGGTCATGTGCACTTCACTGCCGGCGCCGAAAATTGGACAAACCCCACTGGAGGTCGCCGCCGATGAGCAGCGCGCAACGCATGACGCCGACGAAGAAACAACGCGTACGGACCCTGTGGATATCCGATGTCCACCTCGGCACCCGCGATTGCCAGGCCGAGCACCTGGCCGCCTTCCTCAAGCGCTACCACGCCGACCGCGTCTACCTGGTCGGCGACATCATCGATGGCTGGAAACTGCGCAGCGGCATGTACTGGCCGCAGGCACATACCAACGTGATCCGCCGTCTGCTGACCATGAGCAAGCGCGGCACCGAGGTGATCTACGTCACCGGTAACCACGACGAATTCCTGCGTCGCTATTCCTCGCTGCTGCTGGGCAACATCCGTCTGGTGGACGAGATCGAGCACACCACCGCCGACGGCCGCCGCCTGCTGGTGATCCACGGCGACCAGTTCGACGTGATCACCCGCTACCACAAGTGGCTGGCCTTCCTCGGCGACTCCGCCTACGAGTTCACCCTGACCCTGAACCGCTGGCTGAACCACTGGCGCAGCCGCTACGGCTATGGCTACTGGTCGCTGTCGGCGTACCTCAAGCACAAGGTGAAGACCGCGGTGAACTTCATCAGCGACTTCGAGGAAGCGATCGCCCATGAGGTGCACAAGCGCGGCCTCAATGGCGTGGTCTGCGGGCACATCCACCACGCGGAGATCCGCCAGATCGGCGAGGTGGAATACCTCAACTGCGGCGACTGGGTGGAATCCTGCTCGGCGCTGATCGAACACTGGGATGGCAGTATCCAGCTCTACCGGCTGGCCGAGGAGCAGGCGCAAGTCACGGAGCTGACGGCGGTCGAGACGGCGGCATGAGGCTGCTGATCGTCACCGATGCCTGGCTGCCGCAGATCAACGGCGTGGTCACCAGCCTCAAGGCGCTGGTGGCGGAGCTGGAAGGGTTGGGCCACACGGTCGGGCTGATCACCCCGCAGGATTTCCGGCATCGCCCATGCCCCAGCTATCCGGAAATTCCCCTGGCCTGGGACCTGTGGAAGGTCGGCCGGAAGATCAGCGAGTTCGCCCCTGACTGCGTGCATCTTGCCACCGAAGGCCCACTGGGATGGGCCGCCCGGCGCTGGCTGATGCGCCGGGGCGTGAAGTTCAGCAGCGCCATTCACACGCGCTTTCCCGAATACGTGAGCACCCGCTGGCCCTGGCTGCCACTGACCTGGGGCTACGCCTTCCTGCGCCGCTTCCATGCGCCCAGCCAGGCCGTGCTAGTCAGTAGCGAGCGGATGCGTGAGGCCTTTGTCGAGCAGGGGCTCAAGCGTTTGGCGCTGTGGCGCAAGGGTGTCGACCTGTCGCGTTTCCAGCCGGGCGATGGGGCGCCTGTGGCGCAGCCGGTGTTTCTCTATGTCGGGCGCCTGGCGCGGGAGAAGAATCTCGAAGCCTTCCTGAATCTGGATCTGCCGGGGCTCATGCGCGTGGTGGGTGACGGCCCGCAGCGATCCGAGCTGCAAGCGCGTTATCCACAGGCGGAATTCCTCGGCTATCAACAGGGCGAGGCGCTGGCGACGGCCTATCGCAGCGCCAGTGTTCTGGTGTTCCCCTCGCGGACCGATACCCTCGGGCTTGTGATGTACGAGGCGCTGGCCTGCGGCACGCCCGTGGCGGCCTTCCCGGTGGCGGGGCCGCTGGATGTACTGGAGGAGGGCGTGACCGGTGCGCTGGACGACGACCTGCACAGCGCCTGTATGCGAGCGCTGGAACTGGACCGTCAGGCCTGCGCGCTCTGGGCGCGTGGCCAGTCCTGGCAGTTGTCCGCGCAGGAATTCCTTTCCCTGCAGGTACCCTTGGCGGAGCTGCCGGTCAGCGAAGCACCGGCCTGCTGATCAGAACAGCTGGCGGTCGTGATCCAGGCTCTGGTCCACCAGCCATTTGCCGTGGGCGATGGAGGCGTGCTGGGCCTTTTCCAGGTCGGCCATATAGGCGAACTCCAGCGGCAGCGTCTTGCGCTTGGTGGTCTGGCCGTCCGGGCTGGTGATGTGGCAGCCGCCTGCCCAGGGGGTGGGCAGGCCGGGGTGTTCGACGACATCGGCGGTGATGGTGTACTTGCGGTACTCGCATTGCATCAGGCTCATGGGGCGTCCTCCGGGCGAATCGCCGACGGCCCGTGTCGGGCGCGTGGCGGGGCGGAACGGGGCCGGCTGGGTGTGCCGGCAAGCCTTGCTAATCCCCACCATAGACCAGCCCCAAGGCCCGGCCGCCGGATACCGACGAACGCGAATGTCATCGTTGCCGGCTTTTACCGCGCAAATCTTCCCTTCCCCGGCGCTGCGCGCCAGACTGTCCGCCATGCCTATCCAGACCCTTGCCCGCCTCGCCGATGTGGATACCCGCCAGTGGAATGCCCTGCTGCCGGACGACCAGCCGTTCCTGCGTCACGCCTTTCTCTGCGCGCTGGAGGAAAGCGGCAGCGTAGGTGGCCGCACCGGCTGGGTGCCGGCCCATCGCGTCCTGTTCGGCGACGATGGACGCCTGCTTGCCGCCGCGCCGGCCTACCTGAAGAGCCATTCCTACGGCGAATACGTGTTCGACTGGAGCTGGGCCGATGCCTGCCAGCGGGCCGGCATCCGCTATTACCCCAAGCTACTGGTGGGCATTCCCTTCACCCCGGTGGGTGGCGCACGTCTGCTCGGCGCGCCCGAGGCGGCGCTCAGCCTGGTCGGTGCGTTGGCGGGGGAGGTGGATGAGGCGCGCTGTTCCGGGGTGCACGTGAACTTCACCGATGTCGCCGCCGATGCCCTGCTCGGCGGTGCCGACGGCTGGATGGAGCGCCTGGGCTGCCAGTACCACTGGCGCAACCGGGGCTACCGGGATTTTTCGGACTTCCTCGATGCGCTCAGTTCGCGCAAGCGCAAGCAGCTGCGCAAGGAGCGCGAGCAGGTTGCGGGGCTGGGTATCGATTTCGTCTGGATGGAGGGCCGGGAGCTTTCCGAGGCGCACTGGGATTTCGTCTATGCCTGCTACAGCAGCACCTATGAGGTGCGCGGACAGGCGCCGTACCTGACACGGGCCTTCTTCAGCCTGCTCGGCGAGCGGATGCCGGAGGCGGTTCGCGTGGTCTTCGCCCACCGTGGCGGGCGTCCTGTGGCCATGGCGTTCAGCCTGGTTGGCGGCGATACCCTGTATGGCCGCTACTGGGGCTGCCTGGCGGAGTTCGACCGCCTGCATTTCGAGACCTGCTTCTACCAGGGCATCGATTTCGCCATTGGCCACGGCCTGCAACGCTTCGATGCCGGGGCGCAGGGCGAGCACAAGCTGATTCGCGGCTTCGAGCCGGTGATCACGCGATCCTGGCATCGCCTGGGTCATCCTGGATTGCGGGAGGCGGTGGCGGAGTTTCTGGAGCAGGAGCGTGCTGGGATTCTTGCCTATGCCGAAGAAGCGTGGGCAGCGTTGCCTTATCGGCAGGATGGCGCCTGACGGCTTGAGCTGATGATTCTGTAGGAGCGCCCCATGGGCGCGATCGCGGGCATGGCCCGCTCCTACGGGTAAATCTGCGCTGCGAATCAGGATCGCCCCCCGACCGCCACCACAGGCTCGCGGGGTCTGGCCTGGACGGCCGGAGGGCGATGTTCGCTGAGGTTCAGCTGTGGCTGGTGCGACCGCCCCATTCGAGGAAGCGGACCTTGTGGGTTTCGCCCTGGTGGTCCTGGTAGACCATGTACGCCGGCACGATACCGACCTTGCTGGAGTTGTCGGTGCGGTGCAGCACCTTGTCCACGTCCAGGGCCATGCCGTAGTGGTACTCGGTGGCCGGCAGGTCGGCGCCGGGGTTCTTGATGGCGTCCTGGGCAAAAGCCATCGGGGCGAGGCTGGAGATCACGGCCGACACGACAGAGGCAAGCTTCATTCGGTATTCCTCGATAAGGGGCTCGATGAATGGGTTGAAGCCCCACCGGGGAGCGCTGGCATCAGATGTCTGCCCTGGGGTCCAGACAGGGCAGTGGACGATGCTTCAGGCGTCCATCGGTGGCGGGGCACGGGACAGATAGTTCCATCCTGGCCGCCCGCCGGGAAATTGATGTGCTTGCTAATGAAGATTGATGACGGTGATGCGACGCTCTGTCGCAGGAGTGCCCTTAAGGAGACGCGCCGAGGTGACGGGTCATGGCGTCCAGTCGCGCCAGTGCTCGCAGTCGCCCCGGCACCGGCCGGGGCAGGCGCAGCCGGTGTGGCTGCGTCCGGTGGCCTTTTCCATGCGTCGGGCCACCTCCTCGTCATCGGCGAAGGGCAGCATGCTGGCCTCCTCGATGCCACGCTCGCGGTGCGCCCTCAGGGTCCAGCCGACGCCGAAATACAGCGCCAGCAGGCCGGTCAGACCCAGCCATAGCGTCATCTCAGGCCATCCGCTCGGCAGCGAGCATGGCCTGCGGCTGCGCGCGGCGCACGGTCATCCAGGTGTTCCAGGCCATCAGCAGCATGCCGCTGAGGAACATCATCCCGCCGGTCATGCGCACCACGAAGCCGGGGTGGCTGGCCTGCAGCGCTTCGACGAAGGAGTAGGTGAGCGTGCCGTCGGCGTTGACCGCCCGCCACATCAGGCCCTGGGTGATGCCGTTGACCCACATGGAGGCGATGTACAGCACCGTGCCGATGGTGGCCAGCCAGAAGTGTGCGTTGATCAGTCCGATGCTGTGCATCTGTTCGCGACCGAAGACCTTGGGGATCAGGTGATAGAGCGAGCCGATGGAAATCATCGCTACCCAGCCCAGCGCGCCGGCATGGACGTGGCCGATGGTCCAGTCAGTGTAGTGAGACAGGGCGTTGACGGTCTTGATCGCCATCATGGGGCCCTCAAAGGTCGACATGCCGTAGAACGCCAGCGAGACCACCAGGAAGCGCAGGATCGGGTCGGTGCGCAACTTATTCCAGGCGCCGGAGAGGGTCATCATGCCGTTGATCATCCCGCCCCAGCTCGGCGCCAGCAGGATCAGCGACATCACCATGCCCAGTGACTGCGCCCAGTCGGGCAATGCGGTGTAGTGCAGGTGGTGCGGACCTGCCCAGATGTACAGGGTGATCAGCGCCCAGAAGTGCACGATAGAGAGCCGGTAGGAATACACCGGGCGCCCGGCCTGCTTGGGCACGAAGTAATACATCATCCCGAGGAAACCGGTGGTGAGGAAGAAGCCCACCGCGTTATGGCCGTACCACCACTGCACCATGGCGTCGGTGGCGCCGGAGTACACCGGGTAGGACTTGAACCAGCTCACCGGAATCGACAGGTGGTTGACGATGTGCAGCATCGCGGTGACCACGATGAAGGCGGCGAAGAACCAGTTGCCCACATAGATGTGCGCGGTCTTGCGCTTCATCAGGGTGCCGAAGAACACCACCGCGTAGGCGACCCAGACGATGGCCATCCACACCGCGCCGCTGAACTCGATTTCGGCGTATTCCTTGGTGGTGGTGTAGCCCAGGGGCAGGCTGACCAGCATCACCACGATCAGCGCCTGCCAGCCCCAGAAGGTGAAGGCAGCGAGGCTGTCGGAAAACAGTCGCGTCTGGCAGGTGCGCTGCACGGTGTAATAGCTGGTGGCGAACAGCGCGCAACCGCCGAAGGCGAAGATCACCAGGCTGGTGTGCAGCGGGCGCAGGCGCCCGAAACTGGTCCACGGCAGGTCAAGGTTCAGTTGCGGCCAGACCAGTTGGGAGGCGATCAGTACCCCCATGGCCATGCCGACGACGCCCCAGACCACCGTCATGATGGCGAACTGGCGAACCACCTTGTAGTTGTACGCCTGCTCCGTGCTTCTCGTGTTCATGCTCGATTCCCGCTTGTGTCAGAACGTCCGGGCGCGCGCAGGTGGGCTGGCGGCGTCTTCCGGTGAGCGGGCAATCTAAGGAGATGCGTCAGCGGGAAACAGATTCAGATGGGGCGGGCAAATGCATATCAGCGAGAGGTCGCACGGATTCAGTCGATCTCGAGGCGCCCTGCGAGAAAATGCCGCAGGCGTTCCTGCAGGTAATCCACCGCCTGCTCGTGGGCGAGGTATTCGCTGACGCGCATCAGGCGCCAGTACTGGCCTTCGTCGCCGAAACGGATGGCGTCGAACTCGGCCTGTTCCAGGCGTGCCACCAGGAACCAGGCCCAGGGGGCGGGACCGTGGGTGGCGCGGTAGCGGCGCTGCCACTCGATACGCTGCTCATCCAGGCGTATGGCGAACTCTTCCTCGAGCTCGCGCAGGGCGCATTGCACCGGTGTTTCGCGCCCCTCGCGGCCGCCGCCGGGGAAGTCCCAGCAGCCGGGGTAGGGGAGGCCGGGCTTCTCGTCGCGCTTGTAGACCACCAGCTGGCCGGCATGGAACAGCGCAAGTTTGGCGCCGGTGAAGTCGTCGTGATGCATGGCACCTCCCAGTAACTCTACTAGTCTTTCCCGATCGCGGACGGTGCTTTGCCGCCCGCGAGCGCGTATGATGCGCGACCTTTTTTATTCGTTGCATGCCACACCGGGAGGTGCCCAGATGACCGACACGCACGAAAACCTTGAAGAACTTACCCCAGCCCCGGCCGGCGAGAAACTGCAGAAAGTCCTCGCGCGCATGGGCGTGGGCTCGCGCCGTGACGTCGAGGCCTGGATCGAAGAAGGCCGCGTCAAGGTCAATGGCGCCGTGGCCGCCCTTGGCCAGCGCGTGGGCGACCGCGATGCCATCGCCGTCGATGACCGCCTGCTCAAGCGCGAGAAGATCGAAGAGCACGTCCGTCGCGTGCTGATCTACAACAAGCCCGAAGGCGAAGTCTGCACCCGCGACGATCCGGAAGGCCGTCCGACCGTGTTCGATCGTCTGCCGCGCCTGCGCAGCGGTCGCTGGATCAACGTCGGCCGCCTGGACATCAACACCACCGGCCTGCTGATGTTCACCACCGACGGTGAGCTGGCCAACCGCCTGATGCACCCGTCCTACGAGATGGATCGCGAGTACGCTGTGCGCGTGCGTGGCGAAGTCGACGAAGAGATGATCGAGCGCCTGAAAGCCGGCGTGATGCTCGAAGACGGCCCGGCCAAGTTCAGCGACATCCAGGAAGCGCCCGGTGGCGAAGGCTTCAACCACTGGTACCACGTGGTGGTGATGGAAGGCCGTAACCGCGAAGTCCGCCGTCTGTGGGAATCCCAGGGCGTGATCGTCAGCCGCCTGAAGCGCGTGCGCTTCGGACCGGTGTTCCTGACCTCCGAACTGACCATGGGCCGCTACCGCGAAATGGGCCAGCGCGAGCTGGACATCCTCAGCGAGGAAGTCGGCCTGACCCCGATCGCCCTGCCGGCGGTTTCCACCAAGACCAAGGAGAAGGTCGAGCGCCAGGAGCGCAAGCTCGGCAAGAAGCTGGCGCCCAGCGAGCGTCCGGGCCGCGGCTCGCGTTCGCGCAGGGAACACGGCGACGACGAGCATTCGCACCGCGCGCCGCGTCCGGCAGCAGGCGAGCGTCCGTCCCGTGCTCCGCGTGACGGCGACGAGCGTCCGGCCCGCGCCCCGCGTGATGCTGGCGGTGATCGTCCTGCTCGCGCTCCGCGCGATGCCGGTGATCGTCCGGCTCGTGGCCCGCGTAGCGACTCCGCTGACAGCCGTGCCCCGCGCAAACCGCGTGATGCTGGCAGTGATCGTCCTGCTCGCGCTCCGCGTGATGCGGGTGATCGTCCGGCCCGTGGTCCGCGTAATGAAGCTGGCGAAGGCCGCGCTCCGCGCAAGCCGCGTGACGCGGGTAGTGATCGTCCCGCCCGCGCTCCGCGCGATGGCGCCGATCGTCCGGCCCGTGGCCCGCGCAGCGATGCCGGCGAAGGCCGTGCTCCGCGCAAGGCTCCGAGCGACCGTCCGGCTCGCGCTCCCGAGCGTGACAAGGGCGCCCCGCTGGCCGAGCGTCCGGGCAAGCCGGCGCGCAAGCCGATCGCCAAGCGTCGTCCGCAGGCTGCCGGTGACGGCATGCGTCCGGGCTTCAAGCGCTAAGCGTTAGCGACAAATAAAAAAGGGCTCCTCGGAGCCCTTTTTTATTGCCTGCGATCCAGCGGTGTGACGCTTTTCGTAGGACCGAGGGGGACGCCCAGCCCTTGCTCGCGAACCCGCACAGCTCCGGCGTTGCCGGAAAGTCCTTTCGCGAGCAAGCTCGCTCCTACAGGGTTCGGTTTCCGCTGCGTTAGCTAGCGCAGGCCAACCGATTGCGCCCGTCGCGCTTGGCTTCGTACAGCGCGTTATCGGCGCGCCGCAGCAGATCGTCCACCGACTCGCCGGCGTTGAGCGAGGCGCAGCCCAGGCTGATGGAGAGCGGCAAACCTTTGCCGTCGATGGCCAGGTGCAGCTCCTCCACGGCACGCCGCAGCCGCTCGCCGACCTGGGCCGCGCTGCTGCCGGGGGTATTGGAGAGCAGCACGAGGAACTCCTCGCCACCGAAGCGGAACACCATGTCGACATTGCGCAGGCTGGCCTTGATCACCGCGGCCACGGCGTCGTCACCGATGCTGTGGCCATGCACGTCGTTGATCTGCTTGAAGTGGTCCAGGTCGAGCATCAGCACCGACAGCGGTTGCAGGTGGCGCCGGGCGACTTCGACCTCGCGGGTCAGTGCCTGGTCCATGGCGATGCGATTGCCGGTGCCGGTGAGCGCGTCGCGCAGCGCTGACTGTACCGCGGCACGGTAGAGCAGGGCATTGCGCAGGGGATAGAGGAGGGAGGCCATCAGCGATTCCAGCTGGGCCAGTTCGGCCTCGGAGAAGCGCTGCCGGCGGCGGAAGCTGAGTTCCCCCAGGTACTCGCCTTCATGGATGAGGCGATAGCCGGCGCAGTGTTGCGCTGAGTCGCCAAATTCCAGCCGCAGGTCGGCCCCGGTGTGCTGGTAGGCCAGGTAATCGACCGGCAGCAGGCGCTGAATCTCAGTGAAGAACACCGCCAGAATGCGTTCGGCTTCCAGGCTCACCTGCAGCTGCAGGTTCAGCTGCTGGCGTAGCTCCAGCAGGTCGAGCGGCCGCCCGGAGCGCTGGCGCGGCTCCTGGGCGGCCAAGCGCTGGAGCTTGGCGGCATCGAAGTCGATGGTGTTGGACTGCTTGGGGGGAACCATGGCGCGAGGCAACCTCTGACGCGTTTCATACGGCGACAGGAGGGACAGAGCGATTTCCGTGCCAGCCCTCGAAAAATCTCCAAAAGAGGGCTTTTGGACCGATAGGAGGCCGTTTGGGTTCCAACGGGAAGGAGGATTCGTCAGAAGACTGGCGAAATGATGGCACTTTGCCGGAAGGGAAGAAGGCGGGGAGCCAGAAAACCGGCGGAGTGCGGCGCTCTCGCAGCGGGGCGAGAGCGCCGTGAGTTGGGACGTCAGTCCTGGGCGTTGAAGGCCTGGCCGTTGACGCCCTTGCTGTCAGGGCCCATGAGGTACAGGTAGACCGGCATGATGTCTTCGGGCAGCGGATTGTTGAAGGCGTTCTCGCCCGGATAGGCGTGGGCGCGCATCGCGGTGCGGGTCGCGCCGGGGTTGACGCTGTTGGCGCGCACGCTGCTGATGTCCTCGCACTCGTCCGCCAGCACCTGCATCAGGCCCTCGGTGGCGAACTTGGATACCGCGTAGGCACCCCAGTAAGCGCGGCCCTTACGACCAACGCTGCTGGAGGTGAAGATCACCGAGGCGTCCTCGGAGAGCTTGAGCAGCGGCAGCAGGGTGTGGGTGAGGCTGAACATGGCGTTGACGTTCACCTGCATGACGCGGGTGAAGTTGTCGGTGGAAATCTGCTCGATGGGCGAACGCAGGCCAAGGATCGAGGCGTTGTGCAGCAGGCCGTCGAGCTTGCCGAATTCCTGCTCGATGGTGGCCGCCAGCTCGTCGTACTGGTGCGGCAGGGTGGTTTCCAGGTTCAGCGGGATCACTACCGGTTCCGGATGGCCGGCGGCGACGATCTCGTCGTAGACCTCGTTGAGGTAGTCCTCGGTCTTGCCCAGCAGCAGTACGGTGGCGCCGTGGGCGGCGAAGGCGAGCGAGGCGGCCCGGCCGATGCCGCGACCGGCCCCGGTCACCAGGATCACGCGGCCCTTGAGCAGGTCGGGGCGGGCGGAATAGTCGAACATGGTTTCTCCTTGGCGGAGCCCGTCAGCGAGACGGGCTCCTGAGGGTTCGGCTCAGCAGGAGCAGAGGGCGCGGTCGAGGATCGCCAGCAGGTCGCGGGGCTGATCGACGATGACGTCGGCGCCCCAGTGCGCGGGGTTGTCGTCCGGATGGATATAGCCGTAGCGCACGGCGGCGGTCTTGGTCCCGGCGGCGCGGCCCGACTCGATGTCGCGCAGGTCGTCGCCGATGAACAGCACTTCCGACGGATCGACCTTCAGCTGGCTGCAGGCCAGCAGGAGCATTTCCGGGTCCGGCTTGCTCTTGGTCACGTGGTCCGGGCAGACCAGCACGGCGGAGCGCTCGGCCAGGCCCAGTTGCTCCATGATCGGCGCGGCGAAGCGCACCGGCTTGTTGGTCACCACGCCCCAGATCAGGCGCGATTGCTCGATGCTCTCCAGCAGCTCGACCATGCCGTCGTACGGGCGGGTGAAGACGGCGCAATGCTCCTGGTAGCGGTCGAGGAACTCCTGGCGCAGGGTCTCGAAGCCGGGGGCTTCCGGGTCCATGTCGAAGGTCGCGGCGACCATGGCGCGGGCGCCGCCGGAGACCACGTCCTGGATGCGCTGGTCATCGATCGGTGCGCGGCCATGGGCCTTGAGCATCGCCTGGCACACGGCGATGAAGTCCGGCGCGGTATCCAGCAGCGTGCCGTCCATGTCGAAGAGAACCGCCTTGAGCATGCGATTCACTCCTCGCGCAGGGTCTGGATCATGTAGTTGACGGCGACGTCGCCCGCCAGCTTGTAGTGCTTGGTCAGTGGGTTGTAGGTCAGGCCGATGATGTCCTTGACCGCAAGGCCGGCGTCGCGCGACCAGGCGCCCAACTCGGAGGGGCGGATGAATTTCTTGAAGTCGTGGGTGCCGCGCGGCAGCAGGCGCATCAAGTACTCCGCACCAACGATGGCGAACAAGTAGGCCTTCGGGTTGCGGTTGATGGTGGAGAAGAACACCTGGCCGCCGGGCTTGACCATCTTGTGGCAGGCGCGGATGACCGACGCCGGGTCCGGCACGTGCTCGAGCATCTCCAGGCAGGTCACCACGTCGAACTGCTCGGGCATTTCCTCGGCCAGCTCCTCGGCTGTGATGCGGCGGTATTCCACCGGTACGCCGGATTCCAGCTGGTGCAGCTGGGCGACCGCCAGGGGTGCTTCGCCCATGTCGATGCCGGTGACGGTGGCGCCGCGCTGGGCCATGGCTTCGCTGAGGATGCCGCCGCCGCAACCGACGTCGAGCACCTTCTTGCCGGCGAGGCTGACGCGCTCGTCGATCCAGTTGACCCGCAGCGGGTTGATGTCGTGCAGGGGCTTGAACTCGCTTTCGCGGTCCCACCAGCGGTGGGCGAGGGCCTCGAATTTGGCGATCTCGGCGTGGTCGACGTTGCTCATGGTGTCCCTATTGATCGAAAAGCTGGAAACGAAGACTGACTATGATGCCAGCTTCGCGGAAGGGATGGGGCGCGGCATGACAGATTGTCGCAGCGGCGGCTCGCATCCGGGGCCGCGCTGCGCAAGGACGAGGATCCTGAGGGCTCAGACGCCGGCGATCTTGCGGCCCCACTCACCGGCCACGGCGATCAGGCGTTCTTCGTCCAGGCGGGTGAGCTTGCCGTTCTCCAGCAGTTGCTTGCCGCCGACCCAGACGTGGCGCACACAGTCGCGACCGCTGGCGTAGATCAGCTGGGAAACCGGCTCGTAGACCGGCTGCTGGGCCAGGCCTGAGAGGTCGAAGGCGGTCAGGTCAGCGGCCTTGCCCAGTTCCAGGCTGCCGGTTTCCTGCTCCATGCCCAGCGCGCGGGCGCCGTTCAGGGTGGCCATGCGCAGGGCGCGGTGGGCGTCCAGCGCGGTGGCCTGGCCGGCCACGGCCTTGGCCAGCAGGGCGGCGGTGCGGGTTTCGCCGAGCAGGTCCAGATCGTTGTTGCTGGCCGCACCGTCAGTGCCGATGGCGACGTTGACGCCGGCCTGCCACAGCCGCTCCACCGGGCAGAAGCCGCTGGCCAGCTTGAGGTTGGATTCCGGGCAATGCACCACCGAACTGTTGGTTTCCACTAGCATGGCCAGGTCGTCGTCATTCACCTGGGTCATGTGCACGGCCTGGAAGCGCGGGCCGAGCAGGCCCAGGCGGTGCAGGCGGGCCAGTGGGCGCTCGCCGTGCTTCTCCAGCGCCTGCTGGACCTCGAAGGCGGTCTCGTGGACGTGCATGTGGATGCCCGCGTCCAGTTCCTCGGCGAGCATCAGGATGTTTTCCAGCTTGTCGTCGCTGACCGTGTAGGGCGCGTGGGGGCCGAAGGCCACCTTGATGCGCGGGTGATGCTTGAGGTCGTCGCGCAGGGCCAGGCCCTGGCGGATCGCCTCGTCGGCGTCGCGGGCGCCGGGCACCGGGAAGTCCAGCACCGGCACGCTGATCTGCGCGCGCACGCCGGCCTTGTGCACCGCCTCGCAGGCCACCTGCGGGTGGAAGTACATGTCGGAGAAGCAGGTGATGCCGCCCTTGAGCTGCTCGGCGATGGCCAGCTCCGTACCGTCACGGACGAACTCTTCGCCGACCCACTTGGCTTCGGCCGGCCAGATGTGCTCCTGCAGCCAGGTCATCAGCGCCAGGTCGTCGGCCAGGCCGCGGAACAGGCTCATCGCCGCGTGGCCGTGGGCGTTGATCAGGCCGGGGGAGAGCAGCATGCCCGGCAGCTCACGGGTCTCCGCGGCTGGGTGGCGGATGGCTTCGGCGCGCGGGGCGAGCAGGGCGATGCGGCCGTCGCGGATGCCCAGGCCATGGTCACGCAGGACAATGCCGGCAGGTTCCACGGGGACGATCCAGGTGGGGAGCAGAAGCAGGTCGAGCGGGGCTTTGGCGGTGGGCATGAAGCGCATCCTGGGCGCGGCGGAGAGAGGGCCGGAGTATAGCCGAGCACCGCTGCCGCAGGCTCGGTATACTCGGCGCTTTTACCCGCTCTTGCGGGAAGATTTCTGGGGGCCGGGAAAGGCCCGCGATTCCATTCGAATGACGAGGTGTTCCATGCGTGAGCGACTGTTGGCGGCCGAACGGGTAACGGCCATTGATTGGCGCAAGGGGACCCTCCGCCTGCTGGACCAGCGCCTGCTGCCGCTGGAAGAAACCTGGCTGACCTACGAGACTGCCGAAGGCGTGGCCGACGCCATCCGCCAGATGGTGGTGCGTGGCGCGCCGGCCATCGGCATTGCCGCCGCCTATGGCGTGGTCCTGGGCCTGCGCGTCCGCCTGGCCGCCGGCGGCGACTGGCGCGCGGCGCTGGAAGAAGACTTCACTCTGTTGGCCGAGTCGCGCCCGACCGCGGTCAACCTGTTCTGGGCGCTGAACCGCATGCGCGACCGCCTGGAACGGCTGAAGCCGGGGGACGACCCGATGCTGCTGCTGGAGGCGGAAGCCATCGCCATCCACGAAAGCGACCGCGAAGCCAACCTGACCATGGCCCAGCTGGGCGTGGAGCTGATCCGCAAGCAGCACAGCGGCCCGCAGAAGATCCTCACCCACTGCAACACCGGCGCCCTGGCCACCGGCGGTTTCGGTACCGCGCTGGGAGTGATCCGCGCCGCGCACCTGGAAGGGCTGATCGAGCGCGTCTACGCCGACGAGACCCGCCCCTGGCTGCAGGGAGCGCGCCTGACCGCCTGGGAGTTGGCCAACGAGAACGTGCCGGTCACGCTCAATGTGGATGCCGCCGCCGCGCACCTGATGAAGACCGAAAGCATCACCTGGGTCATAGTCGGCGCCGACCGCATCACCGCCAACGGTGACGTGGCCAACAAGATCGGCACCTACCAGTTGGCGGTCAACGCGATGCACCACGGCGTGCGCTTCATGGTGGTGGCGCCCAGTTCGACCATCGACATGAGCCTGGAGAGCGGCGAAGACATCCCGATCGAGGAACGCGACGGCCGCGAGCTCCTGGAAATCGGCGGCAAGCGCATCGCCGCCGAGGTCGAGGCCTTCAATCCGGTGTTCGATGTGACTCCGGCGGACCTGATCGATGCCATCGTGACCGAGCGTGGCGTGGTCGAGCGCCCCGATACCGAGCGCATGGCCCAGCTGATGAGCCGCAAGCGCCTGCACTGACGGGCCTGCGGCAATTCATCGTGGGGGCTGGGCGAGGGTAGGTCTTCACCCTGGCTTGTGGTAAGCTCCGACGGTTCTTCGGGGGGCGTTTTCGCACCCCCTTCAGCATCGCGGATCAGCGCAATAAGTCGTTGATTTGTAGAGAGTCGGTGGCGCTTTGATGGCACACCGCGCTCCGCCGGGCTCAGGACGGGCGTGGCGGAGTCCCATTTGAAAAAGGAACCAGGCTTCTCATGGGCGAACTGGCCAAAGAAATCCTCCCGGTCAACATCGAAGACGAACTCCGACAGTCCTACCTCGATTACGCCATGAGCGTGATCGTCGGTCGTGCCCTGCCCGATGCGCGCGACGGCTTGAAGCCCGTGCATCGCCGCGTCCTGTACGCCATGAGCGAGCTGGGCAACGACTGGAACAAGGCCTACAAGAAGTCCGCCCGTGTGG
This sequence comes from Pseudomonas sp. SCB32, assembly GCF_009189165.1. Taxonomy (NCBI): domain Bacteria; kingdom Pseudomonadati; phylum Pseudomonadota; class Gammaproteobacteria; order Pseudomonadales; family Pseudomonadaceae; genus Pseudomonas; species Pseudomonas sp. SCB32. The sequence goes on from NZ_CP045118.1 coordinate 1,822,149, forward strand.
TCGGCGACGTGATCGGTAAGTACCACCCGCACGGCGACACCGCGGTGTACGACACCATCGTCCGCATGGCCCAGCCCTTCTCGCTGCGCTATATGCTGGTCGACGGCCAGGGCAACTTCGGTTCGGTGGACGGCGACAACGCCGCGGCCATGCGATACACCGAAGTGCGCATGGCCAAGCTCGCCCATGAACTGCTGGCCGACCTGGACAAGGAAACCGTCGACTGGGTGCCCAACTACGACGGCACCGAGCAGATCCCGGCGGTCATGCCGACCAAGATCCCGAACCTGCTGGTCAACGGTTCCAGCGGTATCGCCGTGGGCATGGCGACCAACATCCCGCCGCACAACCTCACCGAGGTGATCGACGGCTGCCTGGCGCTGATGGACAACCCCGAGCTGTCCATCGACGACCTGATGAACTACATCCCCGGCCCGGACTTCCCGACCGCGGGCATCATCAACGGCCGTGCGGGCATCATCGAGGCCTATCGCACCGGTCGTGGCCGCATCTATATCCGTGCCCGCGCGACCATCGAGGACATGGAGAAGGGCGGCAACCGCCAGCAGATCATCATCACCGAGCTGCCCTACCAGCTGAACAAGGCCCGCCTGATCGAGAAGATCGCCGAGCTGGTGAAAGAGAAGAAGATCGAAGGCATCACCGAGCTGCGCGACGAGTCCGACAAGGACGGCATGCGCGTGGTCATCGAGCTGCGCCGTGGCGAAGTGGGCGAGGTCGTGCTGAACAACCTCTACGCCCAGACTCAGCTGCAGAGCGTCTTCGGCATCAACGTGGTGGCCCTGGTCGACGGCCAGCCGCGCACGATGAACCTCAAGGAAATGCTCGAGGTCTTCATCCGCCACCGCCGTGAAGTGGTGACCCGCCGGACCGTCTACGAGCTGCGCAAGGCCCGCGAACGCGGCCATATCCTCGAAGGCCAGGCCGTCGCCCTGTCGAACATCGACCCGGTGATCGAGCTGATCAAGTCTTCGCCGACCCCGGCCGAAGCCAAGGAACGCCTGATCGCCACCGCCTGGGAATCCAGCGCCGTGGAGGCCATGGTCGAGCGCGCCGGCGCCGATTCCTGCCGTCCGGAAGACCTGGACGAGCAGTACGGCCTGCGCGAAGGCAAGTACTACCTGTCCCCGGAGCAGGCCCAGGCCATCCTGGAACTGCGCCTGCACCGCCTGACCGGCCTGGAGCACGAGAAGCTCCTGTCCGAGTACCAGGAAATCCTCACTCTGATCGGCGAGCTGATTCGCATCCTGACCAGCCCCGAGCGCCTGATGGAAGTCATCCGCGAGGAACTGGAGAAGGTCAAGGCCGAGTTCGGCGACGCCCGCCGCACCGAAATCGTCGCGTCGCAGATGGACCTGACCATCGCCGACCTGATCACCGAAGAAGAGCGCGTGGTGACCATCTCCCACGGCGGCTACGCCAAGTCCCAGCCGCTGGCCGCCTACGAGGCCCAGCGTCGTGGTGGCAAGGGCAAGTCCGCCAGTGGCGTGAAGGACGAGGACTACATCGAACACCTGCTGGTCGCCAACAGCCACGCCACCCTGCTGCTGTTCTCCAGCAAGGGCAAGGTCTACTGGCTGCGCACCTTCGAGATCCCGGAAGCCTCGCGTACCGCCCGTGGCCGTCCGCTGGTGAACCTGCTGCCACTGGACGAAGGCGAGCGCATCACCGCGATGCTGCAGATCGACCTGGAAGCCGTGCGCGCCCAGTTCGCCGGTGAAGAAGGCGAGGACGACGACGTGGTCGCCGAGCAGGTCGCCGAAGTGGTGGAAACCGAAGAGGGTGAAGAGGGCGACGACGCTGACTTCAGCCAGGACGAGCCGACCGGCGCGTACATCTTCATGGCCACCATGAAAGGCACCGTGAAGAAGACCCCGCTGATCCAGTTCACCAAGCCGCGTTCCAACGGCCTGATCGCCCTGAAGCTGGAAGAGGGTGACTCGCTGATCGCCGCCGCCATCACCGACGGCTCGAAGGACGTGATGATGTTCTCCGACGCCGGCAAGGTGATCCGCTTCAAGGAAAGCAAGGTGCGCATAATGGGCCGTAACGCCCGTGGCGTGCGCGGCATGCGCCTGGCCGAAGGCCAGCGCATCATCTCCATGCTGATCCCCGAGTGCCGCGAAGCGCAGATCCTCAGCGCCTCCGAACGCGGTTACGGCAAGCGCACCCCGCTGGCCGACTACCCGCGTCGCGGTCGTGGTGGCCAGGGCGTGATCGCCATGGTGATCAACGAGCGTAACGGCAACCTGGTGGGGGCCGTGCAGGTGCTGGACGGCGAGGAGATCATGCTGATCTCCGACCAGGGCACCCTGGTCCGTACCCGTGTCGACGAAGTCCGCGGCGCTGGCCGTAACACCCAGGGCGTGATCCTCATCAAGCTGGCCGCCGACGAGACCGTCGTAGGCCTGGAGCGGGTGCAGGAGCCGACCGTGGTGGAAGGTGAAGACGACGTCATCGACGGCGAGATCGTCGAAGGCGAAGTGTCGGACGAGAACCAAGAAGCAGGCGAAGCTGCGGCTGAAGAAGCCCCGCAGGCCAGCGAAGACTGATAGCGAGAGTGGATGTGAGCAAGCGAGCCTTTAACTTCTGCGCCGGTCCCGCGGCGCTTCCCACCGAGGTGCTGGAGCGCGCCCGCGCCGAGCTGCTGGATTGGCAGGGCAAGGGCCTGTCGGTCATGGAAATGAGCCACCGTAGCGACGACTACGTGGCCATCGCCGAGAAGGCCGAGCAGGACCTGCGTGACCTGATGGGCGTGCCGTCGAACTACAAGGTGCTGTTCCTGCAGGGCGGCGCCAGCCAGCAGTTCGCTGAGATTCCGCTGAACCTGCTGCCCGAAGACGGCGTGGCGGACTACGTGGAAACAGGCATCTGGTCGAAGAAGGCCATCGAAGAGGCTCGCCGCTTCGGCAACGTCAACGTGGTCGCCAGTGCATCCAAATACGACTACTTCGCCATTCCCGGGCAGAACGAGTGGAACCTGTCCAAGGACGCCGCCTACCTGCACTACGCGTCCAACGAGACCATCGGCGGTCTGGAGTTCGACTGGATTCCGGAAGTCGGCGACGTTCCGCTGGTGGTGGACATGTCTTCGGACATCCTCTCCCGCCCGACCGACGTGTCGAAGTTCGGCCTGATCTACGCCGGCGCGCAGAAGAACATCGGCCCGTCCGGCCTGGTCGTTGTCATCGTTCGCGAAGACCTGCTGGGCCGCGCCCGCAGCATCTGCCCGACCATGCTCAACTACAAGGTCGCCGCCGATAACGGTTCCATGTACAACACCCCGGCTACCTACTCCTGGTACCTCTCCGGCCTGGTCTTCGAATGGCTGAAGGAGCAGGGTGGCGTCGACGCCATGGAAAAGCGCAACCGCGCGAAGAAGGACATGCTGTACGGCTTCATCGACAACAGCGACTTCTACACCAACCCGATCCAGCCCAGCGCCCGCTCCTGGATGAACGTGCCGTTCCGCCTGGCCGACGAGAAGCTCGACAAGGCCTTCCTCGAAGGCGCTGACGCGCGCGGCCTGCTCAACCTGAAAGGCCACCGTTCTGTGGGCGGCATGCGTGCCTCCATTTATAACGCCCTGGGCCTGGATGCCATCGAAGCCCTGGTCGGCTACATGGCCGAGTTCGAGAAGGAGCACGGCTGATGAGCGACGCTGACCAGCTCAAGGCTTTGCGCGTACGCATCGACAGCCTCGACGAGAAGATCCTCGAGCTGATCAGCGAACGCGCCCGCTGCGCCACCGACGTGGCGCGCGTGAAATTGGCCTCCCTGCCCGAAGGCGAGAAGCCGGTGTTCTACCGGCCCGAGCGCGAGGCGTGGGTGCTCAAGCACATCATGGAGCTGAACAAGGGCCCGCTGGACAACGAGGAAGTCGCTCGTCTGTTCCGCGAGATCATGTCCTCCTGCCTGGCCCTGGAACAGCCGCTGAAAGTGGCCTACCTCGGCCCGGAAGGCACCTTCACCCAGGCTGCGGCGCTCAAGCACTTCGGCCACGCGGTGATCAGCACCCCGATGGCGGCCATCGACGAAGTGTTCCGCGAAGTCGCCGCCGGTGCGGTGAACTTCGGCGTGGTGCCTGTGGAAAACTCCACCGAGGGCGCGGTCAACCACACCCTCGACAGCTTCCTCGAACACGACCTGGTGATCTGCGGCGAGGTGGAGCTGCGCATCCACCACCACCTGCTGGTGGGCGAGAACACCAAGACCAACAACATCACCCGTATCTACTCCCACGCCCAGTCCCTGGCCCAGTGCCGCAAGTGGCTGGACGCGCACTACCCGAACGTCGAGCGCGTGGCGGTCTCCAGCAACGCCGACGCCGCCAAGCGGGTGAAGAGCGAGTGGAACAGCGCGGCGATTGCCGGCGACATGGCGGCCAGCCTGTACGGCCTGGACAAGCTGCATGAGAAGATCGAGGACCGCCCGGACAACTCCACGCGCTTCCTCATGATCGGCAACCAGGAAGTGCCGCCCACCGGCGACGACAAGACGTCCATCATCGTCTCCATGCGCAACAAGCCGGGCGCCCTGCACGAACTGCTGGTGCCGTTCCACACCAACGGCATCGACCTGACCCGCATCGAGACCCGTCCGTCGCGCAGCGGCAAGTGGACCTACGTGTTCTTCATCGACTTCGTCGGCCACCACAAGGACCCGCTGATCAAGGACGTGTTGGAAAAGATCAGTAGCGAAGCCGTTGCCCTGAAGGTGCTGGGCTCCTACCCGAAGGCTGTACTCTGATGTCGAAAGCTCGCGACGTACGGTGGCAGGCGCTTGCAGTCGACCGTGAGGCGCGTGGTCGGAACAAGGGCCAGCGCCCTTGTCTGATCTGGCTGACTGGCTTGAGCGGTTCCGGCAAGTCGACCGTGGCAGATGCTCTGGAGCGCCGGCTGCACGAAGCGGGGCGGCACACCTACCTGCTCGATGGCGACAATCTTCGCCACGGACTGAATCGCGATCTGGGCTTCAGCGCCGAAGATCGCAGTGAGAACATCCGTCGGGTCGGCGAGGTCGGCGCGCTCATGGTGGACGCCGGGCTGATCGTGATCGCCGCGTTCATCTCCCCGTTCCGACAGGACCGGGACATGGTGCGCGCTCTGGTGCCGGATCTCTTCATCGAAGTCCATGTCTCGACGCCGCTGAATGTCTGTGAAGAGCGTGACCCCAAGGGTTTGTACCGAAAAGCGCGTGCAGGTGAGCTGAAGGAGTTCACTGGCATCGATTCGCCTTTCGAGGTCCCCCAGGCGGCTGAGTTGACCATCGATACCTCCACGCTGGCCGTCGACGAAGCCGTCGACCGCATCTGCGACTACCTGGTGGCCGCCGGTTATATCGAGTCATTTTGAGCGGCCACACTCAAGAGAGAAGTCCATGAGCTGTGATTTCCTTGCCCTGGCCCAGCCGGGCGTGCAGAAGCTTTCCCCCTATGTTCCCGGCAAGCCGGTCGATGAACTGGCCCGTGAGCTGAAGCTCGACCCCGCCGGCATCATCAAGCTGGCCAGCAACGAGAACCCGCTGGGCCCGAGCCCGAAAGCGCTCGAAGCGATCCGTGCGGAGCTGGCTGAGCTGACCCGCTATCCCGATGGCAACGGCTTCGAACTGAAGAGCCGCCTGGCCGCCCGTTGCGGCGTCGGCACCGCGCAGGTGACCCTGGGCAACGGCTCCAACGACATCCTCGACCTGGTGGCTCGTGCCTATCTGGCGCCGGGCCTGAACGCCGTGTTCAGCCAGTACGCCTTCGCCGTCTACCCGATCTCCACCCAGGCCGTCGGCGCCCAGGGCAAGGTCGTGCCGGCGAAAGACTGGGGCCATGACCTGGAAGCCATGCTGGCGGCCATCGATGGCAATACCCGCGTGGTCTTCATCGCCAACCCGAACAACCCCACCGGCACCTGGTTCGGCCCGGACGCGCTGGAGCGCTTCCTGTCGCAGGTTCCGGAGAATGTCCTGGTGGTGCTCGATGAGGCCTACATCGAGTACGCCGAAGGCGAAGAACTGCCGGACGGCCTGAAGTACCTGGCTCGCTACCCGAACCTGCTGGTCTCGCGCACCTTCTCCAAGGCCTACGGCCTGGCGTCGCTGCGCGTTGGCTACGCGATCTCCTCGGCGCAGGTCGCCGATGTGCTCAACCGCGTGCGCCAGCCGTTCAACGTCAACAGCCTGGCCCTGGCCGCCGCCTGCGCCGCGCTGGAGGATGCCGAGTACCTCGCCGAAGGCAAGCGCATCAATGACGAGGGCATGGTGCAGCTGGAAAACGGCCTGCGCGTACTCGACCTGCAGTGGATTCCGTCCAAGGGCAATTTCATCGCCGTGGACCTCAAGCGCGACGCCGGCCCGGTCTACCAGGCCCTGCTCGCCGAAGGCGTGATCGTCCGTCCGGTGGGCGGCTACGGCATGCCGCAGCACTTGCGCATCTCCATCGGCCTGCCAGCCGAGAACGCCCGCTTCCTCGAAGCGCTGGCCAAGGTGCTCGCCCGTGCCTGATGTCCAGCCGCACAAGCTGCGCCGTCTGGTGGTGGTGGGGCTCGGCCTGATCGGCGGCTCCTTCGCCAAGGGCATCCGCGAGAAGGGCCTGTTCGAGGAAGTGGTCGGTGTCGACCGTGACCCGGAAACCCGCCGCCTCGCCGTGGAGCTGGGTGTGGTCGACCGCTGCGAGGAAAGCCTCGCCGCCGGTTGCCGTGACGTCGACGTGATCCAGCTCGCCGTGCCGATCCTGGCTATGGAAAAGGTCCTCGGCGAACTCGCCACCCTCGACATCGGCAATGCCATCCTCACCGACGTAGGCAGCGCCAAGGGCAATGTGGTGCGCGCCGCCAAAGCGGTATTCGGCGGCATGCCGGCGCGCTTCGTGCCCGGCCATCCCATTGCCGGCTCCGAGCAAAGCGGGGTGGAAGCCGCCAACGCAAAACTGTTCCGCCGTCATAAGGTCATTCTCACGCCGCTGGATAATGCCGACGCGGACGCGATCCAGTGCGTCGAGAGCCTCTGGCGCGAGCTGGGTGCGGATGTCGAGCAGATGGACGTCGAGCACCACGATGAAGTCCTGGCGGCGACCAGTCACCTGCCGCACCTGCTGGCCTTCACGCTGGTCGACTCGCTGGCCAAACGCAGCGAGAATCTGGAAATCTTCCGCTACGCCGCTGGCGGCTTCCGCGACTTCACGCGGATCGCCGGCAGCGACCCAGTGATGTGGCACGACATCTTCCTCGCCAATCGCGGGGCGGTGCTGCGCATCCTCGACGTATTTCGCGATGACCTCGACGCCCTGCGCGAGGCCGTCGACAAGGGGGACGGGCAGCAATTGATGGGCGTCTTCACTCGCGCCCGGGTTGCCCGCGAGCATTTCAGCAAAATCCTGGCCCAACGGGCCTATGTGGACGCCATGCACAACAATGACCTGATTTACCTGGCCCAGCCGGGTGGCCGCCTGTCCGGACGTGTTCGCGTACCGGGCGACAAGTCCATCTCCCACCGTTCGATCATGCTCGGCTCCCTGGCCGAAGGCACGACCGAGGTGCAAGGCTTCCTCGAAGGCGAAGACGCCCTGGCCACCATTCAGGCGTTCCGTGACATGGGCGTGGTCATCGAAGGTCCGCATCACGGCCGCGTCACCGTACACGGCGTGGGTCTGCATGGCCTGAAAGCACCGCCCGGCCCGATCTACCTGGGCAACTCCGGCACCTCCATGCGCCTGCTCAGCGGCCTGCTGGCGGCCCAATCGTTCGACTCGACCCTGACTGGTGACCCCTCGCTGTCCAAGCGCCCGATGAACCGCGTAGCCAAGCCGCTGCGCGAGATGGGTGCGGTGATCGAGACCGGTCCGGAAGGCCGTCCGCCGCTGACCATCCGTGGCGGTCGCAAACTCACCGGCATGCATTACGAAATGCCGATGGCCAGCGCCCAGGTGAAGTCCTGCCTGCTGCTCGCCGGCTTGTACGCCGCTGGTGAAACCTCCACCACCGAGCCGGCGCCGACCCGCGATCACACTGAGCGCATGCTGCGCGGCTTCGGCTACCCGGTCGACGTCGAAGGCGCAACCGCCCGTGTCGAGTCCGGCCACAAGCTCACCGCCACTTCGATCGAAGTCCCGGCCGACATCTCCTCTGCCGCCTTCTTCCTGGTCGCCGCGAGCATTGCCGAAGGTTCCGACCTGACCCTGGAGCACGTCGGCATCAACCCGACCCGTACCGGCGTCATCGACATCCTCAAGCTGATGGGGGCCGACATCACCCTGGAAAACCAGCGTGAAGTAGGTGGCGAACCGGTCGCCGACATTCGCGTACGTTCGGCCAAGCTGAAAGGCATCGACATCCCCGAAGACCTGGTGCCGCTGGCCATCGACGAGTTCCCGGTGCTCTTCGTCGCTGCAGCGAATGCCGAAGGTCGCACCGTCCTGCGCGGCGCGGAAGAGCTGCGGGTGAAGGAATCCGACCGCATCCAGGTGATGGCCGACGGCCTGATCGCCCTGGGCGTGAAAGCCGAGCCGACCCCGGACGGCATCATCATCGAAGGCGGCGCCTACGGCGGCGGCGAAGTCTGGAGCCACGGCGACCACCGTATCGCCATGTCCTTCAGCGTGGCCTCCCTGCGTGCCGGCGCGCCGATCCGCATCCACGACTGCGCCAACGTCGCGACTTCCTTCCCGAACTTCCTCGGGCTGGCCTCCGGCGCGGGCATCCGCGTCGCCGAGGAGGGCAAGTGATGATGGGCGAATGGCCGGTCGTCGCCATCGACGGCCCCAGTGGCTCCGGCAAGGGCACCGTCGCCGGCCTGCTGGCCAAGCGCCTGGGCTGGAACCTGCTGGACTCCGGCGCGCTGTATCGTCTGCTGGCGTTCGCCGCCGGTAACCACGGTATCGACCTGACCAACGAGGAAGGCCTCAAGGTCCTGGCCGCGCACCTGGACGTCCAGTTCACCCACGGCAAGGGCGGGCAGGGCCAGCACATCATCCTCGAAGGCGACGACGTTACCGACGTCATCCGTACCGAACAGGTTGGTGCCGGCGCTTCCCAGGTCGCCGCGCTGCCTGCGGTGCGCGATGCCCTGCTGCAACGCCAGCGCGCCTTCCTCGAAGCCCCCGGCCTTGTAGCCGACGGTCGTGACATGGGCACCGTGGTCTTCCCCAGCGCCCCGCTGAAGATATTCCTCACTGCTTCGGCCGAGGAGCGCGCCCGTCGCCGCTACCTGCAGCTGAAGAACAAGGGCATCGAGAGCGACCAGGCGCAGCTCGCTGAGGAAATCAGCGCCCGCGACGAGCGCGACAGCCAGCGCGCCGTGGCGCCGCTCAAGCCTGCCGTAGGGGCGATCCTGGTGGACTCCACCTCGATGAGCATTGATGAGGTGGTGGACAGCATCCTCGCTGAGGTCGCTCGGCTGGGGTTGGCTGACTAGTCGATGTTGGAACGAAAATCCCCGGCATGCCGGGGATTTTTCTTTCAAGGGCGGGGCTGTTGCTCCTGAGTCGCTGCGTTGAACTGACAGGCGGTGAAGCCGGTCACCTGGCTTTACGCGAAAATGAAAGCTCCAGGCTGGAATTCGCAAGAAGCGCAAGGTGCTTTGGGAGTCGGGTCGCCCAATTGACGCGGGCTGCTTCGATTGCTACCATTCCAGACCTTATATCGGGAGGGTTTCGCCCATATTGAGCGAAGCGTTCCCTTAAAATCTGAATGTGGAGTGCCCGTTTCGGCGGGTGCAACAGGGGGCCGGCGGGATACCAGTCTTGATCCTGCTGGCTTCTTTTTCATCACTTGACCGTGTCTGCTGGTGGCGCGGAATCGGGCTTACAAGCCTTTGACTACAGGTATAGACATGAGCGAAAGCTTCGCAGAACTCTTTGAAGAAAGTCTGAAATCCCTCGACATGCAGCCGGGTGCAATCATCACCGGCATCGTGGTCGACATCGATGGTGACTGGGTCACCGTCCATGCCGGTCTGAAATCCGAGGGCGTCATCCCGGTCGAGCAGTTCTACAACGAACAGGGCGAGCTGACCATCAATGTGGGTGACGAAGTCCACGTTGCGCTGGACGCGGTAGAAGATGGCTTCGGTGAAACCAAGCTGTCCCGCGAAAAAGCCAAGCGTGCCGAGAGCTGGATCGTTCTGGAAGCTGCTTTCTCTGCCGACGAAGTGGTCAAAGGCATCATCAACGGCAAGGTCAAGGGTGGCTTCACCGTCGACGTCAACGGCATCCGCGCGTTCCTGCCGGGTTCGCTGGTCGACGTGCGTCCGGTGCGTGACACCACTCACCTGGAAGGCAAAGAGCTCGAGTTCAAGGTCATCAAGCTGGACCAGAAGCGCAACAACGTTGTCGTTTCCCGCCGCAGCGTCCTGGAAGCCGAGAACAGCGCCGAGCGCGAAGCTCTGCTGGAATCCCTGCAGGAAGGCCAGCAGGTCAAAGGTATCGTCAAGAACCTCACCGACTACGGTGCGTTCGTTGACCTGGGCGGCGTCGATGGTCTGCTGCACATCACCGACATGGCCTGGAAGCGTATCAAGCATCCGTCGGAAATCGTCAACGTTGGCGACGAGATCGATGTCAAGGTTCTGAAGTTCGACCGCGAGCGCAACCGCGTATCCCTGGGCCTGAAGCAACTGGGCGAAGACCCATGGGTTGCCATCAAGGCTCGTTACCCGGAAGGCACCCGCGTTACCGCGCGCGTCACCAACCTCACCGACTACGGCTGCTTCGCCGAGCTGGAAGAGGGCGTGGAAGGCCTGGTACACGTCTCCGAAATGGACTGGACCAACAAGAACATCCACCCGTCGAAAGTCGTTCAGGTTGGCGACGAAGTGGAAGTTCAGGTTCTGGACATCGACGAAGAGCGTCGTCGTATCTCCCTGGGCATCAAGCAGTGCAAGTCCAACCCGTGGGAAGACTTCTCTGGCCGCTTCAACAAGGGCGACAAGATCTCCGGCACCATCAAGTCGATCACTGACTTCGGTATCTTCATCGGTCTGGAAGGTGGCATCGACGGTCTGGTTCACCTGTCCGACATCTCCTGGAACGAAGTTGGCGAAGAAGCCGTTCGCCGCTTCAAGAAGGGCGACGAGCTGGAAACCGTCATCCTCTCCGTTGATCCGGAGCGTGAGCGCATCTCCCTGGGCATCAAGCAGCTGGAAGACGATCCGTTCTCCAACTACGCCTCGCTCAACGAGAAAGGCACCATCGTTCGCGGCACCGTAAAAGAAGTTGACGCCAAGGGCGCTGTCATCACCCTGGCCGGCGAAATCGAAGGCATCCTGAAAGCCTCCGAAATCAGCCGTGACCGCGTTGAAGACGCTCGCAACGTTCTGAAAGAAGGCGAAGAAGTCGAAGCCAAGATCATCAGCATCGACCGTAAGAGCCGCGTCATTTCCCTCTCCATCAAGTCCAAGGACGTTGATGACGAGAAGGATGCGATGAAAGAACTGCGTAGCAAGCAAGACGCAGAAAGCACTGGTCCGACCACCATCGGTGACCTGATCCGTGCTCAGATGGAGAACCAGGGCTAATCCCTGCTTCCTCATCCTAGGAAAAGGGCGACTTCGGTCGCCCTTTTTCGTTTCTGCCTTTCGCAGGTGGCGGGCGCGCAGTGCTTTTCTCCGCTGTGAGACAGGCGCTATGGTGCTTGCCCCGTTCCGGTCGCATCCCTCATGCCTTACCTGCTTTTCGTTACCGTCCTCTGGGCGTTCTCCTTCAGCCTGATCGGCGAGTACCTTGCCGGGCAGGTCGATAGCTATTTCGCGGTGCTGACCCGTGTGGTGCTCGCCGGTCTGGTGTTCCTGCCACTGACTCGCTGGCGCGGCGTCAATCCGCGCTTCATTGCCGGTGTGATGCTGGCGGGGGTGCTGCAGTTCGGCATTACCTATGTCTGCCTCTACCAGAGCTTCCGCGTGCTGACGGTGCCAGAAGTGCTGTTGTTCACCGTGCTGACGCCGTTGCATGTGGCGCTCATCGATGACGCGCTGAACCGCCGCTTCAATGCCTGGGCGCTGCTGGCGGCTGCGGTGGCGGTGCTGGGCGCCGGGATCATTCGTTACGACGGTGTGAGCGGCGATTACGTCCAGGGCTTCCTGCTCCTGCAGCTGGCCAACGCGACCTTCGCGGCCGGGCAGGTTTTCTACAAGCACCTGGTGCAGCGCTATCCGTCCGATATCCCGCAATTCCGCCGCTTCGGTTACTTCTTCGTCGGCGCGCTGCTGATCGCGCTGCCGGGTTGGCTGCTGTTCGGCAACCCGCAGAAGCTACCCAGCACCGAGCTGCAATGGGGCGTACTGGTGTGGATGGGACTGCTGGCCACTGCGCTGGGGCAGTTCTGGTGGAACAAGGGTGGCACCCTGGTCGATGCCGGCACCCTGGCGGTGATGAACAATCTGCATGTGCCGGTGGGGTTGCTGATCAACCTGCTGATCTGGGGCGAGCACGCCGATCTGCCACGCCTGGCATTGGGCGGTGTGGTGATCGTTGCGTCCCTGGGCGTCAACCGCTACGGCCTGCGCCGCCACAAGGAGCGTTTCGCATGAATATCTCCGGACGTGGTGTGGCGCTGTCCCTGGCGTCTTCCGTGCTGTTCGTGACCTTGCCGGCCTATATCCATGCGCTGGAGCCGCTGTCCAGCATCCAGGTGATTGCTCACCGGGTGGTCTGGTCGATTCCCATGGTCCTGCTGCTGGTGCTGTTTACCCGTCAAGGCGGCGTGCTGCGTGATGCCGGACGGCGTCTGCTGCGCGAGCCGTGGCTGCTGGCGTGCTTCCCGCTGACGGCGGCGATGATGCTGATCCAGTGGGGGGTATTCATCTGGGCGCCCATGGTCGGGCGTACGCTGGAGCTGTCGCTGGGCTACTTCCTGCTGCCGCTGACCATGGTGCTCTGCGGTCGGGTGTTCTATGGCGAGCGTCTGACCACGCTGCAAGGTATCGCCGTCGGCTTCGCGCTGGCCGGTGTCCTGCATGAGCTGTGGCTGACCCGGGCGTTTTCCTGGTTCAGCCTGATCACTGCGCTGGGGTATCCGCCGTATTTCATGCTGCGCCGCAAGATGGCGGTGGACTCGCTGTCTGGTTTCGTCTTCGAGATGATCGTGCTGCTGCCGTTCGCGCTGGCGACGCTGTGGATAACCGACAGCGCCACGGTGCTGGAGGCGGTACCGCGCCTGTGGGCATTGCTGCCGTTGCTTGGCCTGATCAGTGCGCTGGCGTTCGGCGCGATGATGGCGGCCAGCCGGCTGCTGCCGATGGGGCTGTTCGGGATTCTGAGCTACGTCGAGCCGGTGCTGCTGTTTGCCATCGCCGTGCTGTTCCTGGGCGAGGCGTTCAACCCGGCGCAGATCTGGACCTACGGGCCGATCTGGGTCGCTGTGCTGCTCACCGGTTGGGATAGCGCGCGACTGCTGCGCCGTCAGGCGCGTCGCGGCCTATAAGTGAAGGGAGAGAGGCGAGGGACAGGCACTCTCCCGCAAGGGGAGAGTGCAAGCGGTCAGTCGTAGCGACGACCGACGTCGGCCTTGGCCAGGGTTTCCGGCAGGATGCGGCGGGCGGCGGTGTAGTGCTTCTTCCAGTAGTCGCCACTGAGGTCGGAGACGCGGACCTTCTGGCCGCGGCGCGGCGCATGGACAAACTGGTTGTCGCCGACGTAGATGCCGACGTGGTCGACATTGCGGCGGTTGTGGATGCGGAAGAACACCAGGTCGCCGGGTTGCAGGTCGCCGCGGGCGACTTTCGAGTTGCCGCGCATGCTGTACATCTGCTGCGCGGTACGCGGCAGGTCGACTTCATCGACGTTCTGGAACACGTAGTTGACCAGGCCGCTGCAGTCGAAGCCGCGCTTGGGCGAGGTACCGCCCCAACGGTATGGCGTACCGATCATGCTGTAGGCACGCTGGGTGACCTGGTGCGCCTCGCTCTTGGCCGGCTTTTCGGCTTTGGGCGTCATGGTCAGCAGCGCGCTTCCCTGGACCGGGACGCGCAGGTCGACCGGGGCGGGGTGGTAGGTACGCGTGATCTTGGAGGAGGCCGTAGCCTCGGTGGCGGCCAAGAGGGTCGCCAAGCCTATGGAAAGGCATGTCAAAATGTTACGTCGCATTCGGCATGTCTTCTTGCGGGTTGATGTCACCCAGACTCCGCTGGATCGCCATTGCTTTCGGCGTGGTTTCCTTTTTGTCCGTCGAAAAATTCGGGGCATTCTGAACGAGTTTTCATGACAGTTTTTACCGTCTGTCGATTCTGAAAGTTGCCATGTGACTCACCGGAAGTTCCGTGACATGTGCTCGGACCCATCGGTCACGGTCGCGGCTTATAGCGTGAAGCCCTATGGAATGCGGGTTGCGGCAATGACGGAGGGATGCCGCGCGGCTGATGGCGCAAAGCCATGCGAGGCGTGCTGTCGCAGGTAAAAACCCGACGAAATGCAGGTTTATGCGGTGACCCGGGATCAGCCCACGTGCAGGAGAAGGGCGGGCAGTACTTGCTCGCGCACGAGAGGGGCGAGGTTGTGCAGGGCGTTGTCGGTGGGCGCGAGCCAGGCGAGCTCTTCCAGCTCCGCCGCCGGGCTTACCGGGTGGGGCAGGGCGGCGACGTAGACCTGCGCGTCGACCTGGGTATCGGGCTCGTTGGCCGCGTCGGCTTGGAAACGCCCCAGTGACGTCAGTGCGTTTTCCGTCAGGCGCAGGTTGAGCTCTTCATCCAGTTCGCGCAGCAGGGCCTGTACCGAGGTTTCGCCGGGCTCGTGCTTGCCGCCGGGCAGCATGAAGGCCTGGGTGCCGCGCTTGCGCACCAGCAGGAGGCGTCCGCTGTCGTCGAGCAGGCAGGCGGCGGCGATGCTGATGGTGGCGAGGGTCATGGCGAGCGGCTTTCCTTGAGGACCAGGTAACGCAATTGCACGATGCCGCTGGGAAAGCTGCGCTGTTCCAGCAGTTGCAGACGTTGCTCGAGCCCGATGCTGAACAGTGGGATTCCAGCGCCGAGCAGCTGCGGGATGATGCTGACGATCAACTCGTCGAGCAACCCCGCGGCAAGAAAGTTTCCCGCCAGGCTCCCGCTGCCGACCAGCCAGATGCGCTGGCAGCCCTTGGCCTGCAGGGCTTTCAGGGCTTCGCTCGGAGGGCAATGGATCAGCTCGACGCGAGGGCTGGCCAGGGGCAGGTGGTTGGCGCGGGTCAGGACGAGGGTGGGCTTGTCCGGATAGGGCCAGTCGCCCTGATCCAGGCGGTGCAGGTAGGTGACCCGTCCCATCAGCAGTCCGTCGATGCTGGCGTAGAAGGCGCCATGACCGGGGTCGTCGGTCGCGCTGTCGTAGCCCCGCAGCCAGTCCATGCTGCCATCGGGCCGGGCGATGTGCCCGTCGAGGCTGGCAGTGACGAAATAAATGAGAGTCGAGTGCACCCTGTTTCTGCGTTGCAGAGGGCTCGTTCAGAGCATTGCACGGCGGCAGCGGGGTGCTGGTACGTTCGTCCGATTCCTGCCTGCGTTGGGTAGTGCGTCAGCCAGCGAGTTCCTCCAGGGTTCGGCCGCGGGTTTCGATGCCGAAGGCCCAGACCACGCTGGCGGCGAGCAGGAAGCACAGGGCGCCGAGGGTGAACACGCCTCCCTGACCAGCCACCGGCAGGATCAGGCCGCTGACGGTGGGGCCGAGCAACGAGCCGATGCGTCCGACCGCCGAGGCGAAGCCCGAGCCCGTGGCGCGCGCCGAGGTGGGGTAGAGCTCCGGCGTGTAGGTGTAGAGCACCGCCCACATGCCGAACAGGAAGAACTGCATGGCCAGGCCGAAGCCGATCAGCAGGCCCAGGCTGCCGCCGAACACGGCCGTTTGCCCGTAGGCGTAGGCCATGGCGCCGCCACCCAGGAGCATCAGTACGCAGCTCGGCTTGCGCCCCCAGCGCTCAACCAGCCAGGCCGCGCAGAGGAAGCCGGGAATGCCGGCCAGGGAAATCAGCACCGTGTAGTACACCGACTGGGTGGCGGCGAAGCCCGATTGCTGCAACAAAGCGCTGAGCCAGGAGGTAAGGCCGTAGAAACCGAGCAGGGCGAAGAACCACAGGCTCCAGACCGTCAGGGTGCGGCGGCGGTAGGTGGGCGACCAGAGTTCGCCGAAGGCGCGGAAAAAGCCCGGTGCGCTCGGTTCCGGACGCGCCAGCGGACGTGGCTCGGGCAGGCTGGTCAGCTTGAGCGAGGCCATCACCCGCGCTTCGATGCGTTGCAAGGAGCGCTCGGCCTGCTCGAGCAGTCCGGCCTGCTCGAGCAGTCCGGCCTGCTCCAGCCAGCGCGGCGATTCCGGAATCATGAAGCGGATCGCCAGGACGAAGATCGCCGGGAACGCCAGCAGCTGGAACAGGCTGCGCCAGCCGGCTACCGGTAGCACGAAGTAGGACAGGCAGCCGGCGGCGATGAAGCCCAGTGGCCAGAAGCCGTCCATCAGCGCGATGTACTTGCCGCGCTTGTGCGCCGGGATCATTTCCGAGAGCAGCGACTGGGCGATGGGGAACTCCATGCCCATGCCGATTCCCAGTAGCACGCGGAAGAACGTCAGCTGCTGCACGTCGCCGGCAGTGGAGCAGAGGTAGCTGGCGATGCCCCAGAGCACGATGCTCCACTGGAATACCGGCTTGCGCCCGAAACGGTCGGCGAGCAACCCGGACAGTGCCGCCCCTATCACCATGCCGACGAAGCTGGAGCTGGCCAGCAGGCCGGCCTGGGCACTGGAGAGGCCGAACTCGGCTTTGATCGAGCCGAGCAGGAAGGTCATCATCGCCAGGTCCATGGAGTCGAAGAAGAACGCCAGGGCGATGATCACGAAGATCAATCGGTGGTAAGGGCTCAGCGGCAAGCGCTCCAGACGTTCGGCGGCGGTCGGGCGGTGCGTCATCGCGGCGTTCCTTGTGCGGCGTTTTTGGGCGTTGCGGCCAGTCTGGGAGCGGCTTCCGAGCCTTTCTGTCCCGCACGCGACGCATGCCGTACCGATTGCGACCGGCGAATAAAACCCGCGCATCGGTTACGCTATGCAGCTATTTGGTCTTTACGTGATATCGAGGTCTGCCTTGTTCTCCCAATTCGCCCTGCACGAACGCCTGCTCAAGGCGCTCGATTCGTTGTCCTTCTCCGAGCCGACCCCGGTCCAGGCCGCGGCCATCCCGAAGGCCCTGGAGGGACGCGACCTGCGGGTGACGGCGCAGACCGGCAGCGGCAAGACCGCCGCCTTCGTGCTGCCGCTGCTGCACCGCCTGCTGAGCGAAGAGAAGCCCAAGAGCGGCGCCCGCGCGCTGATCCTGCTGCCGACCCGCGAGCTGGCCCAGCAGACCCTCAAGGAAGTGGAGCGTTTCGCCCAGTTCACCTTCATCAAGGCCTGCCTGATCACCGGCGGCGAAGACTTCAAGGTGCAGGGCGCGCGCCTGCGCAAGAATCCGGAAATCATCATCGGCACCCCGGGCCGCCTGAACGAGCAGTTCAACGCCGGCAACCTGCCGCTGGGCGACGTGGAAGTGCTGATCCTCGATGAAGCCGACCGCATGCTCGACATGGGCTTCTCCGAGGACGTGCTCAAGCTCGCCGCGCAGTGCCCGACAGAGCGCCAGACCCTGCTGTTCTCCGCCACCAGCGGCAGCGGCCTGCATGAGATGGTCGAGAAAGTGCTGCGCGAGCCGGAGAACCTGCAGCTCAACCGCGTCAGCGAGCTGAACGAGGACGTCAGCCAGCAGGTGATCCTGACCGACGACGTCGGCCACAAGGAAGCCCTGCTGCAGTGGCTGCTGGCCAACGAGACCTATGAGAAGGCCATCGTCTTCACCAACACCCGCGTCGCCGCCGACCGCCTGACCGGTCGTCTGATCGCCGCCGGGCACAAGGTATTCGTGCTGCACGGCGAGAAGGACCAGAAGGACCGCAAGCTGGCCATCGAGCGCCTGAAGCAGGGCGCGGTGAAGATTCTGGTCGCCACCGACGTGGCCGCCCGTGGCCTGGACGTCGACGGCCTGGACCTGGTGATCAACTTCGACATTCCGCGTCGTGGCGACGAGTACGTGCACCGTATCGGCCGCACCGGCCGCGCTGGCGCCTCGGGTGCCGCGATCTCGCTGGTCGGCCATGGCGACTGGAACCTGATGTCGAGCATCGAGCGCTACCTCAAGCTGCGCTTCGAGCTGCGTGTCATCAAGGAGCTGAAGGGCACCTACAAGGGGCCGAAGAAGGTCAAGGCTTCCGGCAAGGCTGCCGGCACCAAGAAGAAAAAGGACGATGTGAAGAAGACCGGCAGCAAGGCCCCCGCGAAGAAGAAGCCCGCCGCCAAGCCCAAGACCGGCCCGTCCAAGGTTGTGAGCCAGGACGGCCTGGCGCCGCTCAAGCGCAAGAAGCCGGCAGCGGAGTAACCCTTCCGCGTCACCTGAAACGCCTCTCCTGACCGAGAGGCGTTTTTGTTTCTACGCCACTATCCCAACGTCTCCGGCGGTGCCTCGTAACTTCCCGACTCGTAGCTCACCCCGTGCCGGGTTACTGGCGGTGCATCCCCCGCATGCAGGCTGGTGACGTTGTCGATGATGGTCTTGTCCTCGAGGGTGAGGCGGTCGAGCATCCGCAGGTGGCTGATCCAGTTGTCCACCAGGAACAGCTCTTGCCAGATTTCCTGGTTGCTCACGTCGCGGTACAGCGCCCAGCGTTCCGCGCCGTTGCGCAGACGCAGGCGGCGCAGCGGCTTGGCGGCGCGGACGAAGTCGCGGGTGCGCTCGGCCGGGATGCGGTACTCGATGGATACCAGCACCGAACCTCGCTCCGGGTTGAACACGAAAGTCGGCGGGCCCGGTACGCCTCCCGGCGCGCGGGCGATATTGCTGGCGTCCAGTTCCGGCAGGCGCGAGTTGTACAGCAGCGCCACCGAGACCAGCAGCAGGCAGCCGGCGGCGACCAGTGCACCCTGCACGCCCAGGGTTTCGGCGAAGTGGCCCCAGAGGAACGAGCCTGCGGCAAGCCCGCCGTAGATCGCGGTCTGGTAGAGCGCCAGGGCGCGTGCCTTGACCCAGTCGGGCACGAGGATCTGCACGGCGGAGTTGTAGGTGGCCACGGCGGCGATCCAGCAGGCGCCGCCCAGGACCAGCGCGGGGAAGATCACCCAGAGATTGTCGACCCAGCCCAGGATGAGCATGACCAGTGCAAGCGTGGCGGCTGCGAAGCTGATCAGCCGGCTGCTGCCAAGCCACTGGCGGGCCTTGCTGACCACAGTGCTGGCGACGATGGCGCCCAGGCCCAGGGCGCCCAGCATGTAGCCGTATACCGAGGCGCTACCGTCCGGGTTGCGGTGTGCCAGCAACGGCAACAATGCCCAGATCGCGCTGGCCGACAGGCCGAAGACCGCCGAGCGCATCATCACCAGGCGGGTGACGCTGGAGTACTGGGTGAAGCGCAGTGCGGCGATCACCCCCTCGAAGATGTGCTCCGGCGGCAGGGTGCGTTTGGGCACGTCGCGGCGCCATTGCCAGATCGCCCAGATCAGCGCGGCGTAGCACAGGCAGTTGAACAGGAACACCCAGGACGGCCCGGTGGCCGACAGCAGCAGGCCGCCGATGGCCGGACCGACCGCGCGGGCGACGTTGTAGTTGACGCTGTTGAGCAGCACCGCATCGCCGAGCATGCGCGGTGGCACCTGCTCGTTCACCGCCGCCTGCCAGGCGGGAATGGTGATCGAGCTGCCCAGCGACAGCCAGAGGATCGACACGATCAGCAGCAGTGGGTCGAGGTAGCCCATGAACGCCAGGACCGTCACCAGCGCCGCGCCGGAGAGTTCCACCGTCAGGCCTACCAGCATGATCTTGCGCCGGTCGTGGTTGTCGGCCAGCACGCCGGACATGATCGACAGCAGCACCAGCGGCAACGCCGAGGCGACCTGGATCATCGCCACCATCAGCGGACTGGCATGGGCCTCGGTGACCACCCAGGCGGCCGCCACCGATTGCGCCCAGGTGCCCAGGTTGGCGAACAGGTTGCAGATCCAGATGATGCGGAACGCAGCAATGCTGAAGGGGGCGAGGGCGCCACTGCGGGGTTCGGCTGGATCGGGTTTGAGGGGGAGGTCGTGCTTGGGTGAAACGGATTGCAGCATGGGGACGCCCTTATTTCGAGTGGTCGGTACGCGCGTGGCCGCGGTGCCTTTCCATGCCGGGCAAGTGTAGTGGCTGGGGCGGTTCGCGCCATTGATGATGGTCAGCCGTGGCGTTATCCGTGACACATGCTGGCAGGCTTCGACAGTGCCGGCGTGGCTTCGGATTGTTAGGCTGCGTCGGAATTTTCCGCATTGCACTGCCAAATAAGAGCGAAAAGCCGATGAAGCGATTTTCAACCTGCCTGCTGGCCGGTCTGCTGGTTCTGCCGCAGAGCCTCTGGGCCTGGTCCAATCACACCCTGGGCAGCTACATCGCCCTCCAGCAATTGCCGGCGATCGTGCAGGCGCCGGAGGTCGAGGTCGAGCCGCTGGAAAGTTTCCTCAGCCAGCAGCGTGCGGGCCTGGTGAAGCTGCTCGACGAGCAGGAAGCCTATGCCCGCGAACACTTCCGCGAGTATCCGCCGCGTCCGGACGACCTGCGCCTGACCGAAGACGGTCGCGACGACCTGGGCAAGGCGTTCCTCATGGCGCTGCGCCTGAACCCGGAGATCAAGCTGGCCACCGCCGTGCAGCCGCCGCCGGGGGGCGAACTGCCGGGCCATGTCGCGCTCAAGCCGGCCGATGTGCTGGTGTTCCACAATCTGTCCGGCTGGAACCCGTGGCATTTCGTGCAACTGCAGTCGGGGGAGAAGATCCCGGCGCTGGACGTGCTGGCCAGCGCCGCCGACGAGCCGGACTTCGGCCACGACATCAACCTGTTCAGCGACAACCCCGGCGAGGCTGGCCAGCGCTACGGCTTCGGCACCCAGCCGTTCGGCGATCCGCGCTACGAGTTCAGCTCCCAGGCGCCGTTCCACATGGGCTTCTACCACGAGGACGCGATCATCTTCGCTGGCGCGCCGTATCTGCAGCGCAATTGGCCGGAGTGGCGCGCCTATCAGTTCTACGGCCTGGCGCGCTTCGCCTTCGAGAACGGCCATCCGTACTGGGGCTACCGCTTCCTTGGCTGGGCAATGCACTACATCCAGGACATGACCCAGCCCTATCACTCGACGCCGCTGCCGGGCGAAACCACCAGCAGCATGCTGTGGACGGCGGGCAAGTCCATGGCGGGCTTCGATGCCGACAAGCAGGCGGCGATCCAGCGCGTGGCGGACCGGCATACCGGAGTCGAGCGCTATCAGGTGGATTGGCTGCGCGAGACCTTGCGCCAGGGTGGACAGTCGCCCTTGCTGGCGGCCTACGCCGATACCAGTACCGATGGAAGTTATCAACCGTACTCGACGGAGTATCTGCGTGAGGTGGTGGCGAGCGAGTCCCATGCCCATGCGGCGGCATTTGATGCGGCCATCGGTCATTGGCTTGAGAGTGAAAAGACGCCGGCGGGGGATTTCAGCGAGGGGAACTCACTGGCGCCGTTCCGGCACGATGAGCAACTGGATGAGCAGATTCTGCAATTGATCCGGCACTTTGGAGCGCACAGTCGCAACCTTGCGAAGGCGGCTTTGCAGCCGTAAGGGCTTGGAACATTCCCGTCGGGGCGGCGTGGAGCCCCGGCGGGAATGTCTTGGAACCTGCTCCTGATCCGACGAGCTAGAGCAGGGCGGGTTCTAAGCCTGTTAGCCGCCGGAGCAGCCATTGCCCCACACCTGATATTCGACGGTGTGGCGCTGACCTTGGGAGTCTTCGTAGGTCATGCGTGCCGGCACGATGCCGCACTGAGTGGAAACGTCGGTGGTGGAGATCACGTGGGCGACGTCCAGCTTCATGTCGTAGGTGTACTGCTCCACGGCCGCGCTTTGCGCCTGGTCGCCGGCATTCGCCTGCTCGGCCAGGGCGAGCGTCGAGAAACCGGCCAGGGCCAGGATGACTACAGCTTTCATGAAATTACCTGCCTTGTTCCCGGCGTCCGGGCATGACGTGTCCGTGACGCTGAGCCGAGGGCTCCGTCGGGAAGCGTTGGGGATGATTACGGGTCTTGGGTGGTGTTGCGGCGCGCGCTGTAACAGCACGGAAATAATAGGATTTGCCTGATCTGAGTCATATATCCAGGCGCCAACAAGACTTCGTACTCAGAGACAACAATCCAGGCGTGGCACGGGTTTCAGGGCAGATTTTGCGGCGGAAGGTCGCAGGTTCGAGGGATTCGCGGCGGGGTTGCCGGCCTGCGTAGGAGCGGACTCCGTCCGCGATTGACCCGCATCGCGCCGGAAGCCATCGCGGACGGAGTCCGCTCCAACGAAATATGGCAGTGCCGTGCGCGCGATCTCAATCGCGCAACGGCGACTGCGGATCGAGCAGCGAGGTGCGGATGAAGTGCAGGTAGCTGCACACCCGGCGCAGCGGCGAGGAGTCGAAGTGCGGTGGCCGGCGATCGTCCGTGGAGCGCGTCGCGTGGATGGCATGTTCCACCGCCGCCAGCGCGCGCTGTCGATTGCCTTCGCTGGGCTGGATGAACAGCCGGATCAGCGCACGTCCCAGCGCGCGGATGGCGCGGCGCCAGGGCATGCGTTCCGCATACCAGGGCTCCTTGGGCAGCGCTTCCTGTTCGCGGCGCAGTTCGATGATCGACAGGCCGATCTCCTGCACCTGGAAGGTCCAACGCAGCAGCTGGCGCTGCACGTCCGGGCGACCTGTGGATAACCCATAGGCCTGGTTCAGCAGGTCGCGGGTGCCGCTTTCGAAGCTGGACGACAAGCCCTTCAGCGGATCGCTGATCACCCGTACCACACGCAGGCGCAACTCGGCTTCCAGGCGCTCCCACAGCCATGGTCGATTGGGCGGCAGGATGACGATCGAGGCGACCACCGCCATGCCCATCGACAGCAGCATCGCCAGGTACTCGTTGATGAAGGTGTAGGCGTCGTAGCGTGCCAGGTTCGCCGGCAGCGAGGCGATGCAGAACCACACCAGCAGGCCGACCCCGTAGCCGCTCCACTTGGGCCGGGTGATCAGGAAGGCGCCGAGGGCGAACACCGGCGCGAGTACGAAGCACAGCAGCGGGAAGCCATCGATGTGCGGCAGCACGCGGAAGGTGAGGATGAAGCCGAGGGTGGCGCCGAGCAGGGTGCCGAGGGTCAGTTGCAGCGACAGGCGCTTGGGATTGGGCGAGGCGGAGGAGAGGGCGGCGATCAGCACCGAGGTCAGCGCGAAGGTGGCGCCGCTGAGCCAGGACGTCTCGATCCAGAACACCCCGCCGACGATCACCAGCAGCGCGCAGCGGAAGCCGGCAACGGCGGCGGCGAGGGCGTTGGCTTTGGGGGTGAAGCGCTCCTTCCACTGTTCCCGCTCGTGCTTGTGCGCAGCGAGCGACGCGTGGGTCTGCGCATAATTGTGCATGTCGTCGACGAAGCGGTAGAGCAACTCGGCGGCGGTCTCGAAGTCCAGCTGGTCGGCTTCCCTCGGGCAGGTATGACCGAGGGTGGCGCGGGCCTCGCGGATTCGCGGCATCAGATGGTGCTTGCACAGCTCCAGTTGCACGCTGAGGCGCTCGGCGTCGCTTTCCGTGAGCGGGCGGCCGTGCCAGCTGGCGAGCAGTTCGCTGACGTCGATCAGGCACGGCATCAGCACTTCCAGCACATTGCTGGCCTGACGCTGGCGCAGGCGGTCGAGCAGGCGCTGCAGGGCATGGAAGCGGGTGGTCAGCTGCATGAACTCGCTGTTCAGGCGCGCCAGGCGGCCGCTGCGCAGGCGCATATGCGGGTCTTCGAAGGCGGTGACGTTGCGCAGGCTTTCCAGACCCACCACTTCGGCGGCGATACGCGCGCTGGACTGCTCGAAGCGCTCGGGGTCGAGGGTGCCGTTGAGGCCGGCGCTGGCGAGGCCGGCGAAATCGCCGAAGCGGGTGTTCAGCGCGTTGCGCAGGGCGGCGGTGCTGGTCTGTGGCAGCACCACGGCGCTGACCACGCCGGTGCAGAGGATTCCCAGGGTGATCTCGATCACCCGCCACAGCGCCTGCATGAAGGCACCTTCGGGGTGCAGGGTGGCGGGGATGCCGATCATGACCGCGGTGTAGCCGGCGAGCAGGCAGGCGTAGGCGCGAAAATCCCGGTAGCGCGCCGCACCGGCGGTGCACAGGCCGACCCAGATCGCCACGCAGAGCAGGAACAGCACGCGCTCCTGGGCGAACAGGGCAATGAAGGTGACCATCACCGTGAGGCCCGCGAGGGTGCCGAGGATGCGGTAGAAACTCTTCGCCAGCACCTGGCCGCTCTGCGGCTGCAGCACGATGAAGGCGCTCACCAGCACGGTGTTTGGCTGCGGCAGTTCCAGCCGGTAGGCCAGCCACAGCGCGGTGAAGGCGGTGATCAGCGTCTTGAGGATGAACATCCAGGTGACGCCGTCGGTATGCGCCCAGTCGGACAGGGCGAAGCGCAGCGCGGCAGCCTTGGGCAGGCGCACGGAGAGACTGCTCATCGGGCTTATCTCGTCTGGCTTTTGGTGGGGATCGGGCCTGCAGGACCCTGTAGTCGGGAGGTGGAGCGAAGGGGTGGGAGCACGTTGCACGAAAGGCGGAGCACGGCTGCTTTTCCTGGGATTTTGCGGATACCGCATTGGGGATGGCGATTCTAGAAGTGCGCCGGGGGGCAGGATAAGCTGACGGTTGGATGAATTATTGTTGTCTGAAAGAGCAATAATCCCGTCCCGGCAGGTATGCGACAATTCGCCGCCTGTCATGAATCTGTAACAAGGCGTTGCTCGGTCGAGCGCCGTTGCAGGGGCCGCCCGCCGTGGCGCGCCGACAGGCTCTTACGGAGAAATGATGGACCTGCTGCATAACATGCGTGCTTTCGTCTGTGTCGCTGAAACCGGCAGCTTCACCGCCGCCGCCCAGCGCATGGACCTCACTACCGCCTACGTCTCGCGGACGGTGGCCAAACTCGAAGCGCACCTGCGCACCCGCCTGCTGCATCGCACCACCCGCCGCATCGCCCTCACCGAAGCCGGCCAGCGCTACCTGCAGCGCTGCCAGCAGATCCTCGGCTATATCGAGGAAGCGGAAGCGGAGGCCGGCGACGCCCACGCGCGCCCTCATGGCAAGGTGAAGGTCCATGCCATGACCGGCATCGGCCAGCATTACCTCATTCGCGCGATCTCGCAGTACTGCGAGATCTACCCGGAGGTCAGCTTCGACCTGACCCTGGCCAACCGCATCACCGACATCCTTGACGAGGGCTACGACATCTCCGTGGTCATCGCTCAGGAGCTGCCGGATTCGGGGTTCGTCTCCAAGCGCATCGGCAAGACCTACAGCGTGCTCTGCGCATCCCCCGAGTACGTGGCGCGCAGCGGCATGCCGAAGAAGCTGGCCGAGCTCACCGAGCACCGCTGCCTGCGCCTGGTGAACTCGGTAATGTCCCTGGACAAGTGGCTGTTCGACGGCCCGGACGGCCAGGAGCTGGTCGGCGTCAACCATACCCATTTCCAGGTCAACACCGCCGACGCCATGACCGAGGCGGTGCGTGCCGGCATGGGTATCGGCGCGCTGCCGGTGTATTCCGCCGTGCAGGGGCTCAAGGACGGCAGCCTGGTGCGTGTACTGCCCGACTACAGCCTCTTCCACCTTAACGTCTATGCGCTGTATCCCTCGCGGCAGTACCTCGACGCGAAGATCCGCACCTGGGTGGAGTTCCTCCGTGACTGCGTGCCCGGCATGCTCGAGGAGCACGAGCGGATGATGGCGCAGCATGGGCGTACTGCTTTGGACTGACGTCACGTACAACCGCCAGAAGTCGCACTTATGGGGCCCATCAGTATGGGGCCCCGAGTGGTAATACCATGGTCGAATGGCTCGGAGGAGGGTGTCGCCGTTACAACTGACGGCAACAAAAACAACACTCTTCACCGAGGTAGAACGCCATGACTGCGGCATCCGTGTACCCCGTGCGTCCCGAAGTGGCCGCGACCACTCTGACCGACGAGGCCACCTACAAGAAGCTGTACCAGCAGTCGGTGGTCAACCCCGACGGATTCTGGCGCGAGCAGGCCCAGCGCATCGACTGGATCAAGCCGTTCACCAAGGTCAAGCAGACGTCCTTCGACGACCACCACGTGGACATCAAGTGGTTCGCCGATGGCACCCTGAACCTCTCCTATAACTGCCTCGACCGCCACCTCGCCGAACGCGGCGACCAGGTCGCCATCATCTGGGAAGGCGACGATCCGGCGGATCACAAGGAAATCACCTACCGCGAGCTGCACGAGCAGGTCTGCAAGTTCGCCAACGCCCTGCGTGGCCAGGACGTGCACCGTGGCGACGTGGTGACCATCTACATGCCGATGATCCCGGAAGCCGTGGTCGCCATGCTGGCCTGCGCCCGCATCGGTGCGATCCACTCCGTGGTATTCGGCGGCTTCTCCCCTGAAGCCCTGGCCGGCCGCATCATCGACTGCCGCTCCAAGGTGGTGATCACCGCCGACGAAGGCGTGCGCGGCGGCAAGAAGACCCCGCTGAAAGCCAATGTCGACGACGCGCTGACCAACCCCGAAACCAACAGCGTGCAGAAGATCATCGTCTGCAAGCGCACCGGTTCGGACATCAAGTGGAACCAGCACCGCGACGTGTGGTTCGAGGACCTGATGAAGGTCGCAGGCTCCACCTGCGCGCCGAAGGAGATGGGCGCCGAGGACCCGCTGTTCATCCTCTATACCTCCGGCTCCACGGGTAAGCCCAAGGGCGTGATGCACACCACCGGCGGCTATCTGGTCTACGCCTCGCTGACCCATGAGCGCGTGTTCGACTACCGTCCGGGCGAAGTCTTCTGGTGCACCGCCGACATCGGCTGGGTCACCGGCCACACCTACGTCGTCTACGGCCCGCTGGCCAACGGCGCGACCACCGTGCTGTTCGAGGGTGTACCGAACTATCCGGACATCTCCCGCGTCGCCAAGATCGTCGACAAGCACAAGGTCAACATCCTCTACACCGCGCCGACCGCCATCCGCGCCATGATGGCCGAGGGCAAGGCCGCGGTCGAAGGCGCCGACGGCTCCAGCCTGCGTCTGTTGGGTTCGGTTGGCGAACCGATCAACCCGGAAGCCTGGCAGTGGTACTACGAGACTGTCGGCCAGTCGCGCTGCCCGATCGTCGACACCTGGTGGCAGACCGAAACCGGCGCCTGCCTGATGACTCCGCTGCCGGGCGCCCATGGCCTGAAACCGGGCTCCGCCGCCAAGCCGTTCTTCGGCGTGGTGCCGGCGTTGGTGGACAACCTGGGCAACATCCTGGAAGGGGCCACCGAGGGGAACCTGGTGATCCTCGACTCCTGGCCGGGCCAGGCGCGTACCCTGTACGGCGACCACGACCGCTACGTGGACACCTACTTCAAGACCTTCAAGGGCATGTACTTCACCGGCGACGGCGCCCGTCGCGACGAGGACGGCTACTACTGGATCACCGGCCGCGTGGATGACGTGCTCAATGTCTCCGGCCACCGCATGGGCACCGCCGAGATCGAGAGCGCGCTGGTCGCCCACCCGAAAGTGGCTGAGGCGGCGGTGGTTGGCGTGCCGCACGACATCAAGGGGCAGGGCATCTATGTCTACGTCACCCTGAATGCCGGCGAGGAAAACAGCGAGCAGCTGCGCCAGGAGCTGCGTGCCTGGGTACGCAAGGAAATCGGCCCGATCGCCACCCCGGACGTGATCCAGTGGGCGCCGGGCCTGCCGAAGACCCGCTCGGGCAAGATCATGCGCCGCATCCTGCGCAAGATCGCCACGGCTGAGTACGACGCCCTGGGTGACATCTCCACCCTGGCTGATCCGGGTGTGGTGCAGCATCTGGTGGAGACGCACCAGTCCATGCGCGCTGCCTGATCCTACGCTCGATGAAAAACGCCCCGCTTGCCGGGGCGTTTTTCTTTTTGGGCTTTGGCTTTTCGTAGGAGCGAGCTTGCTCGCGAACCCTGCCTGACGCCGGCCTTGCCGGCGGATCGCGGACAGAGTCCGCTCCTACAGGCTGGGTTCGGTGCATCTTCTGTAGGAGCGGACTTTGTCCGCGATGCCTTTTGTTCTCGTTTGGATGTTCATGCGCCGCTTCAGCGTGTGCTGATGTATTTGGTTTCGCCCCCTCGGGCGACCCGCTTTGGCAAACGACGGATGGCCGCCCCACCCAAAGTGGGCAAATGTCTTGCCCCTGCATCCGGCCCCGGCTTCGCCAGGGTCCCCTCGCTCCATCGAAGTTTCAGGGGCACGCGTCGACGGGCCATCCCTGGCCCAACGACGCTCTCGCGGCATCCATGCCGCTCAACCCCTGAAACTCCGATTCCACTCGGCCTCCTGAAGGGGCGCTGGAGTGCGCGGAGATTTCTCTGGAAGTCTTCAAGAGCTGTTACAGAGCAGCTTGCTCCGCACTGCTTTGGCTCCCGTAGGAGCGGACCTTGTCCGCGAAATCCCTCGCGGATGACTTTGCTCTCACCTGGATACGCTGGGGCCTTGTGCCCGCGAGTGGCTCAATGCCGTGCGATTCGCTGACAAGGCTCGCTCCTACAGTGCGCTACCTGCTCCCCGGTAACATTTCGGCGCGACAAATTGAGGCGTCAGGAAACAATTCGCACAACCTTGGTGCGTAATTTCCGTCGACTTCGAGTGGGTCGGTTTTCCGCAACCCGCATGAATACTGAATATCTAAATTGTTGGCCTGATAACTGCAGGTAAAATTGGTTTTACTACGCACTTCTACGTCACGTATTATCCGCGCCGTCAAGCCGCAGGGGCTCTGTCTCCAGCGCTTCTATAATTACTTGTCGCATTGAAGAAATAACCGCTCAGGGGCTGTCGCTAGAATGCCGCTCACCCCGGTAGGCGTGCTTTTCACAAGAATCACGCCGGCAATGCGCAGAGAAACAATAACCTTCACTTCTGCCGGGCAGCCTGGGCCAACCCCTTCCTCCTGCCAATCGAAGTCTTACCCTCGAAGGAGTTACTGATGAAGAAGTTTGCACTTCTCGGTGCGCTGGCCCTGTCCGCGCTTTCCCTGGTTGCCCACGCTGACGACAAGCCTGTCCGCATCGGCATCGAAGCCGGTTACCCGCCGTTCTCCTTCAAGACGCCCGATGGCAAGCTCGCCGGTTTCGACGTGGATATCGGCAACGCCCTGTGCGAAGAGATGAAGGTCAAGTGCACCTGGGTCGAGCAGGAATTCGACGGCCTGATCCCGGCACTGAAGGTTCGCAAGATCGACGCCATCCTCTCGTCCATGACCATCACCGATGAGCGCAAGAAGTCCGTCGACTTCACCAACAAGTACTACCACACCCCCGCGCGTTTCGTGATGAAGGAAGGCGCGACTCTGAACGATCCGCTGGCGGACCTGAAGGGCAAGAAGGTCGGTGTGCTGCGCGCCAGCGTGCATGACCGCTACGCCACCGACGTACTGGCCCCGGCCGGCATCGAAGTGGTGCGCTACGGCTCCCAGCAGGAAGCCAACATGGACCTGGTCTCCGGCCGCATCGACGCGACCATGGCTGACTCGGTCAACCTCGACGACGGCTTCCTCAAGACCGATGCCGGCAAGGGCTACGCCTTCGTAGGCCCGGAATACAACGATCCGAAGTACTTCGGTGGTGGCGCCGGCATCGCCGTGCGCAAGGGTGATACCGCCCTGGTCGAGAAATTCAACGCGGCCATCGCCGGCATCCGTGCCAACGGCAAGTACAAGCAAGTACAGGACAAGTACTTCAAGTTCGACGTCTACGGCGGGAACTGATCAACGTCCACGAAAGTGGCGCAAACCCGGGTCCTTTCCTGAAGTTTGTGCCACTTTTTTATTGGGTGCGATCCCGCGTCGGGTGATCGCCCTGCAGCGTCCGTGCGGTTGCGGACGGCGTCCGATCCAGAGGTACGAAACTATGTTCAATGGCTACGGAGCCACCATCGTCGATGGTGCCTGGCTGACGCTTCAGCTGTCGTTGCTGTCGATGGCCCTGGCGATCGCGCTGGGACTGCTCGGTGCCGCCATCCGCCTGTCGCCGGTAAAGTGGCTGGCCTGGTGTGGCGACCTCTATGCCACCGTGATCCGTGGCGTGCCGGACCTGGTTCTGATCCTGCTGATCTTCTACGGCGGCCAGGCTGCGGTGAACTGGGTCGCGCCCATGGTCGGCTATGAGGACTACATCGACCTCAACCCCTTCGCCTCTGGCGTCGGCACCCTGGGCTTCATCTTTGGCGCCTACCTGTCCGAGACCTTCCGTGGCGCCTTCATGGCCATCCCGAAAGGGCAGGGCGAGGCCGGCTTTGCGTACGGCATGAGCCCGCTTCAGGTGTTCTTCCGCATCCAGGTGCCACAGATGATCCGCCTGGCCATCCCCGGCTTCACCAACAACTGGCTGGTGCTGGTCAAGGCCACCGCGCTGATCTCCGTGGTCGGCCTGCAGGACATGATGTTCAAGGCCAAGCAGGCCTCGGACGCGACCCGCGAACCCTTCACCTACTTCCTCGCCGTGGCGGCGCTGTACCTGGTGGTCACCACCGTCTCCCTGGTACTGCTGCGCATGCTCGAACGCCGCTATTCGGTCGGCGTGAAAGTCGCCGAGCTTTGAGACAGGGAGCCTGATCATGATTTTCGACTTCTCCGTCATCTGGGACAGCCTGCCGCTCTACTTCAACGGCCTGCTGGTGACCCTCAAGCTGCTGGCGATCTCGCTGTTCTTCGGCCTCGTGGCGGCGGTGCCGCTGGCGCTGATGCGCTGCTCGAAGAGCCCGGCGGTGAACCTGCCGGCCTGGCTTTACACTTACGTGATCCGCGGCACTCCGATGCTGGTGCAGCTGTTCCTCATCTACTACGGCCTGGCACAGTTCGAGTTCGTGCGTGAAAGCGCGATGTGGCCGCTGCTGTCCAACGCCACCTTCTGCGCCTGTGCCGCGTTCGCCATCAACACCAGCGCCTACACCGCCGAGATTCTCGCCGGCAGCATTCGCGCGACTCCGCATGGCGAGATCGAGGCGGCCAAGGCCATGGGCATGTCACGGATCAAGATGTACCGCCGCATCCTGTTGCCCTCGGCCCTGCGCCGCGCGCTGCCGCAGTACAGCAACGAAGTGATCATGATGCTGCAGACCACCAGCCTGGCCTCCATCGTCACCCTGGTGGACATCACCGGCGCCGCGCGCACCGTGTACTCGCAGTACTACCTGCCGTTCGAGGCCTTCATCACCGCTGGCATCTTCTACCTGATCATGACCTTCACCCTGGTGCGCCTGTTCAAGGCGGCCGAGCGCCGCTGGCTGGCTTATCTTGCGCCGCGCAAGCACTGAGGAGTCGACTGTGGAACGTATCGATCATCAACTGCCGTGGAGCAGCCTGGGTAGCGAGCGCCGCCTGAGCGTGTTCCGCTACGGCAAGGGCCCGCGCAAGGTCTACATCCAGTCCAGCCTGCACGCCGACGAGCTGCCGGGCATGCGCACCGCCTGGGAACTCAAGCAGCGCCTGGCCGACCTCGAGTCGCGCGGGCAGTTGAACTGCGTTGTCGAGCTGGTACCGGTGGCCAACCCCATCGGCCTGGGGCAGACCCTGCAAGCCAGCCACCTGGGCCGTTTCGAGTTCGGCAGCGGGAAGAACTTCAACCGCGATTTCGTCGAGCTCTCCGCGCTGGTGGCCGAGCGTGTCGGCGACAAACTGGGTGCCGATGAAGCCGCCAACGTCGAGCTGATTCGCCAGGTCATGCGTGACGGCCTCGATGCACTGCCGCCGGCCTCGTCCGAGCTGCAGGGCATGCAGCGCATCCTGCTGCGCCACGCCTGCGACGCCGACGTGGTGCTCGACCTGCACTGCGACTTCGACGCCGCCATCCATGTCTACGCGATCCCGCAGCACTGGCCGCGCTGGAAATCCCTGGCTGCGCGCCTGAAAGCTGGCGTCGCGCTGCTCGCCGAAGATTCCGGCGGCAGCTCTTTCGACGAATCCTGCTCGCTGCCCTGGCTGCGCCTGTCCCAGGCCTTCCCGCAGGCGGCGATTCCGCTGGCGTGCCTGGCGACCACTGTGGAGCTGGGCGGCGTGGCTGATACCCGCGTCGACCAGGCCCAGGCCAATGCCGAAGCCATCCTCGGCTTCCTCGCCGAGCAGGGCCTGATCGACGGCGACTGGCCGGCGGCCCCGGCTGAATGCTGCGAAGGCATGCCCTTCGAAGGCACCGAATACCTCCACGCGCCCCATGCGGGTGTCGTGAGCTTCCTGCGCAAGGCGGGGGAGTGGGTGGAGAAGGGCGACGCGCTGTTCGAGGTGGTCGACCCGCTGAACGACAAGGTCAGCACCGTTTGTGCCGGGACTTCCGGCGTGCTGTTCGCCATCGAGCGTGGGCGCTACGCCCAGCCAGGGCTTTGGCTGGCCAAGGTGGCCGGGCGTGAGCCGTTCCGCAAGGGCCGGCTGATCAACGACTGAATTCGAGAACCGACACCATGTACAAACTGGAAATCCAGGACCTGCACAAGCGCTATGGCAGCCACGAGGTGCTCAAGGGCGTCTCCCTGGCGGCGAAAGCGGGCGACGTGATCAGCATCATCGGCTCCTCCGGCTCGGGCAAGAGTACCTTCCTGCGCTGCATCAACCTGCTGGAGCAGCCCCACGCCGGCAAGATCCTGCTCAACGGCGAAGAGCTCAAGCTCGTGCCGAACAAGGACGGCGCACTCAAGGCCGCTGACGCCAAGCAGCTGCAGCGCATGCGCTCGCGCCTGTCGATGGTGTTCCAGCACTTCAACCTGTGGTCGCACATGAGCGCCCTGGAAAACGTCATCGAAGCGCCGGTCCACGTGCTGGGCGTGTCGAAGAAAGAGGCGCTGGAGAAGGCCGAGCACTACCTGGCGAAAGTCGGCGTGGCGCACCGCAAGGATGCCTATCCCGCGCACATGTCCGGCGGTGAGCAGCAGCGCGTGGCCATCGCCCGTGCCCTGGCGGTCGAGCCGGAAGTCATGCTGTTCGACGAGCCGACCTCGGCGCTCGACCCTGAGCTGGTCGGTGAAGTGCTGCGCGTGATGCAGGACCTGGCCCAGGAAGGCCGTACCATGGTGGTCGTGACCCACGAGATGGGCTTTGCCCGCGAGGTCTCCAACCAGCTGGTGTTCCTCCACAAGGGCCTGGTGGAAGAGGCGGGCTGCCCGAAGGAAGTCCTCGTCAATCCGCAATCGGAACGCCTCAAGCAGTTCCTTTCCGGCAGCTTGAAGTAAGCTGTCTGTCATCGTCGCCTGGGTGATCTAGCCGCATGACTGCACAACGCATCGGATTCCTCCTCTGGCCGCACACCCGTGCGCTGACTCTGGCGCTGGCCGAGGAGGCCCTGCGGGTCGCCCGCCGGCTGCATCCGGAGGCGCTCTACGATCCGGTGTTCATGAGCGCCGAAACGGTCGCCGAGGCCGACGGCTGGCGCCTGCCGGGTCAACCCTGGGCGGGGGCGCTGGAGCAGTGCCAGCGCATCTTCCTGGTCGCCGACGAGGTTCCCCAGGCGGTTTCCGCGCCGCTGGCCGCTGCGCTCAAGCAGCTGTCGCGCAGCGGCGTGAGCATCGGCGCACTGTCCGCCGGCATCTACCCGCTGGCGCAGCTCGGCCTGCTCGATGGTTACCGCGCTGCCGTGCACTGGCGCTGGCACGACGACTTTACCGAGCGTTATCCCAAGGTCATCGCTACCAATCACCTGTTCGAATGGGACCGTGATCGCCTCAGCGCCTGCGGTGGCATGGCTGTGCTTGACCTGCTGCTGGCCGTGCTGTCCCGTGACCACGGGGCAGAGCTGGCTGGCGCGGTATCCGAGGAACTGGTGGTGGAGCGCATCCGCGAAGGCTCCGAACGCCAGCGCATCCCGCTGAAGAACCGCCTCGGTTCCAGCCATCCGAAGCTCACCCAGGCGGTGCTGCTGATGGAGGCGAACATCGAGGAACCGCTGACCACCGACGAGATCGCCCAGCACGTGTGTGTCTCGCGCCGCCAGCTGGAGCGCATCTTCAAGCAGTACCTGACTCGTGTGCCCAGCCAGTACTACCTGGAGCTGCGCCTGAACCGCGCGCGGCAGATGCTCATGCAGACCAGCAAGTCGATCATCCAGATCGGCCTGTCCTGCGGCTTCTCCAGCGGTCCGCACTTCTCCAGCGCTTACCGCAACTTCTTCGGCGTGACCCCGCGCGAAGACCGCAACCAGCGCCGTGGGCAGGGCGCCGCCGAGGCCGCCCCGGTCGTCGCCGAGCGCGGCTGACGCCGCGCTTTTCGTAGGGCGAATAACCTGGAACAGGTTATCCGCCGCTGTGGTCACGGCGGATAACGCTGGCGCGTTATGCGCCCTACGGAGCTGCCCTTCGTAGGAGCGAGCTTGCTCGCGAACGATCCTGCCGGATGCGCCGGCGTAAAGCGGTTCGCGAGCAAGCTCGCTCCTGCAATGAAAGCTCTTCCCGCCTTATTCCTTTTCCCCTCGTTCGCCACGCGAACAAATTCCACTCCCCCTTGTACCCGCAGCAGGCGGCAAGCCTTACACTGCGCCTTCCCGACGCTTTCTGTCGCATTTCCGTAAAGCTCGGCAATCCGTGGGTTGGCGCTATAACAAGTTGTCGCATGGCGGCAATGCCGACCCGACAATCGTCCCTACAATCCTTCCATCGATAGCCGCCTCTACCAGGCAGGAGAACACCGATGTCCGCTCCGCACGCTCAGGTCCAACGTTCCGATTTCGACCAGGTCATGGTGCCCAACTATTCGCCGGCCGCCTTCATTCCGGTGCGTGGCGAGGGTTCCCGAGTCTGGGATCAGAGCGGCCGAGAGCTGATCGACTTCGCCGGCGGCATCGCAGTGAACTCCCTGGGCCATGCCCACCCGGCGCTGATGAAAGCGCTGACCGAACAGGCGGGCAAGATCTGGCACGTCTCCAACGTGTTCACCAACGAACCGGCCCTGCGCCTGGCCAGGAAGCTGATCGATTCGACCTTCGCCGAGCGCGTGTTCTTCGCCAACTCCGGCGCCGAGGCCAACGAGGCTGCGCTGAAGCTGGCTCGTCGTTATGCCCACGACGTCTACGGCCCCGAGAAGTACGAGATCATCTCGATGGTCAACAGCTTCCATGGCCGTACCCTGTTCACCGTCAACGTCGGTGGCCAGGCCAAGTACTCCGACGGTTTCGGCCCGAAAGTGCAGGGCATCACCCACATTCCGTTCAACGACCTGGACGCGCTGAAGGCCGCCATCTCCGACAAGACCTGCGCGGTGATCATCGAGCCGGTACAGGGCGAGAGCGGTGTGCTGCCGGCCGACCAGGCCTATCTGGAAGGTGTGCGCAAGCTGTGCGACGAGAACAACGCACTGCTGATCTTCGACGAAGTGCAGAGCGGTTTCGGCCGTATCGGCTACCTCTATGCCCACCAGTACTACGGCGTTAACCCGGACATCCTGTCCAGCGCCAAGGGCCTGGGCGGCGGCTTCCCGATCGGCGCCATGCTGACCACCGCGAAGATCGCCGAGCACCTGGTCGTCGGCACCCACGGCACCACCTATGGCGGTAACCCGCTGGCCTGCGCCGTCGCTGGCGCCGCCTTCGACGTGATCAACACCCCTGAAGTGCTCGAAGGCGTGAAAGCCAAGCACGAGCGCTTCAAGGTCCGCCTGGAGAAGATGGCCGCCGAGTACGGAATCTTCACCCAGGTGCGCGGCATGGGCATGCTGATCGGCGCCGTGCTGGCCGACGCCTGGAAGGGCAAGGCCAAGGACGTGCTGAACGCCGCCGAGAAAGAAGCCGTGATGGTCCTGCAGGCCGGCCCGGACGTGGTGCGCTTCGCGCCCAGCCTGGTGATCCCCGATGCGGACATCGACGAAGGCCTGGATCGCCTGGAACGCGCCATCGCCAAGCTGACCCGCGGCTAAACACCTGCGACTAAGCTGAATCAGCGGCGAAGCGATTTCGCCGCTCACCGGCCGGGATGCTCCGGCCGGTCTTCCGAATGCCCTGGTGAGTGCGGCACAGGCTGTGTCGCGCCCACGAATCATGAACTTTTGTCTGGTTAGAGGAGTGACGCCATGCTGGTGATGCGCCCCGCCCAAGTGGCCGACCTGCAGCAAGTGCAGCGTCTCGCCGCGGACAGCCCGGTCGGCGTCACGTCGCTGCCGGACGACGCGGAACGCCTGCGGGAAAAGATCCTTGCCTCGGAGGCCTCGTTCGCCGCCGAAGTGAGCTTCAACGGTGAAGAGAGCTATTTCTTCGTGCTGGAAGACAGCGTCAGCGGCCGCCTGGTCGGCTGCTCGGCGATTGTCGCCTCGGCCGGCTTCTCCGAGCCGTTCTACAGCTTCCGCAACGAGACCTTCGTGCACGCTTCCCGCGAGCTGAAGATCCACAACAAAATCCACGTCCTCTCGCTGTGCCATGACCTCACCGGCAACAGCCTGCTGACCAGCTTCTACGTCGAGCGCGACCTGGTGAACACGCCGGTCGCCGAGCTCAACTCCCGTGGCCGCCTGCTGTTCATGGCCAGCCATCCGGAGCGCTTCGCCGAGGCTGTGGTGGTGGAGATCGTCGGCTACAGCGACGACCAGGGCCAGTCGCCGTTCTGGAACGCCATCGGCCGCAACTTCTTCGACCTCGACTACTCCGCGGCCGAGAAACTCTCGGGCCTCAAGAGCCGTACCTTCCTCGCCGAGCTGATGCCGCACTACCCGATCTACGTGCCGCTGCTGCCGGACGAGGCGCAGGAGTCCATGGGCCAGGTGCACCCGCGAGCGCAGATCACCTTCGACATCCTGATGCGCGACGGCTTCGAGTCCGACAACTACATCGACATCTTCGACGGCGGCCCGACCCTGCACGCGCCGATCTCCAGCATCCGCTCCATCTCCCAGAGCCGGCAGGTGCCGGTGCGTATCGGTGAGGGCGGCAAGGGGAATCGCGGCTACCTGGTGACCAATGGCCAGCTGCAGGACTTCCGCGCCATCGTCGCCGAACTCGACTGGGCACCCGGCAAGCCGGTGACCCTGAACCAGGAAGCCGCCGACGCCCTGGGCGTCGGCGAAGGCGCCAGCGTGCGCCTGGTCGCGATCTGAGGGGAGAGAGCATGATCGTCCGTCCCGTAACCAGCGCCGACCTTCCGGCCCTGTTCGACCTGGCCCGCAGCACCGGCACCGGCCTGACCACTCTGCCGGCCAACGAGCAGCGCCTGCAGCACCGCGTCAACTGGGCCGAGAAGGCCTTCCGTGGCGAGGCCGAACGTGCCGACGCCGACTACCTGTTCGTCCTCGAGGATGACAACGGCAAGGTGGTAGGGATTTCCGCCGTGGCCGGCGCCGTCGGCCTGCGCGAGCCCTGGTACAACTACCGCGTCGGCCTGACCGTCAGCGCGTCCCAGGAGCTGGGCATCCACCGCGAGATTCCCACCCTGTTCCTGGCCAACGATCTCACCGGGCAGTCCGAGCTGTGCTCGCTGTTCCTGCATGCCGACCACCGCACCGGCCTCAACGGTCGCCTGCTGTCCAAGGCGCGCTTCCTGTTCATCGCCGAGTTCCGCGAACTCTTCGGTGACAAGGTGATCGCCGAGATGCGTGGCATGTCCGACAGCGAAGGCCGCTCGCCGTTCTGGGAGAGCCTGGGCCGGCACTTTTTCAAGATGGAATTCAGCCAGGCCGATTACCTGACCGGCGTGGGCAACAAGTCCTTCATCGCCGAGCTGATGCCCAAGTTCCCGCTCTACACCTGCTTCCTCTCGGAAGAGGCGCGCGCGGTGATCGGTCGCGTGCACCCGGATACCGAACCGGCGCTGGCGATGCTCAAGGCCGAGGGCTTCAGCTACCAGGGCTACGTCGACATCTTCGACGCCGGCCCGGCCATCGAGGCGCCGACGGACAAGATCCGTCCGATCGCCGACAGCCAGACCCTGGTGCTGGCCATCGGCACACCGGGCGACGACGCCGAGCCCTTCCTGATCCACAACCGCAAGCGCGAAGAAAGCCGTATCACTGCGGCCCCGGCGCGCGTTGCCGCCGGCTCGCTGGTGGTCGACGCGCTGACCGCCAAACGCCTGCGCCTGTCCGCCGGGGCTTCGGTCCGCGCGGTGCCTCTCTCCGGAAAACGCATCTGACGCCGCGAGGCGTCAGGGGAGCCTGATGATGAATACCCACTACATTGCCGGCCAGTGGCTGGCGGGCGAAGGCGAGCCGCTGGAGTCCCTCTGCCCGGTCAGCCAGGCTGTGGTCTGGAGCGGCCGCGCCGCTTCGGCCGCGCAGGTTGGCGCCGCCGTCGCTGCCGCACGCGCTGCCTTCCCGGCCTGGGCCCGTCGCCCGGTGGAAGAGCGCATCGCCGTGCTGGAGCGCTTCGGCGCCGCCCTCAAGGCGCGTGCCGAGGAACTGGCCCGCGCCATCGGCGAGGAAACCGGCAAGCCGCTGTGGGAAGCCGCGACCGAAGTGACCAGCATGGTCAACAAGGTCGCCATCTCGGTCCAGGCCTTCCGTGAGCGTACCGGCGAGAAGAGCGGCCCGCTGGCCGACGCCACCGCCGTGCTGCGTCACAAGCCCCACGGCGTGGTCGCCGTGTTCGGCCCCTACAACTTCCCCGGCCACCTGCCCAACGGCCACATCGTGCCGGCCCTGCTGGCGGGCAACGCCGTGGTGTTCAAGCCCAGCGAGCTGACCCCCAAGGTCGCCGAGCTGACCCTGCAGGCGTGGATCGAGGCCGGCATTCCCGCCGGCGTGATCAACCTGGTGCAGGGCGCTCGCGACACCGGCGTAGCGCTGGCCGGCAACGATGACATCGACGGCCTGTTCTTCACCGGCTCCAGCCGTACCGGCAACCTCCTGCACAGCCAGTTCGGCGGTCGTCCGCAGAAGATCCTGGCGCTGGAGATGGGCGGCAACAACCCGCTGGTGGTCGATGAGGTCAAAGACGTCGACGCCGCCGTCTACACCATCATCCAGTCCGCGTTCATTTCCGCCGGCCAGCGCTGCACTTGCGCCCGCCGCCTGCTGGTGCCGCAGGGCGCCTGGGGCGACGCGCTGATCGAGCGCCTGGTGGCCGTGGCGTCGGCCATCAAGGTCGGCCGCTTCGACGAACAACCGGCGCCCTTCATGGGCTCGGTGATCTCGCTCGCCGCCGCCGAGCACCTGATCAAGGCCCAGGAGCAACTGCTGGCCAAGGGCGCCAAGCCGCTGCTGGCGATGACCCAGCCAATGGCCAACGCTGCGTTGCTGACCCCGGGCATCCTCGACGTGACCGCTGTGGCCGAGCGCCCGGACGAAGAGTTCTTCGGCCCGCTGCTGCAGGTGGTCCGCTATGCCGACTTCGACGCCGCCGTGCGCGAAGCCAACGCCACCCAGTACGGCCTGGCCGCCGGCCTGCTGTCGGATTCCCGCGAGCGCTACGAGGACTTCCTCATCGAGAGCCGCGCCGGCATCGTCAACTGGAACAAGCAACTGACCGGCGCTGCCAGCAGCGCACCGTTCGGCGGCATCGGCGCCTCGGGCAACCACCGCCCGAGCGCCTACTACGCGGCCGACTACTGTGCCTATCCGGTCGCCTCGCTGGAAAGCGAAAGCCTGAGCCTGCCTGCAACCCTGACTCCGGGAGTGAGCCTGTGATGACCGCCTATGAAATGAACTTCGATGGTCTGGTCGGACCGACGCACAACTACGGCGGCCTGTCCTATGGCAACGTCGCTTCGCAGAGCAACAGCCAGGCGGCGTCCAACCCGCGCGAAGCGGCGAAGCAGGGCCTGTCGAAGATGAAGGCGCTGATGGAGATGGGCTTCAAGCAGGGCGTGTTCGCCCCGCAGGAGCGCCCGGCCGTTGCCTCGCTGCGCGCCCTGGGCTTCTCCGGCAGCGACGCCGAGGTGATCGCCAAGGCTGCCAAGGAGGCCATGCCGCTGCTGGCCGCTACCAGCTCGGCGTCCTGCATGTGGACCGCCAACGCGGCCACGGTCAGCCCCGGCGCTGACACTGCCGATGGCCGCGTGCATTTCACTGCCGCCAACCTGAACTGCAAGTTCCACCGCTCCATCGAGCATCCGCAGACCAGTCGCATCCTTGCGGCGATGTTCAACGACGAGAAACACTTCGCCCATCACGCCGCCCTGCCGGCGGTCGCCCAGTTCGGCGACGAGGGCGCGGCCAACCACACGCGCTTCTGCAAGTCCTACGGCGAAGCTGGCGTGGAGTTCTTCGTGTTCGGCCGCAGCGCCTTCGACAGCCGCTTCCCGGCGCCGCAGCGTTACCCGGCGCGGCAGACCCTGGAAGCCTGCCAGGCGGTAGCCCGTCTGCACGGCCTGAGCGATGACGGCGTGGTCTACGCCCAGCAGAACCCGGCGGTGATCGATCAGGGCGTGTTCCACAACGACGTGATCGCGGTGGGTAACGGCGAAGTGCTGTTCCACCACGAAGATGCCTTCCTCGACACCGAGCGCGTGCTGGCCGAACTGCACGACAAGCTGGGCCGCCGTGGCGGTCGCTTCCAGGCCGTGTGCGTGCCGCGCGACCAGGTCACGGTCGAGGACGCGGTGAAGTCCTACCTGTTCAACAGCCAGCTGCTGACCCGCGCCGATGGCAGCATGCTGCTGATCGTCCCGGAGGAGTGCCGCAAGAACGAGCGCGTGTGGAACTACCTGTCGCGCCTGACCGCCGAGGACGGCCCGATCCGCGAGGTGAAGGTGTTCGACCTCAAGCAGAGCATGCAGAACGGCGGTGGCCCGGCTTGCCTGCGCTTGCGCGTGGCGCTGACCGACAGCGAACTGGCGGCGGTCAACCCGGGCGTGATCATGACCCCGACCCTGCACGACACCCTGGTCACCTGGGTCGACAAGCATTACCGCGATCGCCTGGCCGAAGCCGACCTGGCCGATCCGCAATTGCTGATGGAGTGCCGGACGGCGTTGGATGAATTGAGCCAGATCCTTAAACTGGGCTCGGTTTATCCCTTCCAGCAAAACTGAGTAACTGACATGACCGAAAGCCTCCCGCTGATTCTCGAAGACAACAAGGGCGAGCGCCGCGAGACCCACACCGCGCGCCTGGCCATCCGCCTGGAAGGGCGCGAGCTGTGGCTGGAGGCCGACGGCAAGGGCGGCCTGGTGATCTACGCCGACTCCCATGAGGACGACGCCGAGATCCCGCTGCTGGTGGTGCGCCCGCAGGCAGTGAACCAATTGGGCCTGACCCTGGAGCTGGAAGCCGCCGAAGTCCACGAACATGGTCCAGACTGTGGGTGTGACCATCACCACTGATCGCGGAGTCCACGGCCCGATCCGGCCGTGGAACTGATGGAGGCGTCCGCATGCTAGCTCTGGGCAAACTGCTCGAACTGACCCTCGCCGGCCGTGAGCCGACGGAAAAGATCCAGCTCACCGCGGACGGCACCCGTCTGCACTGGCTGGCCGAAGGCGCCCTGGAAATCAATCCGTCGACCACGCGTGACCAGGGCGGCGACCTGCTGCTCTCGGCCGGTATCCACGGCAACGAGACCGCGCCCATCGAGTTGCTCGACCGTCTGGTGCAACGCATCGCCCGTGGCGAGCTCAAGCCGGCGACGCGCATTCTCATCCTGCTGGGCAACCCCGAGGCCATGCGTCGCGGCGAACGCTACCTGGAGCAGGACATCAACCGCCTGTTCTGTGGCCGCCACGAGGAGGGCAGCGGCAACGAGGCCCTGCGCGCCTCCGAACTGGAGCGCCTGGCTGCTGCCTTCTTCGTCCGCGAAGGGCGCACCCGCCTGCACTACGACCTGCATACCGCGATTCGCGGTTCGAAGATCGAGCAGTTCGCCCTCTATCCCTGGAGCGAGGGCCGCCAGCACTCCCGCGATGAGCTGGCCCGCCTGCGCAGCGCCGGCATCGACGCGGTGCTGCTGCAGAGCAAGCCGGGTATCACCTTCAGTGCCTACACCTACAGCCATCTGGGGGCAGAGGCCTTCACTCTCGAGCTGGGCAAGGCGCGGCCGTTCGGGCAGAACCAGGCAGTCAACCTCGACCGTCTGGAAGTCATGCTGCAAGGCCTGATCCGTGGTGACGCACCGGTAGCCGATGGCGCGCAGCTCAATGGTCTGAAGCTGTTCGCCGTGTCCCGCGAGGTGATCAAGCACAGCGACCATTTCCGCCTGCACCTCGACGACGCGGTGGATAACTTCACCGAGCTGGACCAGGGCTACCTGCTGGCCGAGGACATCGGCGGCACCCGCTGGATCGTGGAGGAGCGGGGCGCACGGA
The DNA here is from genome assembly GCF_009189165.1 of Pseudomonas sp. SCB32. Taxonomy (NCBI): domain Bacteria; kingdom Pseudomonadati; phylum Pseudomonadota; class Gammaproteobacteria; order Pseudomonadales; family Pseudomonadaceae; genus Pseudomonas; species Pseudomonas sp. SCB32. Next base: position 1,864,369 of record NZ_CP045118.1, read on the forward strand.
TCATCTTCCCCAACCCTCGGGTGAAGAACGGCCTGCGCGCCGGCATCCTTGTCGTGCCCACTGAACTCTGACACCGACAGGTCGCTGGATCCCCGCATTCGCGGGGATGACGGCCATAGGGGCGGTTGGTTTTCTCCTGTCTTTCCCGCGAACGCGGGAACCCAGAAAGCGTGGCTTGTTCCCGTACCTCCCGGCGCGTAGGGCGTATAACGCTCCGCGTCATACGCCGATTGACCTTGGTGTCAGCGTGCTCTGGGCTTGACCCGGCGCCAGTGACGGGCGTGGTGTGGCGGCATACCGCTGCGATCGGTTGTACGCTCTACGAGAGCCGTGATCCCAGACCTTGTTCCGCCTGTGGCAAGCGCTTAGCATCGGGCCTTTCCGCCTGATGCCCTAGGAGCCCGCCATGTCCCTCATCGACCTTCGCAGCGATACCGTCACCCTGCCCACCGCCGGGATGCGCGAGGCCATGGCGCGCGCCGACCTGGGCGATGACGTCTATGGCGAAGACCCCACCGTCAACCGCCTGGAAGCGACCCTGGCCGAGCGCCTGGGCTTCGCCGCCGCGCTGTTCGTGCCCACCGGCACCATGAGCAACCTGCTCGGGCTGATGGCCCATTGCGGTCGGGGCGACGAGTACATCGTCGGCCAGCAGGCGCACACCTATAAATATGAGGGCGGTGGCGCCGCCGTCCTCGGCTCCATCCAGCCGCAGCCCATTGAAGGCGAGGCCGACGGTACGCTGGACCTGGCCAGGGTCGAGGCGGCAATCAAGCAGGACGACTTCCACTTCGCCCGCACCCGTCTGCTTGCGCTGGAAAACACCATGCAGGGCAAGGTGCTGCCACAGGCTTATCTCGCCGCCGCGCGGGAAATGACCCGTCGCCGAGGCCTGGCCCTGCACCTGGACGGCGCGCGCCTGTACAACGCAGCGGTGAAGCTGGGCGTCGACGCCCGCGAGATCACCCGCCACTTCGATTCCGTTTCCGTGTGCCTGTCCAAGGGGCTGGGCGCGCCGGTGGGGTCGGTGCTGTGCGGCGACGTTGAGCTGATCGGCCGGGCGCGCCGTCTGCGCAAGATGGTCGGCGGTGGCATGCGCCAGGCCGGCGGCCTGGCAGCAGCGGGGCTGTATGCGCTGGACCATCAGGTCGAGCGCCTGGCCGAAGACCATGCCAACGCTGAGGCATTGGGGCGTGGTCTGGCTGAACTGGGCTACAGCATCGAGCTGGTGCAGACCAACATGGTCTACGTCGGCATCGGCGAGCAGGCTGGTGCGCTGGCGACTCACCTTGCTGAACGCGGCATTCGTGTCAGCCCGGCGGCGCGCCTGCGGCTGGTCACGCACCTCGACGTGAAATCGGCGGACATTCCGCGTATCGTCGAAGCTTTCGCCGCCTTTCGTCGTAACTGAGCACGCGTGAGGCGCAATAGGCGCCGTCTATCGCACAAACACACTGTACCGAGCACGCGGGGCCGATCATAATGCGGCCCTTTGCCGGCGATTTGTGGCCGCATTTTTCCGTGGAAGAATCTATGAAAAGCGCTGAAATCCGTGAAGCCTTCCTCCGCTTCTTCGAAGAGAAGGGGCACACCCGCGTAGCGTCCAGTTCGCTGATCCCCGCGAACGACCCGACCCTGCTGTTCACCAACGCAGGTATGAACCAGTTCAAGGACTGCTTCCTGGGCCTGGAAAAGCGCGCCTACACCCGCGCCACCACCAGCCAGAAGTGCGTACGCGCCGGCGGCAAGCACAACGACCTGGAAAACGTCGGCTACACCGCGCGCCACCACACCTTCTTCGAAATGCTGGGCAACTTCAGCTTCGGCGACTACTTCAAGCGCGACGCAATCACCTACGCCTGGGAATTCCTGACCTCCGACAAGTGGCTGAACCTGCCCAAGGAAAAGCTCTGGGTCACCGTCTACGCCAGCGATGACGAGGCCTACGACATCTGGACCCAGGAAGTCGGCATCCCCGCCGAGCGCATGGTCCGCATCGGCGACAACAAGGGCGCTCCCTACGCGTCGGATAACTTCTGGGCGATGGGCGACACCGGTCCCTGCGGCCCGTGCACCGAGATCTTCTTCGACCACGGCGCCGACATCTGGGGCGGCCCGCCCGGTTCGCCGGAAGAAGACGGCGACCGCTACATCGAGATCTGGAACAACGTATTCATGCAGTTCAACCGCACCGCGGACGGCGTCATGCACCCGCTGCCGGCGCCGAGCGTGGATACCGGCATGGGTCTTGAGCGCATCAGCGCCGTGCTGCAGCACGTCCACTCGAACTACGAGATCGACCTGTTCCAGAGCCTGCTGCAGGCTTCCGCTGACGCCATCGGCTGCGCCAACGACAATGCACCGTCGCTGAAAGTCGTTGCCGACCACATCCGTTCCTGCGGCTTCCTGATTGCCGACGGCGTGCTGCCGTCCAACGAAGGCCGTGGCTACGTGCTGCGCCGCATCATCCGTCGCGCCTGCCGCCACGGTAACAAGCTGGGCGCCAAGGGCACCTTCTTCCACAAGATCGTCGCCGCGCTGGTGGGCGAGATGGGCGAGGCCTTCCCGGAGCTCAAGCAGCAGCAGGCGCACATCGAGCGCGTGCTGAAGACCGAGGAAGAACAGTTCGCCAAGACCCTGGAGCAGGGCCTGAAGATCCTCGAGCAGGATCTGGCCGAGCTGAAGGGCAGCGTCATCCCCGGCAACGTGGTGTTCAAGCTGTACGACACCTACGGCTTCCCGGTCGACCTGACCAACGACATCGCCCGCGAGCGCAGCCTGACCCTCGACGAGGAAGGCTTCGAGCGCGAGATGGAGGCCCAGCGTGAGCGCGCCCGCTCCGCCAGCGCCTTCGGCATGGACTACAACAGCCTGGTGAAAGTCGACGGCGACACCCGCTTCCTCGGCTACCAGGGCGTTTCCGGTGCCGGCCAGATCATCGCGCTGTTCAAGGACGGCAAGGCCGTCGAGCAGCTGGGTGAAGGCGAGGAGGGCGTTGTCGTCCTTGACCAGACCCCGTTCTACGCCGAATCCGGCGGCCAGGTCGGCGACTGCGGTTACCTCGCCGGTGCCGGCGTGCGCTTCGACGTGCGCGACACCACCAAGGCCGGCGGCGCCCATCTGCACCACGGCGTGGTTGCCCAGGGCGGCCTGAGCGTCGGTACCGCGGTGAAGGCCGAGGTCGACGCCAGCGTGCGCCAGGCCACCGCGCTGAACCACTCGGCTACCCACCTGCTGCACTCCGCGCTGCGCCAGGTACTGGGCGATCACGTCCAGCAGAAGGGCTCGCTGGTCGATAGCCAGCGCCTGCGCTTCGACTTCAGCCACTTCGAGGCGATCAAGCCCGAGCAGCTGAAGCAGCTGGAAGACATCGTCAACCGCGAAATCCGCAAGAACTCCGAGGTCGAGACCGAGGAGACCGACATCGACACCGCCAAGGCCAAGGGCGCCACGGCGCTGTTCGGTGAGAAGTACGGCGACCAGGTTCGCGTGCTGAGCATGGGCGGCGATTTCTCCGTCGAGCTGTGTGGCGGCACCCACGTGTCCCGTACCGGCGACATCGGCCTGTTCAAGATCACCAGCGAAGGCGGCGTGGCTTCCGGCGTGCGTCGTATCGAGGCGGTCACCGGTGCTGCGGCGCTGGCCTACCTCAACGGCGCGGAAGAGCAGCTCAAGGAAGCGGCCGGCCTGATCAAGGGCAGCCGTGACAACCTGCTGGACAAGCTGTCTGGCCTGATCGAGCGCAACCGCCAGCTGGAAAAGGAGCTGGAGCAGCTCAAGGCCAAGGCCGCCAGCGCGGCCGGCGACGACCTGGCTTCCTCGGCCATCGAGGTCAGCGGCGCCAAGGTCCTCGCTGCGCGTCTCGACGGCGTGGACGGCAAGGCGCTGCTGGCGCTGGTCGACCAGCTCAAGAACAAGCTTGGCAGCGGCGTGATCCTGCTCGGTGGCGTGTTCGAGGAGAAGGTTGTGCTGGTCGCCGGCGTGACCCAGGATCTGACCGCCAAGCTCAAGGCCGGCGATCTGATGAAGCAGGCCGCTGCGGCCGTGGGTGGGAAGGGCGGTGGTCGCCCGGACATGGCCCAGGGCGGTGGCGTCGATGCCGGCAAGCTGGATGAAGCTCTGGCGCTGGCGCGTAGTTTTGTCGAACAGGGCCTCTAAGGCCCTGAAATACCGGGGCCCGCAGCGCGTCCGGCGGGCCTTGGCAGCATGCGGTGATGCATGTTAAATGGGCGCCCTTCAGGAATCAGGCGGCTTTTGAAATGGCTTTGATCGTACAGAAGTTTGGAGGGACCTCCGTCGGCACCGTCGAGCGAATCGAGCAGGTGGCCGAGAAGGTGAAGAAATTCCGTGAGGCGGGCGACGACATCGTCGTAGTGGTGTCCGCCATGAGCGGCGAGACCAATCGCCTGATTGGCCTGGCGAAACAGATCATGGACCAGCCGATCCCGCGCGAGCTGGACGTCATGGTCTCCACCGGCGAGCAGGTGACCATCGCGCTGCTGAGCATGGCGCTTATCAAGCGCGGCGTGCCGGCGGTGTCCTACACCGGCAACCAGGTGCGCATCCTGACCGACAGCTCGCACACCAAGGCGCGCATCCTGAGCATCGACGATGCCAACATCCGCGCAGATCTGAAGGCCGGCCGCGTCGTCGTGGTCGCAGGCTTCCAGGGTGTGGATGAGCACGGCAACATCACCACCCTCGGCCGTGGTGGCTCCGACACCACCGGCGTGGCCCTGGCTGCGGCGCTGAAAGCCGACGAGTGCCAGATCTACACTGATGTCGATGGTGTCTACACCACCGACCCGCGCGTAGTGCCGCAGGCGCAGCGCCTGGACAAGATCACCTTCGAGGAGATGCTGGAAATGGCCAGCCTCGGCTCCAAGGTCCTGCAGATCCGTTCGGTCGAGTTCGCCGGCAAGTACAACGTCCCGCTGCGCGTGCTGCACAGCTTCCAGGAGGGTCCGGGCACCCTCATTACCCTTGATGAAGAGGAATCCATGGAACAGCCGATCATCTCCGGCATCGCCTTCAATCGCGACGAAGCCAAGCTGACCATCCGTGGCGTACCGGATACCCCCGGCGTTGCATTCAAGATCCTTGGTCCGATCAGCGCTGCAAATATCGAAGTCGACATGATCGTGCAGAACGTGGCGCACGATAACACCACCGACTTCACCTTCACCGTGCACCGCAATGACTACCAGGCCGCCCTGGAAATCCTCAAGCAGACCGCCACCAGCATCGGTGCGCGCGAAGCTACCGGAGACACCAACATCGCCAAGGTTTCCATCGTCGGTGTCGGCATGCGCTCCCACGCCGGTGTCGCCAGCCGCATGTTCGAAGCCCTGGCCAAGGAAACCATCAACATCCAGATGATCTCCACCTCGGAAATCAAGGTGTCCGTGGTCATCGAAGAGAAGTATCTCGAGTTGGCGGTCCGTGCCCTGCACACCGCGTTCGAACTCGACGCCCCTGCCCGACAGGGCGAGTAAGGCGGGATATATCGAAAGGCGCGGCTACCCCGCGCCTTTTGTCGTTTTTGACTGGCTGACAGGAACTTTCTTTCCGGCAGGACTGGTCAATACTTGGGTGAAGGATTCGCGCACTTGATCTATACGAATCTGCCACCATTTCTTTTTTGCAGACTGCTTATCCGTTACACGTAAGGAGAAAGGAATGCTGATTCTGACTCGCCGGGTCGGAGAGACCCTGATGGTCGGTGATGACGTCACCGTGACTGTGCTGGGCGTCAAAGGAAATCAGGTGCGTATCGGTGTGAATGCACCGAAGGAAGTTGCTGTGCACCGTGAGGAAATCTACCAGCGCATCCAGAAAGAGAAAGACCAAGAACCAAACCATTAATTTTTCTAAAATTTTTCTTTGCAAACGGGGAAAACATGGATATCATGCGCCCCGTGTTGCGGAGAGGTGGCCGAGTGGCCGAAGGCGCTCCCCTGCTAAGGGAGTACACCTCAAAAGGGTGTCGGGGGTTCGAATCCCCCCCTCTCCGCCATTGCATCCTCTGGTGCGATGAGTTGTCCGGTTACGTAAGTGACTGAAAAGATTGAAAAATCTTGTTGACAGGTCAGAAAAATCGCTCTAGAATTTGCGCCCTCATCAGCGCACTCATAGCTCAGCTGGATAGAGTACTCGGCTACGAACCGAGCGGTCGGAGGTTCGAATCCTCCTGAGTGCGCCATATACGAGGCAACGTGAAAGCGGGGCTTCAGTGGCGAAAGGACTGAAAGGTCATTAGCTGCAACCAGTTGGTAAATCTGGTTAAACTTTGCCAACGACGCACTCATAGCTCAGCTGGATAGAGTACTCGGCTACGAACCGAGCGGTCGGAGGTTCGAATCCTCCTGAGTGCGCCACATACAAAAGGGCCTGCAGAAATGCAGGCCCTTTTTCTTTGCCTTCGAAAAAGTATGGGGCAGCGCATTCAACGCTTCGCCTTGCCCGTCACGCAGCCGTCCTCGTCGAAGGTCACGGTACGCGCGCCATGCTTCTTGTCCGCTTCGTAGTGATAGCGCATCGTCTCATTGTGCTGGCTGACCCTGTCGGGTCTTCCCAGGGCGCTCTCCACGTCTCCACGCGTCATTCCCGTCTTCACGCGGCCCTCGATGATCGCTTTGCGCCGTGCGCTGCCTGTGACGCGATTGCCGCAGCCATTCTGCTGTTCGCCTACGACCACGACAGCCTCGTGCGCGCCTTCCTTGCCCTGGCCTTTGCTGCGCGCCTGTGGCTTTTGTGGCGCGGACTCCTTTGGGATCGCCATCGGCACCGGATCGCCGCTGCCCGGTGTGGGATTGCTCGCTTCCTGGATATCCTGCTGCCGTTCCACAGGGCAGCCATACTGACTGAACAGCACGCTGCCATCGGCCGCAGTACAGCGGAACACCAAGGCCGCCTCGCTGGTTGGTACGAGTGAAATCAGGAGTGAACAGAGCAGGGTGGGCAGGCGCATGGATTCCTCCGTGATGGCGGGTCTGCCTGCAGCCTAGGAGTAGAAATTGTCAGTCGGAGCCGGGTGTCCTGTGGGAGCTTTCGGGCGTCGAACCGGGCAGTGATTCGGCAGTGAACTTCCGCCTGCAAGCGATTGTTCTTGCCGCGATTTTGTAACGCCTATTACACCCCGGAGTGTTATCATTTCCCGCATCTGCCCTCGATGGGCGCATGGGACACCACCATGGACTTACCCAGTAGTTACTCAGAACCCCGATTGCGTACACACGACCTGATGTATTGATCCCCTCTGGCCCGTTCTGCCACTGGGGGTGGAGCGTGCTATGACCGAAGTAGAAGCCAAGAAGCCGCAGGAAAGCCTGCAGGACCGCCTCAACCAGGTGGTCGACCTGCTGCACAAGCACAAGCTGGTGGAAGACCTGACGCACCGTCAGGAAGGCCAGCACCATGATCTCGTTGAAAACCTGGTCCACCGTCAGAATCTTGCTGAACTGCAGCGCAAGCTGGACGAGCTGCACCCGGCCGACATCGCCCATATCCTCGAATCCCTGCCTCTGGATGACCGTCTGACGGTCTGGCAGTTGGTCAAGGCCGAGCGCGACGGCGACATCCTTCTCGAAGTTTCCGATGCCGTGCGGGAAACCCTGATCGCCGACATGGACGATCACGAGATCCTCGCCGCCGCCAGGGACATGGACGCCGACGAACTCGCGGACCTGGCGCCGGAGTTGCCGCGCGACGTGGTCCACGAGCTGATGGAAAGCCTCGATGCGCAGCAGCGCGAGCGCGTGCGTTCGGCGCTGTCCTACGAAGAAGACCAGGTCGGCGCGCTGATGGACTTCGAGATGGTCACCATCCGCGACGACGTCAGCCTTGAAGTCGTACTGCGCTACCTGCGTCGACTGAAGGAGCTGCCCGGCCATACCGACAAGCTCTTCGTCGTCGACTATGACGGCGTGCTCAAGGGCGTGTTGCCGATCAAACGTCTGCTGGTGAACGATCCGGAGAAGGACGTGGCCGAGGTCATGGCCACCGACCCGGTAACCTTCACTCCCGACGAGGACGGTTATGACGCCGCCCAGGCGTTCGAACGCTATGACCTGATTTCCGCCCCGGTGGTAGACAAGAACGGCAAGCTGATCGGCCGTCTGACCATCGACGAAATGGTCGACCTGATCCGTGAGGAGAGCGAGAGCGAAGTGCTGAGCATGGCCGGTCTGCGAGAAGAAGAAGACATCTTCGCCTCGGTCTGGAAATCGGTACGTAACCGTTGGGCCTGGCTGGCCACCAACCTGGTCACCGCCTTCATCGCCTCGCGGGTGATCGGCCTCTTCGAGGGCTCCATCGAGAAGCTGGTGGCATTGGCCGCGCTGATGCCCATCGTTGCCGGTATCGGCGGCAACTCCGGCAACCAGACCATCACCATGATCGTCCGCGCCATGGCGCTGGATCAGGTGCAGGTCAGCAGTGCCAATCGCCTGCTGCGCAAGGAGCTGGGCGTGGCCCTGGTCAACGGCCTGGTGTGGGGCGGGGTGATCGGCCTGGTCGCCTTCTACCTGTACGGCAACTGGCAGCTGGGCGCCGTGATGACCGGTGCCATGACCCTGAACCTGTTGTTGTCCGCGCTGATGGGCGTGCTGATCCCGATGACCCTGCTGCGCCTGGGGCGCGATCCGGCCATGGGGTCCAGCGTGATGATCACCGCCATGACCGACAGCGGTGGCTTCTTCATCTTCCTCGGGCTGGCCACACTGTTCCTCATGTAATTCCAGTCCCGCCGAAAAGGCCGCCCGCGAGGCGGCTTTTTTGTGTCCGTTTCTTGCTCCTGGTAAACGGCAGGCATGAAAAAGCCGGCTCAAGGCCGGCTGTTTTCGGTGCTGCGTACGACTCAGGCGTCGTTCTGCGCCATCTCGGCATCGTGCGCGATCAGGGCGATCAGGGCATTCTGCTGGCGATGGGTCAGCTGGCGGAAGCGCTGCAGCAGTTCACGTTCGTGCAGGCTCAGCTCCGGGCTGTCCAGGCGAATGCCGAGATTGTCCTGCAGGGCGCCCTCCTGAAGCAGGCTCTGCTCCAGGCGCGCGATGATCTCGGAGTTCATGCTGCGATGGTGGCTGCGAGCAACTTCAGCGATGCGCTCGCGCATGCCTTCCGGCAGACGTACGACGAATTTGTCAGCGGTGCGGCTGGAGTAGGTTGGGGTTGCCTGTTTCAATGGGCGCATACATTAAACCTGTAAGTCAGGGAGGCCGATGCCATGGGTCAGCGTTCGTTCAGGCCCTTTGACAGCGATTTCCGTTGGCCGTTCAGCGCGTCGTCAACGGTTTCGAAAAAAACCAATAACTTGACGTCAAATCTGCGACATATTGTGGCGCGTGTGAAGGCCAAATGCCAGCACCAATCGTCCGAAATGCGACACTCTCGGCAGACCTGCCTTTCGATCGGTATTAGGCGACTTCAGGCCCGATGTAGACAGATTAGCCGAATTGCGGGGAGCTTCGCCGGCGCTGCGACGGGGGGCGCTATGCAGGCGCGCATGATGGCACAGTGCGCTCGGCAGGTGCAGGGGCCGGCCACGGTTGGGCTCATTTCCGTAAGCAATTTTTCTCATCTCCTACGCAGCGGACGGTATCATCCGGCCAGCGGATCAGAATCGATGTAGCGCCGAGCCGCCGGCATTTCGAGAGTTCTATGACCCCAGGCAGACTCATTTACCTGATGGGCCCTTCCGGCTCCGGCAAGGACAGCCTGTTGCAGGCCGCCAGTGTTCCCCTGGCGGCGCGGGATTGCCGGATCGTCCGGCGCGTCATCACCCGATCCGCCGAGGCGCTTGGGGAAGACGCGCATTCGGTGAGCGTCGAGGAGTTCGCCAGGCTGGAGCAGTCCGGCGCCTTCGCCATGAGCTGGCGCGCCAATGGCCTGCACTACGGCATTCCCCGTGAGATCGACGACTGGCTGTCGGCTGGCCACGATGTGCTGGTCAATGGTTCGCGCAAGTACCTGCCTGACGCGCGGCGGCGCTATCCGCGGCTGATCGCGGTGCTGCTGCGGGTCGAGCCCGAGGTGCTGCGGCAGCGACTGTTGAAGCGTGGGCGCGAGACGCTCCCGGAGATCGAGGTCCGCCTGGCCCGCAACGCCCATTTCGCCGATGGCTTGCCCGGCCCCCTGGTGGAGTTGGACAACTCGGTGTCCCTCGATGTCACCGTGGGTCATCTGCTGGACCTGCTTGATCCGCCGGATGCCGAGGCGAGCTGAGCGTCACTCCAGATGCAGCGACAGGCTGACGCCGTGGGGAGCGAAGCCCATCGCCTCATAGAAGCGATGGGCCATTTCCCGGTCCTGGTGGCTGGACAGGGCCAGCTTGTAGCAGCCCCAGCCGCTGGCCCATTCCACCGAGCGCCGGATCAGCGCCTGGCCGATGCCCTGGCCACGGGCGCGGCTATCCACCACCATGTCTTCGAGGATCGCCGAGCGCGCGAAGCCGTGGGCAATGTGCTCGATCAGGTGCAGGGTGCAGGTGCCCAACAAGGTGCCGTCGCGCTCGGCCACCAGCGTGACCCGTGACGGGCGCTGGTTGCCCAGCTCCAGCGCCAGTAGCGCGACATCCGGACTGGGCTCCCGCAGGCCCAGCTGCTGGAGCAGAGGGGCGAGTTCAGCGGCGTCGTCCGGCGTGGCGACGCGCACGTCGAAAGTGGCGAAGGGCGAATCGGGCGTCGCTTCGTGGTCCGGAGAGTTGGTGTTCACGGTATTCCTCCACAGTTGGAAAAATTATGGACCCGCCCGGTGGCAGCGGCATGACAAATTCGTCATCGCTCGTTAACATGCCGACCCGACCGTGTCCCGGTAGCTCAATTGGATAGAGCGTCCCCCTCCTAAGGGGAAGGTTGGAGGTTCGACCCCTCTCCGGGACACCAGCATGCCAAGGCCCGCACTCGCGGGCCTTTTGTTTTTGCAGGGCCGACGGGAGTGTCGGCCGCCCACGGATTGCGACAGGGAGTTCGTCGATGCACCGTTGTTTCAAGTCTGTTCTGCTGGGTTTCGCCCTCGCTCTGCTCGCGGGATGTGGAACATTGATCGCCCGTATGGATGACAAGACCCACTGGACTGATGACGACTACTTCAAAAGTACCCAGGCCAACGTCAAGCTGCTGACGGGCGAGGTGGACACCGGTTACGTTCCCGCCACTGCGTACTGCTGGATGAGTATTGTCTGTCCGGTCGTATCCATCCTGACACTGCCGGTGGACGCGGTAGTGGACGTCGTGGCGTTGCCCCATGACTATTACGCGGACCATTCGCAGTGAGCACGGGGCATTGCTGGCGGTCTTGAGCGCTGTGGACACGCGGCCGGTCCTTGTTCCAGCAGCGTGGAAATGCCTGGAAACGTGCTGATGATTTTATCAACGAGCGGGTCTAGCGAATGCTGAGTGCCGAACTGAAGGCGTTCTACCGGGTGGCGAAACTGGGCAGCATCACCCAGGCGGCGAAGAAGCTCGGCCTGAGTCAGCCCACCGTTACCACGCAGGTCCGCAACCTGGAAAGCCAGTACGCGGTGGAGCTGTTCTACCGTGGCGGTCGCCGCCTGACCCTGAGCGATGAGGGCGCGCGCCTGCTGCCGATGGTCGAGGCGTTGCTGCAGCAGGAAGCCGACATCGAGTTCTACCTGCGCAATTGCGGGCAGATGCAGGGCGCGCTGCGCATCGGCGCCACCTCTCCTTATTACGTGCTCGGCCTGATCAAGACCTTCCGCGAACGTTATCCACAGATCGAGGTATCGGTGGAGATCGGCAATTCCCAGCAGGTTCTCGAAGCGCTGGTGGAATGCCGGGTCGACCTGGCGGCGTCCTCGCAGCAGGTGGACGACGCACGCCTGACTCGCGTGGTGCTCGGCAGTGACCCGCTGGTGCTGGCGGTGCACCGCAGCCACCCGCTGGCGATGCAGCAATCGGTGGCCCTGGGTGATCTGCGCAGTCACTGCCTGCTGATGCGCGAGGCGGGCTCCACCACCCGGCAGCTCACCGAGGCGATGCTGCAGGAAGCCGGGGTGACGCCGGCCTCGATGCTGGAGATCGGCAGCCGCGAATCGATCCGCGAGGCGGTGATCCGCAACCTCGGGGTGAGCATCATCGCCCGCCAGGAGGTGCCGGATAATCCGCAGTTGTGCGTGCTGGAGATCAACGGCGCGCGGCGGATCGACGAGTACCTGTATTGCCTGAAGGATCGGCGGCAGGCGCGGTTGCCGAGTGCGTTTCTGGCGCTCGCCCAGTCGTAGAGCCGACACCCTGTAGGAGCGGGCCATGCCCGCGATCAGCCGGCAGTGCTGGCGTCTGCCTTGGCTGTGCTGCTCCGGCCTGGGCATTTCTGCGCCGCTTTGGCGTGCGCGCGGACTTCTTGTTTCGCCCCCTCGGGCGACCCACTTTGGCAAACGACCCAAAGTGGGCAAAGGTCTTGCCCCTGACATCCGGTTTTTCGCTTGGGGCGAAAAATACCCTCGTTGAATCGAAGCTTCAGGGGCACGCCGCGAAGGACCATCCCTGGCCCATCGCGGCTCTCGCGGCATCCATGCCGCTCAACCCCTGAAACTCCGCTTCAACGAGGCCTCCTGAACGGGGCCGTTCGGCGTGCGCTGACGTTTCTCTGGAAGTCCTAAAGTGCCCAAAAGCGAAAGTGCCCGGTGCACGCAGGGCTGGCTTCTGTAGGAGAGACGGGGCGCCTAGCCCTTGTCTGCGAAATCCCTCGCGGATGAGTCCGCTCCTGCGGGGAAATATCTCGACCTAGCGCCCGCGTAGGAGCGGACTCCGTCCGCGATCCGCATCGCAGCCTTGCAGCGGGAATAACTGCTCACTCCCGCCTCTACGCAAATTTTTTCATCCCCATACCAAAATCTGCCTATGGATCTATCGGTGCACTTTTCGTCATCGCAATAGAGCCGTCGCATTCGCTCCCTAGCATGAGCCTCGTCAAGTCACGTCGCCGCCCACGGCGGCGTGGACCAAAAGAACACGAGGTACCGCCATGCACACGACCATCGCCGGCACGCCGCTCAGCGTGCGCCACATCCGTAAACGCTTCGGCCAGTTCGTCGCCCTCGACGGCGTATCGCTGGACGTCAAGGCGGGCGAACTGGTCTGTCTGCTCGGCCCGTCCGGTTGCGGCAAGACCACGCTGCTACGCTGCATCGCCGGCCTGGAGCGCCAGGATGAGGGCACCCTGCACCTGGGCCAGCGCGATGTCTCGCAGCTGCCGCCGCAGGCGCGCGACTACGGCATCCTGTTCCAGTCCTACGCGCTGTTCCCCAACCTGACCGTCGAGCAGAACATCGCCTACGGCCTGGCCAACGCCAGCAAGGACGAAGCCCGCCGTCGTGTCGCCGAGATGCTCGAACTGGTAGGCCTCTCCGGCAGCGAGAAGAAGTACCCCGGCCAGCTCTCCGGTGGCCAGCAGCAGCGCGTGGCCATGGCCCGCGCGCTGGCGCCGAGCCCGTCGCTGCTGCTGCTCGACGAGCCGATGTCGGCGCTTGACGCCCGCGTCCGTGAGCACCTGTGCGGCGAGCTGCGCCAGCTGCAGAAGAGCCTGGGCATCACCACCGTGATGGTCACCCACAACCAGGACGAGGCCATGCTGATGGCCGACCGCATTGCGGTGATGAACCACGGGCGCATCGAGCAGTACGGCACCGCCCAGGAGATCTACAGCAGCCCGGCTACCCCCTTCGTCGCCGAGTTCGTCGGCCAGGGCAACTGGCTGCCGTTCGAGCGTGGCAGTGATGGCCATGCCCGTGTCGGTAGCCTCAGCCTGCGCCTGCAGAACCAGGCCGCGAGCGCCTCGGGCCGGCTGTTCTGCCGCCCGGAGGCGATCAGCGTGAACCCGGCGGTGCATCAGGAAAACCTGTTCCGCGCGCAGATCCGCGAGATCACCTTCCTTGGCAACCGCTGCCGCATGAGCTTCGAGCTGGAGCAACTGCCGGGCCATCCGCTGCTGGCGGAACTGGCGCCGGAAGACATGCCGCGCCTGGGCACCCCGGATATCTGGGTGTCCCTCCCGCCGCGCAGCCTGCAGGTGTTCGCCTGAGATGGATGCCGTGGTGAATCACAATCCGGCGCTGTCCGCCGGCAAGCTCCGTGGCGATCTGGGTGATCGCCTGTTCGTGCGTGGCGGCAAGTACCTGCTGCTGGTCCTGCTCACCGTCGCGGTTCTGTTGCCGCTGCTGGCCATCTTCTGGCGCGGCTTCAGCAGTGCGGCGGGGCAGGGCGGTGGCCTTGTCGCCATGGGCGAGCTGCTGCGCAGCGACAACTTCCACTGGCTGCTGGGCAACAGCCTGAAGGTCTCGCTGAGCGTCGTCGCCATCGTGGTGCCCCTGGCCTACGCCTTCGCCTACGCCCTGCAGCGCACGCTGATTCCGGCCAAGGGCCTGTGGCGGGGGATTTCCCTGCTGCCGCTGCTGGCGCCGTCGATGCTGCCGGGTATCGCGCTGATCTACCTGTTCGGCAACCAGGGCCTGCTGCGCGGCTGGGTGCCGGACAACATCTACGGCTTCTGGGGTATCGTCCTGGGCGAAGCCATCTACACCTTCCCCCACGCGCTGATGATCCTGCTGTCGGCGCTGTCGCTGGCCGATGCGCGCCTGTTCGATGCCGCCTCGAGCATGGGCGCCAGCCCCTGGAAAGCCTTCTGCAGCATCACCTGGCCGGCCTCGCGCCAGGGCGTGTTCGCCGCCTTCTGCCTGGTGTTCACCCTGACCATCACCGACTTTGGCGTGCCGGTCGTGGTGGGCGGCGATTACCAGGTGCTGGCGCTGGAAGCCTACAAGGCGGTGGTCGGCCAGCAGCAGTTCGGCCGTGGCGCGCAGATCGGCATGATCCTGCTGTTGCCGGCAGTGCTCAGCTTCGCCGTGGATACCTGGCTGCGTCTGCGCCAGCGCGAAGCCATGAGTGGTCGCGCGCAGGTCTACCATCCCAAGCCGTCGCGCCGCCGCGATGCCGCTTTCCTCGCCATCGTGCTGCTGATCTGCGCGGTGCTGCTGGGCGTGCTGGGCATGGCCGTGTACTCCTCGCTGGTGAAGTTCTGGCCGTACAACCTGTCGCTGTCGCTGTATCACTACGATTTCGACACCACCGCCGGCGGCGGCTGGCTGGCCTACCGCAACAGCCTGACCATGGCTGCCTGCACCGCGATCACCGGCAGCGCGGTGATCTTCACCGGCGCCTACCTGATGGAGAAAACCCGCGAGCAGCAATGGCTGAACCAGCTGCTGCGCATGCTCTGCTTTGTGCCGATGGCTGTTCCCGGCCTGGTGCTGGGCCTGGGCTACGTCTTCTTCTTCAACCTGCCGAGCAACCCGCTGAATGTGTTCTACGGCAGCATGGCCCTGCTGGTGGTGTGCACCATCGCCCACTATCTGACCACCGCGCAGATGACCGCCACTGCCGCGCTGCGCCAGCTCGACGGCGAGTTCGAGGCGGCCGCGCTGTCGCTGAAGATGCCGCTGTGGCGCCACTACCTGCGCGTCACCGTGCCGATCTGCCTGCCGGCGCTGCTGGACATCATCCGCTACCTGTTCGTCTCGGCGATGACCACGGTGTCGGCGGCGATCTTCCTCTACAACCCGGACACCATCCTCGCCGCCGTCGCCGTACTGAACATGGACGACTCCGGCAACGTCGGCGGCGCGGCCGCCATGTCCACCCTGATCCTGTTCACTTCCGCCGCCGTATCGCTGCTGTTGGCCGGCGCCTCGCGCGGCCTGCTGCGCCGCTCCCAGGCCTGGAGGAAGTAATGGCCCACCGGTTTCTACGTTGCACCCAAGTAGCGCTTCACCTGCCGCACTGAACACCAACCGTCGCACTGATCGTCATCCCCGCGAACGCGGGGACCCAATGGATAAAAGGAGCTCCACATGTTCAAACGTCTTGCCCTCGCCGCTGCCGTGGTTGCCGGTTTTGCCGTTCAGGCGCACGCCGCCGACACCGAGCTGACCGTCTACACCGCCCTGGAGCCGGAACAGCTGACCGCCTACAAGCAGGCCTTCGAAGCCGAGAACCCGGACATCAAAATCAAGTGGGTGCGTGACTCCACCGGTATCGTCACCGCCAAGCTGCTGGCCGAGAAAGACCGTCCGCAGGCCGACGCCGTATGGGGCCTGGCCGCCTCCAGCCTGGCCATCCTCGACCAGCAGGGCATGCTGGAGAAGTACGCGCCCAAGCACCTGGACGCCATCGGCAAGAACTACCGCGACCCAGCCAACCCGCCGGCCTGGGTGGGCATGGACGTGTGGGCCGCCACCATCTGCTTCAACACCGTCGAAGCTCAGAAACTGGGCCTGGAAAAGCCCGTCAGCTGGCAGGACCTGACCAAGCCCGAATACAAGGGCAAGATCGTCATGCCGAACCCGGCTTCCTCCGGCACCGGCTTCCTCGACGTTTCCGCCTGGCTGCAGACCTTCGGCGAGAAGCAGGGCTGGGCCTACATGGACGCCCTGCACGAGAACATCGGCCAGTACGTCCACTCCGGCTCCAAGCCGTGCAAGCTGGCCGCCGCCGGCGAATTCCCGATCGGCATCTCCTTCGAATACCCGGCCGTGCAGCTCAAGCGCCAGGGCGCGCCGCTGGACATCGTGCTGCCGAAGGAAGGCCTGGGCTGGGAGATCGAAGCCACCGGCATCGTCAAAGGCACCCAGCATGAAGCCGCCGCGAAGAAGCTCGCCGACTTCTCCGCCAGCCCCAAAGCCATGGAGCTGTACAAGGAAAACTTTGCCGTGCTGGCGCAGCCGGGCATCGCCAAGCCGCAGACCGAACTGCCGGCCGACTACGAGCAGCGCCTGATCAAGAACGACTTCGCCTGGGCCTCGAAGAACCGCGACGAGATCCTGACCGAGTGGCGCAAGCGCTACGACGGCAAGTCGGAGAAGGTTGCGCAGAAGTAAGCGCGTGAGCCCTCTTTCCAGCGGGAAGAGGGCGCCGCCCCGCAGATGCGGCTGTCACATCGTTGAACCCTCGCGCTTGCTGCGATCTTCGCGGCAGGCGCGACGGGCACCTCGCAAGAAGGATTCTCCCATGACCCAGACCCACTGCGACGTCGCCATCGTCGGCGCCGGCATCCTCGGCCTTTCCCACGCATACGCTGCCGCCCGCCGCGGCCTGTCCGTGCGCGTCTTCGAGCGTACCGCCACGCCGCTGGGAGCCTCGGTGCGCAACTTCGGCCAGGCCCTGGTCACCGGCCAGCCGCCGGGCGTGATGTCCGACCTGGCGCGGGCCAGCCGGTCGATCTGGGCACACTGGGCCGAGCGGGCCGGGTTCTCCTTGCGTCGCAATGGCTCGCTGCTGTTCGCCCGCACCGAGGCGGAGGAGGCATTGCTGGAAGCCTTCTGCGCCGGTCGCGCGAAGGAGCAGGATTACAAGGTCGAACTGCTGCGAGGCAGCGCGCTGAACGACCTCTACGAAGGCCGCTTCCGCCATCACCGCGCGGCGCTGCACGGCTCCGACGATCAGCAGCTGTATTCCCGCGAGGCGCTGCCGGCGCTGATCGATTACCTGCACCGCGAACTGGGCGTGCAGTTCCATTTTTCCACCCTGGTCCGCGACGTCGATACGGGCGTGTTGCGTACCACGGCGGGCACCTTCACCGCCGGGCAGGTGATCGTCTGCTCCGGCCACGACTACCAGACCCTGCTGGCTGAGACCATTGCGCCGCTGCAGCCGCAGGTGTGCCGCCTGCAGATGCTGCGCGCGCGTCCGCAGGTGGATTTCGGCCTCGGCCATGCCGTGCTCACCGGGTTGAGCTGCGTGCACTACGGCGCCTTCGCCGACCTGCCGGAAGCCGCGGCGATTTGGGCGCAGATCCGCCGCGAGACGCCGGAGCTGGAAGCGCAGGGCATCCACCTGCTGATCAGCCCGACTCCTTACGGCGAGCTGATCATCGGTGACTCGCATCACTACGGCAGCGATGCCGCGCCGTTCAATGCCGAGTTCGTCGACCAGCTGATGCTGGCGCTGGCCGAGGACACCCTGGGCATGCGTGTCGAAGTGGTCGAGCGCTGGCAGGGCGTCTACGGTTCGCGCGGGCCGGGACCGTTCTCCGTGCTGCAGGCGGCGGACGGCGTCACCGCCGTGCTGATGCATACCGGCGTGGGCATGAGCGTCGGGCCGGAGCTGGGCGAGCGGACCATCGCCGGGCTGTTCGGCTGAGGGCTGTCATGGGGCTGTCATCTGCCCTTCATTGGTCTCTGTTAACACCAAGGGTGCGGGCAACTTGCTCTTCGCAGGAGCGAGCTTGCTCGCGAACCTTCGCCGCGCTGTTCGCGAGCAAGCTCGCTCCTACAATGGTTCGGCAGCCCGGAGCTCCATGTGAACCACAGCATCGTCCAGAGCCATCAGGATTCCGACCTGTTCGGCCTGCTCTATGGCTTCAGCTTCCGTCCCGGCCAACCCGGCCTGGAAATCGATTCGCCCACCGCCTTGCAGCGCCTGCGGGAACCGCGCGCGGAGGATGAGTTCCTCTGGCTGCACCTGAACCTGGCGCACGCGGCCTGCGAGCGCTGGATGAAGTCGCACCTGGAACTGCCCGACTACTTCTTCGAGACCCTGCGCGAAGGCTCGCGCTCCACTCGCATCGAGCACGTCGACGGCGCGCTGCTGGCGGTGGTCAACGACGTGGTCTTCGACTTCGGCAGCCGCATGTCTTCGGATGTCTCCACCCTGTGGGTCTGCGCCCGTGGCCGCCTGCTGGTCACCGCCCGCGCCCAGCCGTTGCGTTCGGTCGATACCCTGCGCTCCTCGGTCAAGCACGGCGAGCGCTTCCGCTCGCCGCTGGAGTTGCTGGTGCACTTGCTGCGCGACCAGGGCGACATCCTCACCCGCATCCTGCGCGAGACCAGCATAAGCGTGGACCGTATCGAGGACCAGCTGCTGTCCGCACGGCTCTCGGTCAACCGCGCCGACCTGGGTGCCATGCGCCGTGTGCTGGTGCGTCTGCAACGTCTGCTGGCGCTGGAACCGGGCTCGTTGATGCGGCTACTCAACCGCCCGCCGGAATGGCTGAAGGAAGACGACGTGCGCGTGCTGCGTGAGGCCACCGAAGAATTCTCCCTGGTGATCAATGACCTCACGGCGCTGGGCGAGCGCATCAAGCTGCTGCAGGAAGAGATCGCCGCCAAGATCAACGAGCAGAGCAACCGCACCCTGTTCACCCTCACCGTGGTCACGGTGCTGGCGCTGCCGATCAACATCATCGCCGGCTTCTTCGGCATGAACGTCGGCGGCATTCCGTTCTCCAGCGATCCGGAAGGCTTCTGGATCCTGGTGGTGCTGGTCGCCAGCTTCACCGGTCTGGCGGGGCGCTGGGCGTTTCGCAAGCGGGATGATTACTGAGGCGATCGGCCGCTTCCCCGTAGGAACGCGCCATGCGCGCGAATCGCGGGCATGGCCCGCTCCTACGGGGTCAGCCCGGCAAGATCGCTGTCACCAGCCTGACACCGCCCCGTCCTAGTCTGGCGCCAGAGAACCCAGCGAGGCTCCGCCATGTCCCTGACCGACGAATCCGTGATTCTGCGCATCCACCGCGAACTGCTCGACCAGAGCGATGAAGAGCTGGAGCTGGAATTGCTCGAAGACGTCCGCAGTCTCGATGAGCTGTTCGACGAGAGCGCCGACGTCGATGAGGCGAAGATGGCGCGCCGTCGCTACTTCAGCGAGTTGTTCCGCCTGCAGGGTGAGTTGGTGAAGCTGCAGAGCTGGGTGGTGAAGACCGGTCACAAGGTGGTGATCCTCTTCGAAGGCCGCGATGCGGCGGGGAAGGGCGGGGTGATCAAGCGCATCACCCAGCGCCTCAATCCGCGCGTCTGCCGTGTCGCCGCGCTGCCCGCGCCAAACGACCGCGAACGCACCCAGTGGTACTTCCAGCGCTACGTGTCGCACCTGCCGGCGGCAGGGGAGATCGTGCTGTTCGACCGCAGCTGGTACAACCGCGCTGGGGTCGAGCGGGTGATGGGCTTCTGCTCCGACTATCAGTACGAGGAGTTCTTCCGCAGCGTGCCTGAGTTCGAGCGCATGCTGGCGCGCTCGGGCATCCAGTTGATCAAGTACTGGTTCTCCATCTCCGACGAGGAGCAGCACCTGCGCTTCCTCAGCCGCATCCACGATCCGCTCA
Source organism: Pseudomonas sp. SCB32 (assembly GCF_009189165.1). Lineage (NCBI taxonomy): Bacteria > Pseudomonadati > Pseudomonadota > Gammaproteobacteria > Pseudomonadales > Pseudomonadaceae > Pseudomonas > Pseudomonas sp. SCB32. The sequence goes on from NZ_CP045118.1 coordinate 1,884,478, forward strand.
AGCAATGGAAGCTCAGCCCCATGGACCTGGAGTCCCGCCGGCGCTGGGAGGCCTACACCAAGGCCAAGGAAATCATGATCGAACGCACCCATATTCCCGAGGCGCCCTGGTGGGTGGTGCAGGCCGATGACAAGAAGAGGGCGCGCCTGAACTGTATCCAACACCTGCTGGGCCAGATCCCCTATGAGGACGTCGAGCATTCGGCGGTGGTCCTGCCGGAGCGCCAGCGCCACCAGGACTACTCGCGCACCCCGACACCACAGAGCATGGTGGTGCCGGAGTTCTACTGACGACCCACTGCTCCCCGTAGGAGCGGGCCATGACCGCGATTCGCGCGTATGGCGCGCTCCTACGGTTCCCTTCCAATTTCAGCCTGAAGAGCGCGATCTGGCAGGAAGGAGATTTTAAGTCTCCCGCGCCGGGTTCCTCATTTGGCGCCGTGCATCCCCTTGGGAGAGGGCCATGTCCGCAATTCACGCACATGGCGTGCTCCTACAGCCAGCTTCCGTGTTTCCTTCAGGGTGCGCTTGAAATATCGAACGAGCGGTGCGTATTTTGTACAGGCAGCGCACTTTTGCGCCGCCTCCTGTTACTAAGACAAGAAGTACAAGGATAAGAAGTCATGAGTAGCGATCTGCGCAGCCCGCTCGCCGAGCGTCTGGCTGGAGTCGAAGAGATCGAGTGCGTCACCCCCGACCTCAACGGGGTGCCGCGTGGCAAGGTGATGACCGGGGAAGGTTTCCTCACCGGCCGCCGCCTGCAACTGGCGCGCGGCGTCCTGTTGCAGTGCATCATGGGCGGCTACCCGCCCGCGCGGTTCTACGGCAGCGACGATGGCGACCTCGCCCTGGTCGCCGAACCGACCCAGATCCACCGTCTGCCCTGGAGCGACGAGCCGCGCGCCTTCGCCATCTGCGATGCGGTGGAACTCGACGGCCAGCCCTCCGGCCTGTCCACCCGTGGTCTGCTCAAGCGTGTGCTGGCGCGTTACGCCGAGCGCGGCTGGAGCCCGGTGGTGGCCACCGAGCTGGAGTTCTTCGTGTTCGCGCCCAATTCGGACGCCAACGAACCCTTCCAGGCCCCGCTCGGCCCGGACGGTCGTCGCGAGATCGGCCACTCGGCCTTCAGCGTGTCTTCCAACAACGGCCTGCGTCCGTTCTTCCAGGACGTCTACCGCTGCATGGCGGCGGTGGGGCTGGAGCGCGACACCTTCATGCACGAGATGGGCACCAGCCAGTTCGAGATCAACTTCCTGCATGGCGACCCGGTGCTGCTGGCCGACCAGACCTTCCTGTTCAAGCACCTGCTCAAGGAAGTCGCACTCAAGCACGGGCTGATCGTGGTGTGCATGGCCAAGCCGCTGGCGAAGACGCCGGGCAGCTCGATGCACATCCACCAGAGCATCGTCGACCGCGATGGCCGCAACATCTTCACCGACGCCAACGGCGATGCCACGCCGGCCTTCCGCCACTTCATCGGTGGGCAGCAGGCGTGCCTGGCGGACTTCACCCTGCTGTTCGCGCCGAACGTGAACTCCTTCCAGCGCCTCTGCCACCCCTACGCATCGCCGAACAACGCCTGCTGGTCTCACGACAACCGCGCCGCCGGCCTGCGCATTCCGGCGAGCGCGCCGGTGGCCCGTCGCGTGGAGAACCGCCTGCCGGGCGCCGACGCCAACCCCTACCTGGCCATTGCCGCCAGCTTGGCCGCCGGCCTGCATGGCATCGAACATGCGCTGGAGCCGACCGAGGCGATCCAGGGTGAGTTCGAGGTGCCCGAAGCGCTGCTGCTGCCGTGCACGATGTACGACGCCCTGCAACGCCTAAAGCACAGCCAACTGGCGCGCGAGGTGTTCGGCAACGAGTTCATCGATGGTTACACGGCGACCAAGTCGATGGAGCTTTCCAGCTTCTTCGACGAGATCACCCCGTGGGAGCGCCGCGTGCTGGCCGCCCAGGCCTGATCCGCTGCGCGTGCACGCCGATACAGCCGTGCCGGAATACCGGCTCGGCTGCGATCGGCGGGCATTTCTCCGGCATCCTCGTTCATCCCGCCGTCATCCTTCAGAATGCCTCGCAACACGCTCCGCGACCCGCTCTGTTCCAGGCCCGGCAGGCCTCTCGACGCGCCGTCTGGCAAGCTCTAAGGTGTCACGGCAAGTCCCGCTTTCCGTCACCCGGGGACCGTCCCGGGGTTGTCTTGGGCCAGGAGGTCCGATGCTCCGGATCGTCACCGCTTTTCGTGCTCTGTACTTCGCCGCTGTCATGCTCCTGACCGGTTCCGGTCTACTCAGTACCTACCTCGCTTTGCGCCTCGGCGCGGAGAAGGTCGATGGGCTGTGGATCGGCGCCATGATGGCGGCCTACTACCTCGGCCTGGTACTGGGCGGCAAGATCGGCCACCGGCTGATCGCCCGCGTCGGCCATATCCGCGCCTACGTCGCCTGCGGCGGTTTGGTGACGGCGGCGGTGCTGGGCATTGGCCTGTTGCCCTGGCTGGGTTTCTGGCTGGTACTGCGTACCGCCATCGGCCTGGGCATGATGTGCCAGTACATGGTCATCGAGAGCTGGCTCAACGAACAGGCCGAGGCGCGCCAGCGTGGCCTGGTGTTCGCCGGCTACATGGTCTCGTCCTACCTCGGCCTGGTGCTCGGCCAGCTGGTGCTGGTGGTGCACCCGGGGCTGGGGCCGGAGCTGCCGATGATGATCGCGCTGTGCTTCGCCATGTCGCTGATTCCGGTGGCGATCACCCACAAGGTTCACCCCGCGCCGCTGCGCCCGGCGCCGCTGGAACCACGCTTCTTCCTCCAGCGGGTGCCACAGTCGCTGACCACGGTGCTGGTGTCGGGCCTGGTGATCGGCGCCTTCTACGGCCTGGCGCCGCTCTACGCCTCACAGCAGGGATTGAGCACCGAGCAGATCGGCCTGTTCATGGGCGGCTGTATCTTCGCCGGCCTGCTGGTGCAATGGCCGCTGGGCTGGCTGTCGGACCGCTATGACCGCGCCGTGCTGATCCGCAACGCGGCGATCCTGATGCTGCTCTTCGCCTTGCCGCTGGCGTTTCTGCCGATGCTGCCGCTGCCGGACATGTCGCTGTCCCTGGCGCTGCTGCTGCCGATGGGCTTCCTGGTCTGCCTGGTGCAGTTCACCCTCTATCCGCTGGCGGTGGCGTTTTCCAATGACCATGTGGAGGGCGACCGCCGCGTGTCGCTGACGGCGATGCTGCTGGTGACCTTCGGCGTCGGCGCCTGTATCGGGCCGCTGGCGGCTGGCGCGCTGATGAAGCTGTTCGGCGCGAACATGCTCTATGCCTTCGTCTGCGCCTGCTCGCTGATCCTGATCTGGCGCGTACAGCCGGAGAAGGTCAGCGGCATGCACCGGGTCGACGAGGCGCCGGTCAAGCACGTGGCCACGCCGGACAGCATGGTGTCGTCGCCGCTGTCGGCGGCGCTCGATCCGCGGGTCGATGGCCGGGCGGTGGCGGAGCAGATGAAGGGCACCGACAGCTTGGTGGCGGCGCCGGAAGCGGAAGAGGAAAGCCGGCCCGCATAAGGGCCGTGGGGAAGGGCGGCAAAGACTTGCCGCCCGGTTCTGCCGTTGGGCTGGAACCTAGAACAGCTCGTCTTTCTCGAAGCGCCGGGCTTCACGCTGCAGTTGGTAGACGAAGCGCTCGATGTTGCGCTGGACCAGGCCGCTGACCTGCTGGAAGCGTAAACCGGCAAAGCTGACGCCGACCTTTTCCTCGAAGTGCACGTGGCGCAGTTCCACCTCCAGGGTGATGGCGCCGATGGGCAGGCGGGCGGTGAATCGCTCGTAGACCTGTCCTGGTTGCAGGCGATCAGTGGCGTCGCCGTCCAGGCGCACCTTGCAGCCGGTGGCGGAGATATCGATCAGGCTGCCCTTGAGCGGGGCCTTGAGCTTGTCACCGGCGATTTCCACCGCCACCGGCTGGCTCTGGCTGACGCTGGCGCGGAAGGCGTTGCGGCGCTGGTGGTAGAGCACCTCGTCCGGCACTGGCAACCAGTAGCAGCGGGCGCCGTCGATCTCGGCGAAATAGGCGTTCTGACTGGACTGCCAGGCGATGCGCACACCCTCGTGGAAGGCCTCGATGCGGAATGACTCGCCGTTCTGCAGGAAGCGCTCGCCGTCGTTGGGGATGAGCTCGTCCAGGGCGATCAGATTGCGCTCGCGGTTGACCTCGACGACGAAGCTCTGGAAGCGCTGGGTGCGCCCTTCGAAGGTGACCAGCAGCGGATCGTGGCTGTCCATGAGCGTGCGCAGGCTGGCATGGATCTCCACCGGAGCCTTGAGCATCTTCGGTGGTTGAGGGCCGTTTTCCTCGACAAACAGGTTGGCCACGGTCCGCAAGTCTCCATCTAGATTGTGTTTGTTATGGGTGTGGCACGGGGTAATGCCGATGCTGGCATTGTGCCCAAAGGCGGGCCGTCAGGCCAGTGCTCAGGCCTGGCTGAGCGGGCGCTGCCGGCTGCTCTGGGTCGAGCTGCCGCGGCGGTCGTAAAGATTGGGGGTGTCCTGCCCGCGCAGGATGTCGAGCAGTCGGCCGGTGCTGGCCTGGCCGGCGCGGATGATCCGGCCATTGCGCTGGTTGGCGTCCTGGCATTGGTCGAGCAAGGCGCCCAGTTCATCGCCACGCTCAAGCACCTCTGCGTTGCCACTGCGTTCGGCGAACTGCGCCAGGCCCTGACGATCCACGCTGCAACCTGCCTGTTGCAGTGCGGCGGCGCGGTCGCGGCCGTTGCGTTCGAGCTGCTGCATCAACGGTACCTTGCGTTCGAGCAGCTGTTGCAGCTGCGCCAGATCGCGCGCTTGCAGCGCCAGGTATTCGTCGTCGATCAGTTGCAGCAGCTGACGGGCTGCGTCGATGTCGCCATTGATCAAGGAAAGCAGGGCATCGGACATCTTGGGCTCGGCACTTTTTTGCTGGCAGGGGCTGGCGGTTCCCCGGCGCGACGCGTACGTCAGCGCTGGGATTCGAAGTCGAGCAGTTTACTGGCGACTTTCTGACTGTCGACCTGGTAGCTGCCGTCGGCGATCGCCTGCTTGATACGGGCCACTTTTTCCTTGTCGACCACGGGCTGGTCCTTCAGTTGATCGCTGACTTTCTGCAACTGCTGGGCGGTGTGGCTGAGCTGCACCGATTCGCCGCTCTTGGCCGGGGCGTTGGTGGTGGCGGACTCGGCCGGGGCTTCGCTGCGACCGCTCTGCGCAGCCCCGCTACGGCCAGTGGTAGCTGGCGTAGAGGCCGGGTTCAGCCGGTTGAAGTCGATAACCATGTTGAAAACCTCTGGAGGTATTTGGACGCTTGCCAAGCTTTTCGGCCGGCTGGCGGAAAACTTTAGGCCGATTTTTTGCGCACCCGAACACAGTTTAGTGAAGGCTGCGCCCATCATGCCAGACTCGGCGTACTACAGGCTGACTTCCACGGCTCCGGGCTCCACCACGCGTGCCTTGACGATACGCTGCGAACGCAGGTTGCGCACGCGGATCTGTTGCCCGGGCACGCCGTCGGACAGCGCTTCGCCCGGCATCACCACGTTGATGGCGCTAGTGCGCGCGCGGATCACCACCTGGTCGCCCTTGCGGATCGCTTCGGCCTGTTCGAGGAAGACCGGCGCAAGCACCTGATCGTTCACCGTGGCACGTTTGAGCTTGAGGCCGATCACCCGCTGCGGGTCAGTCAGGTAGCCCTGGGTCAGCGGGCCGACGTCGCGCTCCACCACCGAAATGTCGGCGGCATCGATGACGTGGTCGCGCTTGAGCGGCTGGGTTGTGACGACTACCTGGCGGTACAGCTTCACCGTGGCCGGCACGAACACCGTCCAGGGCGAACTGCCGTCGCAGCGCACGCGAACGGTGACGCGCCCGACCGGCTGGGCCGGGCTTTCCAGGGCTTGCGTCAAGTCCTTGTCGCACTCCGCCAGGCGCAGGCGGGGATCGATGCGCGCCACTTCGATTTCATAGCGTGCTTCAATTGCGCTGCTCTGCAGATAATCTTCCACTTTGAACTCAAGAAAGCCCTGGGTGGAGCCGATAAGGACTTCAGGCGCGGTGAAGCTTTCGGCCCTCGAAGAGCCGGCGGCGAGCGCAGCGCACGCACCGAGCAGGGCGGCCATCAGGTCGCGTGCGCTTCGGAGCTGTCGGAAAAATGTCGTTGCCTGTTTCATGCAACGGGTTAAGCAATGGTCGTGCCGCCTGACGGGTCAGGCGGCGTTGCGTGCAGGGGAGGCTCAATGGCCGGAGTCATGGATTCAGTCAACCAGCGTACTCAGCTGGTCGGCCAGAATCGTCTCGAGCTGCTGCTGTTCCGGCTGAACGGCAGCCAGTTGTACGGGATCAACGTATTCAAGGTGAAAGAGGTACTGCAGTGCCCGCGCCTGACCGTGATGCCCAAATCCAGCCAGGTGGTGCGCGGGGTGGCGAACATCCGCGGCGGCACCATCCCGATTCTCGACCTGGCGCTGGCCACAGGGCGTCACGCCCTGCGGGACATCAGCAACAGCTTCGTGATCATCACCGAGTACAACACCAAGGTGCAGGGCTTCCTGGTGCATTCGGTGGAGCGCATCGTCAACATGAACTGGGAGTCGATCCATCCGCCACCCAAGGGCACCGGCCGCGACCATTACCTGACGGCGGTCACCCGGGTCGACAACCAGTTGGTGGAAATCATCGACGTGGAGAAGATCCTCGCCGAAGTGGCGCCGACCCCGGAGGACATCTCCGAAGGCGTGCTGGATGCCGATACCCAGGCCCGCGCGGTAAGCAAGCGCGTGCTGGTGGTGGACGACTCCTCGGTGGCGCGCAAGCAGCTGGTGCGTTGCCTGGAAACCGTCGGCGTCGAGGTACTGGCGCTCAACGACGGCCGCCAGGCGCTGGACTACCTGCGGCAGATGGTGGAAGCCGGTGGGCATCCGGGCAGCGATCTGCTGATGGTGATCTCGGATATCGAGATGCCGGAAATGGACGGCTACACGCTCACGGCGGAAATCCGTCATGACCCGCGCATGCAGGATCTGCACATTCTCCTGCATACTTCGCTGTCCGGGGTGTTCAACCAGGCCATGGTGAAGAAGGTCGGCGCTGACGACTTCCTTGCCAAGTTCCGTCCCGATGACCTGGCCGCTCGCGTGGCGGACCGGATCAAGGCGGTGGATGGCACGGCGGCCTGAGTCCGCGAAATGAATCGAGCGGCGCCGGTGCCGCTCGCGGCCAAGGATTCGGCTATGGTTTTTTGAACACCGGTCAGGCGATTGCCGCCGTGTTGGCGGCAAACGTCCACGAGTAAAGAGGTCTATCTGTGACATCCACCAATACTGAATTCGAGCTGTTCCGGGATTTCCTGGAAAAGACCTGCGGCATCCTCCTGGGCGCCAACAAGCAGTACCTGGTCTCCAGCCGCTTGAACAAGTTGATGGAGCAGCAGGGCATCAAGTCCCTGGGCGAGCTGGTACAGAAGATCCAGATGCGCAGCCAGCTGCGCGAGCAGGTGGTCGACGCGATGACCACCAACGAGACCCTCTGGTTTCGCGATACCTATCCCTTCGAGGTGCTGAAGAACCGCGTGCTGCCGGAGATGATCAAGGCATCGCCGGGTCAGCGCCTGCGGATCTGGTCGGCGGCCTGTTCGTCGGGGCAGGAGCCTTACTCGCTGTCGATGTCCATCGACGAGTTCGAACGCACCAACCTCGGCCAGCTCAAGGCCGGCGTGCAGATCGTCGCCACCGACCTGTCCGGCTCCATGCTCACCGCCTGCAAGGCCGGCGAATACGACAGCCTGGCTATCGGCCGTGGCCTGTCGCAGGATCGCCTGGTCCGCTACTTCGACCAGAAGACGCCGGGGCGCTGGACGGTCAAGCCGGCGGTCAAGAGCCGCGTGGAGTTCCGCGCGCTGAACCTGCTGGATAGCTACGCCTCCCTCGGCAAGTTCGACATGGTGTTCTGCCGCAACGTGCTGATCTACTTCTCCGCCGAGGTGAAGCGCGACATCCTCCTGCGCATCCATGCCACGCTGAAGCCGGGTGGGTATCTGTTCCTCGGCGCCTCCGAGGCGCTCAACGCGCTGCCGGATCATTACCAGATGGTTCAGTGCAGTCCGGGGATCATCTACAAGGCCAAGTGATTGGTTTTTGCCGTTGCTGGACGGAGGGCACTCTCTGTTCGCGTCTTCGTAGGAGGTATAGCGTCTAACGCGTTATATGCCGTCTTGTTCGGTGTTCATGCGCCGCTGCGGCGTGTGTTGGGAGATTTTGTTTCGCCCCCTCGGGCGACCTACTTTGGCAAACGCCCCAAAGTAGGCAAAGGTCTCGTCCCGGCATCCGGCCCCGGCTTCGCCGGGGTTCCCTCCTTCCGGTATCGCTCCGAGGGTCGGCGTAGAAGGGCCATCCCTGGCCCTCTACGCCTCTCGCGGCATCCATGCCGCTCGCCCCTCTGCGCAATACCTCCACTCGGCCTCCTGACGGGACTCTGCGCGCGCCTGAGACTTTGGCTGCTCCATGCTGGATGGCTCTTCGTAGGATGGCGTAGAGCGAAGCGAAACCCATCAAGGCGGATAACGCTGCGCGTTATTCGCCCTACGGGTGTTCATCCTGCAGCGTGGATGCAGTGGTGGGCCTTCGCGGAGAAGCTCCGCTCCTACGAGAGCAGAAGCAGCGCGGAGCAAGAGGCTCTGCTTTTGCTTTCGAGGATTTCCAGAGAAATCTCCGCGCGCACCGGAGCGCCCCTGAAACTCCGATGGAGCGAGGGGAGTCCCGCGAAGCGGGACCCGGATGTAGGGGCAAGCCTTCTTGGTTACTTCTTCGGCGTTTGGAAGAAGTGACTCGCCCGAGGGGGCGAAACAAGAAACATCCAAATACACCGAAGCGGCGCAGAAACACCGAACCAGAACCAAAAGCATCGCGGACAAAGTCCGCTCCTACAGAGAGCGGCATGGCCGCAAGGTGGAAGAGGGCGGCAACGCCTAGCGGCAATCTTGCCGCCTCACCCTCAGCGGCAAGGAAACCGGTTGCCGCTTGCCGCTGTTTGCCGCCCTTTGCCGCTCTCCATTCATGCTCAAGTCATTGATTATAAAGGATATATAAATATGGCACGTACCTTGCTGAAGTGTTGGCAAGCCCACACCGGCAAACAGGTTCGCGACCATGAGCATCAGCTTCGACAAAGCCCTCGGCATCCACCAGCAAGCACTGAGCTTCCGCTCCCAGCGCGCTGAAGTCCTGGCCAACAACCTGGCCAACGCCGACACGCCGAACTACAAGGCGCGCGACCTGGACTTCGCCTCGGTGCTGGCCGCCCAGTCCGACAAGATGAAGAACGGCACCTTCAACGCTGCCCGTACCAACGAGCGCCACATCGCCGCCGAAGGCTTCGGCATGGGCGAGGATGCCCTCAAGTACCGCACGCCGTTCCATCCCTCGATGGACCAGAACACCGTGGATGAGCAGATCGAGCAGTCCAACTACGCGGAGAACTCCGTGCAGTTCCAGGCCTCGTTCACCTTCCTCAACAACAAGTTCAAAGGGCTGATGAACGCCCTGCGCGGGGAGTAATCGCCATGTCGCTCGCCAGTGTCTTCAACATTGCCGGTACCGGCATGAGTGCCCAGACCACCCGTCTGAACACCACCGCCTCGAACATCGCCAACGCCGAGACCGTTTCCTCCAGCGTCGACCAGACCTACCGCGCCCGCCATCCGGTGTTCGCCACCATGTTCGGGCAGGCCCAGGGCGGCGACCAGGGTTCGCTGTTCGGCGACACCGACAAGGCCGGTTCCGGCGTGCAGGTGCTGGGTGTGATCGAGGACAAGAGCTCGCTGATCCCGCGTTACGAGCCCAATCACCCGGCCGCCGACAAGGATGGCTACGTGTACTACCCGAACGTCAACGTGGTGGAAGAGATGGCCGACATGATCTCCGCCAGCCGCGCGTTCCAGACCAACGCGGAAATGATGAACACCGCCAAGCAGATGATGCAGAAGGTCCTGACCCTGGGTCAGTAAGCGCTGAGGAAGCACGATGAGCATCGACAACAGCAGCATCAATGGCTCCAGCTCGGTTCTGGACCAGTATGCGATCAACAAGACCAGCAGCACCGGCACGGGCGGCACGAGTGCCACGAGTGGCAACAGCAAGCTCGGCAAGGACGAGTTCCTCAAGCTGCTGGTCGCGCAGATGAACAACCAGGACCCGATGTCGCCACAGCAGAACGGCGAGTTCATCGCCCAGCTGGCGCAGTTCAGTACCGTGGAAGGCATCCAGTCGCTGAACACGAGCATGGACAGCATGCTCTCCAACTACCAGTCGTCCCAGGCGCTGCAGGCGTCCTCGCTGGTGGGGCGCAAGGTCATCGTGCCGACCGACAAGTCGATGGTCGACACCTCAGAGACCTTCAAGGGCACCTATACGATGCCGATTTCCACCGCCAACAGCTGGGTCAACGTCTACGACGACAAGGGCACCCTGGTGAACCGCGTCGAGATGGGCCAGCAGGCTGCCGGCAACGTCAGCTTCATGTGGGACGGCAAGGACTCCAGCGGCAATCTCGTGCCGCCGGGACGCTACAAGTTCGAGGCGCAGACCAACTACGAAGGCAAGACCTACGGCCTGACCACCTTCCTGCCGGCCAACGTCGACAGCGTGACCCTTGGACAGAACGGCGGCGAGTTGACGCTGAACCTGGCCGGGCTGGGCAGCATCGGGCTTTCCAAAGTGCAGATCATCGGCCAGTAACGCGCCGCTGGCGGGCTTTGGGCCCGACTGAACAGATTCGTGTCGGCGATTCCGACAAGGAGATTCCATGTCTTTCAATATCGGGCTCAGCGGTATCAAGGCCGCTTCCAGTGACCTGAATACCACCGGCAACAACATCGCCAACGCCAGCACCGTCGGCTTCAAGCAGTCGCGCTCGGAGTTCTCCGATGTGTATGCCGCTTCCGTGCTGGGTACCGGCAAGAACCCGGTGGGCAGCGGCGTGCTGCTGTCCAACGTCTCGCAGCTGTTCAACCAGGGCACCATCGATGCCACGCAGAACGCGCTGGACATGGCCATCAATGGCAACGGCTTCTTCGTCACCAGCAACAACGGTGCGGTCAGCTATACCCGCGCCGGCTACTTCGGCACCGACAAGAACGGCTATGTGGTCGATAACAACGGCTATCGCCTGCAGGGCTACGCGGTGAACGCCCAGGGCCAGCTGCAGAACGGCGTGGTCGGCGACCTGCACATCGAGACCAGCAACCAGGCGCCGAAGGCCACCAGCCAGATCGCCCAGACCTTCAACCTGAACTCCACCAACACCACGCCGACGGTCACTCCGTTCAACGCCGCCGACCCGACCACCTACAACTCCTCGACCTCGGTGAACATCTACGACAGCCAGGGCAACGCCCACGTGCTGACCCAGTACTTCACCAAGACCGGCCCCAACGACTGGACCATGAACGTGCTGGTGGATGGCCGCAACCCGGCCAATCCGACCGATGATTCCACGGCCATCAGCGCGGCGACCACCGCCGCCGGTACGGCTGGCGCGACCCCGGCCAGCGTTGCCGCCGCCGTTGCCGGTTCCGGTGCCACGCCTGCCGCCATTGCCGCCGCCAATGCCGCGGCGACGGCCACTGGCGCGACTGCGGCCAGCGTGCTGGCGGCGGTCAGCGGCATGGGCAGCAGCCCGTACCAGGTCAATCTGACCTTCAGTCCGGCTGGCCAGTTGTTGACCCAGACCCCGGTGAACAACGGCACCGGCAATGCCTTCTCGGTGAACCCTACCGACGGCACCCTGGTGATGGGCGACTGGGTCCCGGCAATCTCCGACGGCAAGACCCCGCCGACCTGGAGTGCCAACGGCGCCACCGCGAACTCGGGCGGCATTACCGTGGACATCCGCAAGTCCACCCAGTACGCCACCGCCTTCGCGGTGAACAGCGTCAACCAGGACGGCTACACCACCGGGCAGCTCTCGGGCCTGGAGATCGACGACCAGGGCAACATCTTCGCCCGCTACACCAACGGCCAGTCCAAGGTGCAGGGGCAGGTGGTGCTGGCGAACTTCGCCAACGTCCAGGGGCTGACGCCGATCGGCAAGACCTCCTGGGTGCAGTCCTCGGAGTCCGGCGAGCCGGTGATCGGCACCCCGCGCTCGGGCACCCTCGGCGCCTTGCAGTCGGGCTCGCTGGAGTCGTCCAACGTCGACCTGTCCAGCGAGCTGGTGGACCTGATCGTCGCCCAGCGCAACTACCAGGCCAACGCCAAGACCATCCAGACCGAGGATGCGGTCACCCAGACCATCATCAACCTGCGCTAACCGTCCCGTAGGGCGTACACCCGTTCGCGGTTGTACGCCGTTGCGCCTTGCGTTCAGGCGCCCTCCTATAAAGATGCGGTACAGGCGGCAAATCCCCTTTGCCGGAGGCGGCAGACCCTCGCCGCCACCGGCTTCGAAAGGCTCCTTCGGGAACCTTATCTTTTTTAAAATCCTTGTATATCAGTGTGTTGAGCCTGTTTTTCGGTTCTGGCACGCCCCTTGCTGAATAGCCTCCATGACACCCGCGACCGGCAATCGCCGCGGGCCTGGAGGATTCGATGGACAAGATGCTGTACGTCTCGATGAGCGGAGCGAGCCAGAACACCATGGCAATGCGCGCTCACGCCAACAACCTGGCGAACATCTCCACCAACGGCTTCCGCCGTGATTTCGAGCAGGCGCGCTCGATGCAGGTGTTCGGCGACAGTTTCCCGGCGCGGGTCTACGCCATGAGCGAGCGTCCGGCTACCGACTTCACCGCCGGCAGCCTGCAGGAGACCGGCCGCGACCTCGACGTCGCCGCCAAGGCTGGTGCCTGGATCGCCGTGCAGGCGCCCGATGGCGGTGAAGCCTACGTGCGTACCGGCAGCCTGGAAATCGACGCCCTCGGCCAGCTGCGCACCGGCGACGGTTTGCCGGTGATCGGCAATGGCGGGCCGATTGCCGTGCCGCCGCAGGAAAAGATCGACATCGGTGAAGACGGCACCATCAGCATTCGTGGCCTGGGCGACAACCCTAGCGTGGTGGCCGAGGTGGACCGCATCAAGCTCGTCACCCCGGACCCCAAGCAGTTGGAGAAGGGCCTCGACGGCCTGGTGCGCATCAAGCAGCAGCCGGGCCAGCCGGCACCGCAGGCCGATGCCAACGCCAAGGTCGAGTCGGGCTTCCTCGAAGCGAGCAACGTCAACGCGGTGGAGGAGATGACATCGATCCTCTCGCTGTCCCGCCAGTTCGAGCTGCACGTAAAGATGATGCGCACCGCTGAAGACGATTCGGCGGCCATGGCGCGGGTTTTGCAATTTAGCTAATCACCAGATCGAGGCGCCATGAATCCGGCGCCCGAGGAGAACGACGATGCTTCCGGCACTGTGGGTCAGCAAGACGGGTCTTTCGGCCCAGGACATGAACCTGACCACCATTTCCAACAACCTGGCGAACGTTTCGACCACGGGCTTCAAGCGCGACCGCGCGGAGTTCCAGGACCTGCTGTACCAGATCAAACGTCAGCCCGGCGCCAACTCCACCCAGGACAGCCAGCTGCCGTCGGGCCTGCAGCTGGGCACCGGTGTGCGCATCGTCGGCACCCAGAAGAACTTCACCGAAGGCAGCCTGCAGACCACCGACCAGCCGCTGGACATGGCGATCAACGGCCGCGGCTTCTTCCAGGTACTGATGCCCGACGGCACCGTCGGCTATACCCGCGACGGCAGCTTCCACCTGAACTCCAATGGCCAGATCGTTACCTCCAACGGTTACGCGCTGGAGCCGGCCGTGGTCGTGCCGAACGAGACCCAGACCTTCACCGTCGGCCAGGACGGCACCGTGTCGGTGACCACTCCGGGCAACCCGCAGCCGCAGATCATCGGCAACATCCAGACCGCCGACTTCGTCAACCCGGCCGGCCTGCAGGCGATCGGTGGCAACCTGTTCCTGGAAACCGGCTCCAGCGGCGCGCCGCAAGTCGGCACTCCAGGCCTGACCGGCCTGGGCACCGTGCAGCAGAACACCCTGGAAAACTCCAACGTCAACGTGGTCGAGGAGTTGGTGAACATGATCACCACCCAGCGCGCCTACGAGATGAACTCCAAGGTCATCTCCACCGCCGACCAGATGCTGTCGTTCGTGACCCAGAACCTTTAGTGAATGAATGACGGAGCCCACGGGCTCTGGTGAAACCGAAGTCGCTCTCCCCGAGAGGTAGCTGTAAATGAACCGTTCCCATCTTCTTCCGTTGCTGGCCATCGCCGCGCTGGCCGGGTGCGTCAGTCCTCCGCCGAAACCGGACGACCCCTACTACGCCCCGGTGCTGCCGCGCACCCCGATGCCTGCCGCGCAGAACAACGGTTCGATCTACCAGACCGGCTTCGACAACAACCTCTATGGCGACCGCAAGGCCTTCCGCGTGGGTGACATCATCACCATCACCCTCAACGAGAAGACCCAGGCCAGCAAGAAAGCCAACTCGGACATCTCCAAGGACAGCAAGACCAAGCTCGGCCTGACCTCGATGTTCGGCGGCGGCCTGACCACCAACAACCCCGTCGGCAGCGGCGACCTCAGCCTGAGCGCCGAATACGCCGGCACCCGTAACGCCAAGGGCGACAGCCAGGCAGGGCAGAGCAACAGCCTGACCGGCTCGGTCACTGTCACCGTGGCCGAGGTCATGCCCAATGGCATCCTCGCCGTGCGCGGCGAGAAGTGGATGACCCTGAACACCGGCAACGAGCTGGTGCGCATCGCCGGCCTGATCCGCGCCGACGACATCGCCACCGACAACACCGTGGCGTCCACCCGCGTGGCCGACGCGCGCATCACCTACTCGGGCACCGGTGCGTTTGCCGATGCGAGCCAGCCGGGCTGGTTCGATCGCTTCTTCCTCAACCCGCTGTTCCCGTTCTGAGGTGGTGAGCATGATTGCCTCTGGAAAAACGTGGGTAGCGTTCGCCGCCGGAGTCCGCTCCTACGCTCTGGCGGTGCTTTGTGCGTTGTTGGTGATTCCGGCTGCTCAGGCTGAGCGACTCAAGGACATCGCCACCATCCAGGGCGTGCGCAACAACCAGCTGATCGGCTACGGCCTGGTCGTGGGCCTCGATGGCAGCGGCGACCAGACCACCCAGACGCCCTTCACCCTGCAGACCTTCAACAACATGCTGGCGCAGTTCGGCATCAAGGTGCCGGCCAACGTCGGCAACGTGCAGCTCAAGAACGTCGCCGCGGTGTCCGTGCACGCCGACCTGCCGGCCTTCGCCAAGCCGGGCCAGACCATCGACATCACCGTGTCCTCCATCGGCAACGCCAAGAGCCTGCGCGGCGGCAGCCTGCTGATGACCCAGCTCAAGGGCATCGACGGCCAGACCTACGCCGTGGCCCAGGGCAACCTGGTGGTCGGCGGCTTCGACGCCGAAGGCCGCGACGGTTCGAAGATCACCGTCAACGTCCCGTCGGCCGGCCGCATTCCGGCGGGCGCCACCGTGGAACGCTCGGTGCCGAGCGGCTTCGACCAGGGCAACAGCCTGACCCTGAACCTCAATCGCCCGGACTTCACCACCGCCAAGCACGTCGTCGACCGCATCAACGAGCTGCTCGGCCCAGGCGTGGCCCAGGCCATCGACGGCGGTTCGGTACGCGTCAGCGCACCGCTGGACCCGAACCAGCGCGTGGACTACATGTCGGTGCTGGAAAACCTCGACGTGCAGGCCGGCGAAGCGGTGGCCAAGGTCATCATCAACTCGCGCACCGGCACCATCGTGATCGGCCAGAACGTGCGTGTGTCGCCGGCCGCCGTGACCCACGGCAGCCTCACCGTGACCATCACCGAAGACCCCATCGTCAGCCAGCCCGCCCCGTTCTCCAACGGACGGACTGCCGTGGTGCCGAACTCGAACGTGAGCGCCAACCAGGAAGCCAAGCCGATGTTCAAGTTCGGCCCGGGCACCACGCTGGATGAAATCGTCCGTGCCGTTAACCAGGTGGGCGCCGCGCCCAGCGACCTGATGGCAATCCTCGAAGCCCTGAAACAGGCCGGCGCGCTGCAAGCCGACCTGATCGTGATCTGAGGACGCCGTCGTGGATGCCAAACTGCTTTCCGCCGGCTCGCTTGGTAACACGAGCAGCGGCACCAACTCCGGGGCCTACACCGACCTCAACCGCCTGGCGCAACTGAAGAACGGCGCCGGGCGCGACAGCGAAGGCAACATCCGCAAGGTTGCCCAGGAATTCGAATCGCTGTTCATGAACGAAATGCTCAAGTCGATGCGCTCGGCCAACGACGTGCTCGCCGAAGGCAACTTCATGAACACCGCGACCACCAAGCAGTACCAGGAAATGTACGACCAGCAGCTGTCCGTCAGCCTGTCCACCAAGGGCCGTGGCATCGGTCTGTCGGACGTACTGACCCGTCAGCTGTCGAAGATGAGCGGCGGCAAGCGCACCGGCGCCGCGAACCCCTTCGCCAAGGCTGCCGAGACCTCCGCCTGGCCGTCCACCACTGGCGTCAACGCCAGCGGCAAGCCCTTGCCGCAACCGGCGGAAGGCCGTGACGACTCGAAGATGCTCAACGCCCGCCGCCTGTCCCTGCCGGGCAGGCTGGCCGACCGCGTGATGGCCGGTATCGTGCCGGGCGCCGCGACCTCGGAAGAGCAGGGCAAGCCGCTGGCCGGCAACGACTGGCAGACCGCCAAGTCCTACGCCAATGCCGTGGACGCCATCGACGCCGCCGCTGGAGCCCAGGATGTCAGCGGTCGCCGCTACGCCCAGCCGCCATTGGCGCCGGGCAAGTCGGCCTTCGGTTCGGCGGACGACTTCGTCGCCACCATGCTGCCGATGGCGCAGAAAGCGGCCCAGCGCATCGGTGTCGATCCGCGCTACCTGGTAGCCCAGGCAGCACTGGAAACCGGCTGGGGCAAATCCATCATTCGCGACCAGGATGGCTCCAGCAGCCACAACCTGTTCGGCATCAAGACCGGTTCCAGCTGGGACGGCGACTCCGCGCGGGCGGTGACCAGCGAATACGTGAACGGCAATAAAGTGAAGGAAGTCGCGGCGTTCCGCTCCTACGACTCCTTCGAGCAGAGCTTCAACGACTACGTGAGCTTCCTGCAGAACAACGACCGCTATTCGGGCGCACTGGACTCCACCGGGCGTCCCGAACAGTTCATGAAGGAACTGCAGCGCGCCGGCTATGCCACCGATCCGAACTACGCCCGCAAGGTCGCGCAGATTGCCAAGCAGATGCAGGTGTACCAGGCGGTTGCCGCGGCGGACACCCCGCCCCAGGGATAAGGAAATAGGAACATGAGCGATCTACTGTCCATTGGCCTGTCGGGCCTGCGTTCGAGCCAGACGTCGTTGACGGTGACCGGCCACAACATCACCAACGTCAACACCCCCGGCTATTCCCGCCAGCAATCGGTGCAGCAGACCGGCATCCCGCAGTACAGCGGTGCCGGCTATATCGGTTCGGGCAGCCAGGTGGTCGACGTGCGCCGGCTGGCCAGCGACTTCCTGTTCTCCCAGGTACGCAGCGCCACCAGCCAGACCAATGAACTGAGCGCCTTCCAGGGGCAGATCGAACAGCTCGACGCCTTGCTCTCCGACACCACCACCGGCATCAGCCCGGCGCTGCAGAAGTTCTTCGCCGCGCTGCAGACCGCCGCCGCCAACCCGTCCGCCACCGAGGGCCGCGAGGCGCTGCTGGCGGAGGCGCAGGGGGTGTCGAAGTCCTTCAATACCCTGTACGACCAGCTCGACAAGCAGAACAGCCTAATCAACCAGCAGCTCGGCTCGCTGGCCAACCAGGTCAATTCCCTGGCGACCAGCGTCGCCAGCTACAACGACGCCATCGCCAAGGCCAAGGCGTCCGGCGGCCAGCCCAACGACCTGATCGACGCGCGCGAAGAAACCATTCGCAAGCTCTCCGAGCTGATTGGCGTGCAGGCCGTTCCCCAGGACGACAGCAGCGTCAACCTGTTCATCGGCACCGGTCAGCCGCTGGTGGTGGGCACCACCACCTCGGCGCTGCAGGTGGTGCCGGGCAAGGACGATCCGACCCGCTTCCAGGTGCAACTGGTCAGCGGCAGCGCCGTGCAGACCATCACCTCGCAGGTGTCCGGCGGCCAGATGGGCGGCCTGCTGGCCTACCGCGACACCGCACTGGACGCGTCGTACAACAAGCTCGGGCAGATCGCCGTCACCTTCGCCGATACCGTCAACAAGCAGCTCGGGCAGGGCCTGGACCTGTCCGGCAATGCCGGCAGCCGGCTGTTCGGCGACATCAACGACCCGAGCATCAGCGCGCTGCGGGTCGTCGCCCAGTCCAGCAACACCGGCACCGTCAGCCCCAACCTGAACATCACCGACACCAGCAAGCTCGGTGCCAGCGACTACCGCCTGGAGTTTGACGGCAGCAACTTCACGGCGCGGCGCCTCTCCGACAACGCGTCGATCAACGTCACCGTGAGCGGCACCGGCCCCTACACCCTGAGCTTCGCCGACGGCAGCGGTGGCGACCAGGGCTTCCAGGTGACCATGAACAGCCTGCCGCCGGCCGGCGACGGCTACACCCTGCAGCCCACCCGGCGTGGCGCGTCGGACATCCAGACGGTGCTGACCAAGGGCGACCAGCTGGCCTTCGCCGGCACCGCGCGCAGCGAAGCCACCACCAACAACCGTGGCACCGGCGCCATCGGTCAGCCCAAGCTCACCAGCGGCCCGTCGCCGGTGGTGGTTGGCGAGTTGCAGAACCTGTTCGGCGCCAATGGCCTGAGCCTGAGCTTCGACGCCACCACCAATACCCTGACCGGTGCGTTGCCGGCCGGCGCCACGCTGAACTACGTGTCGCCCTCGACCACCGGACTGACCGCCGGGCAGACCAATACGATGCGCCTGGACTACACCGATCCGGGCAGCGGCAACAAGTACAGCTACGAATTCACCCTGAGCGGTGCGCCCCAGGCCGGCGACAGTTTCACCCTGGGCATGAACACCAAGGGCATCTCCGACAACAGCAACGCGCTGGCGCTTTCCGGCCTGCAGAGCAAGCCCACCGTGGGCGGCACCGGCAGCACCGGCGCCAGCTTCAACGACTCCTACGGCGGCCTGGTGGAGCGCATCGGCACCCTGACCGCGCAGGTGCGCAACAACGCCGACGCCAGCGCTACCGTGCTCAAGCAGGCGCAGGACAACCGCGACTCGCTGTCGGGCGTGAACCTCGACGAAGAGGCGGCCAACCTCATCCAGTTCCAGCAGTACTACAGTGCGTCGGCCCAGGTGATCCAGGTCGCCCGTTCCCTGTTCGACACGCTGATCGGCGCGTTCCGCTGATAGAGGAAGTTGACCATGCGTATCTCCACCATCCAGGCATACAACAACTCGGTCGGCGGCCTGCAGAAGAACTACGGCAACGTCACCCGCACCCAGGAGCAGATCAGCACCGGCAAGCGCATCCTCACCCCGGCGGACGACCCGGTGGCCTCGGTGCGCCTGCTGCAACTGAGCCAGGAGCAGTCGCTCAACGACCAGTACAAGAGCAACATCACGGCGGCGAAGAACAGCCTCAACTCGGAAGAGTCGATCCTGCAGTCGGTGGGCAACGTCATCCAGCGCGTTCGTGAAATCGCCGTGCAGGCGGGCAACGGCGCGCTGGACTCCACCGACAAGAACTCCCTCGCCACCGAGCTCTCGCAGCGCGAGGACGAGCTGATGAACCTGCTCAACAGCAAGGACGCCAGCGGCAAGTACCTGTTCTCCGGCAGCCAGGGCGATACCCAGCCCTTCGTGCGCAACCCCGACGGCACCTACACCTACCAGGGCGACGAAAGCCAGCGCCAGGTGCAGATCGCGAGTAGCACGCTGCTGGGCATCAGCGACAGCGGCAAGCTGCTGTTCGACAGCGCGGCCAACGTCAACCGTGTGACCACCGGCGCCGCCGCCACCAACACCGGCACTGGGCGGGTCTCGCTGGGGCTGGTCACCGACAAGCAGGCCTATGACGGCACCTTCCCGTCGAGCGTGCCGCCAGCGGCCACCGACGGCATTGGCATCCGCTTCCTCGACAGCAAGAACTACGAGGTCTACAACCTCAACGACCCAGCCCTGCCGGCCAGCTACACGCCCCTGAAGACCGGCGCCATCGACGACAATCCGCAGACCAACGACTTCGTCGAGTACGGCGGCGTGAAGGTGCAGATCGACGGCACGCCGGCGGCGGGCGATACCTTCAAGGTCAACCGCGACCCGTCCACCGAGAAAAAGGGCCTGCTCAACGTCGTGGCCGACCTGCGCAAGGCGCTGTCCAGCGCCACCGACGACCAGGCGGGCAACTACGCGATCCGCGACTCCACCGCGGTGGCCATCTCCAACCTCGACTCGGTGAACACCCAGGTGCTTTCGGGGCAGGGCAAGATCGGCGCGCGACTCAACGTGATCGACTCCACCGAGACCTTCATTGACGACGTGAAGCTGGTGAACACCGGGGTCATTTCCGACCTGCAGGACCTGGACTACGCCGAGGCGCTGTCGCGCCTGTCGATGCAGTCCACCATCCTCCAGGCGGCGCAGCAGAGCTACGTGAAGATCAGCGGCCTGAGCCTGTTCAACTACCTCAACTGATCAGTGCCGATGATCAAACAAGCCCACGTGCCTAAAGCCGTGGGCTTTTTTGTCGACACTGTTTCTGCATGGAGTCCAGGTTGTAGGAGCGAGCTTGCTCGCGAACCCACCCGGCTCTGGATCTGCCGGGAAATCCGTTCGCGAGCAAGCTCGCCCCTACAGGTTGGTTTGGCGAAAGCTCGCTGCAAGTACCTGATTCAAAAGCTGAAAAAATCTCTTGAATTTTTTTCTAAAGCTCACCGGATCAGCGCCGATACATAGTTCGAATGCGAATTCTTGGTGTCCCTGAGCAAGCAGGCCGAGATATCGCACGCTCAGGAACGAACAGGACCTCTGAAGGAGACCATCATGGCCCTTACCGTCAACACGAACATTGCTTCCCTCAACACCCAGCGTAACCTCAATGGCTCGTCCAACGCGCTGAGCACCTCGCTGCAGCGTCTGTCCACTGGTTACCGCATCAACAGCGCCAAGGATGACGCCGCCGGCCTGCAGATCTCCAACCGTCTGACCAACCAGATCAATGGTCTGAACGTCGCCACCCGCAACGCCAACGACGGCATCTCCCTGGCGCAGACCGCTGAAGGTGCCCTGCAGCAGTCCACCAACATCCTGTCGCGTATCCGTGACCTGTCCCTGCAGTCCGCCAACGGCTCCAACAGCGATGCCGACCGTGCCGCCCTGCAGAAAGAAGTGTCCGCCCAGCAGGCCGAACTGACCCGTATCGCCGACACCACCACCTTCGGTGGTCGCAAGCTGCTGGACGGCTCCTTCGGTTCCTCCAGCTTCCAGGTCGGTTCCAACGCCTACGAAACCATCGACGTCAGCCTGCAGAGCGCAAAAGCCAGCGCCATTGGTTCCTACCAGCTGGGTAACAACGGTGCTACTCCGGCCACTGAGGCTGGCACTCTAGTTGCTGCTCCGGCCGCTTATGGTGCCGTGAATATCACTGGCGGTGGTTCCACCGCTGCCCTGACCCTGACCTCCGACAGCGCCAAGGGCGCGGCGGCTGAGATTGATGGCGCCATTCCGGGCCTGAGCGCTACTGCGCGTACCGTATTCAAGGCCGACGTTTCGGGTGTAGCTGCTGGCGAAGGCCTGTCCTTCCAGGTGACCGTGGGGAGCGCAAGCGTTAACTTCGCTGGTGTCAACAGCACCAAGGATCTCGCTGACCAGATGAACTCCAACGGCGCCAAGCTGGGGATCACTGCCAGCGTCGACAAGACCGGAGCCCTGACCATCACTTCCGCCACTGGCGAGAACGTCACCTTCGGCGCCATCACTGAAAGTGGTAGCGGCACTGCGGGCAAGATCAACGTCAGCATTCAGGGTGCCGATGGCAAATTCGGTACTGCCGCCGCAGTCGCTGCTGGCGGCGGCAGCGTCGAAGGCTACGTTCAACTGAACTCGCCGACCGCGTACACCGTTTCTGGCGCCGGCGCAGCCAAGCTGTTCGGCGGCACCACTGCTCAGCAGTCCACCGTGGCCAACGTCGACATCTCCACCGCTTCCGGCGCTCAGAACGCCATCGCGGTGATCGATAACGCCCTGGCTGCGATCGACTCCCAGCGCGCTGACCTCGGTGCCGTGCAAAACCGCTTCAGCAACACCATCGACAACCTGACCAACATCTCGGAGAACGCCTCCGCTGCCCGTAGCCGTATCAAGGACACCGACTTCGCCGCGGAAACCGCGTCGCTGTCGAAGAACCAGGTACTGCAGCAGGCCGGTACCGCGATCCTGGCCCAGGCCAACCAGCTGCCGCAGTCGGTACTCAGCCTGCTCCGCTAATACCGGATCGGGTTCTGAGGCAGCCACAGGAGGAGGGGGAAACCCTTCCTCCTTTTTGCCTTTTCCGAGGGGATGCAGATGGACATCATGAACATCGCTTCGACTACGCTGCTGGGTGGCGGCAAGACCCAGACGGCTACCACGCCCGCCGGGAGTGCGCGCTCTGATAGCGCCGCACCGGAAGCGCAGCAGGATGCCGCCAGCCGTGCGCAGGATCAGCGCGGCCAGCTGGATACCGCGGTTGCCAGCATTCAGTCCTATGCGCAGTCGGTCACGCGAAACCTGAATTTCAGCATCGACGACTCCACCGGCGATGTGGTGGTCAAGGTCATCGATGGCGAATCCGGCAAGGTGGTGCGGCAAATTCCTTCCGAGGAAGTACTAAAGCTTGCCGCCCGGCTCGACGATATGCGCAGCTTGATGTTCGAGGCCCGCGCCTGACGCGGGTTGGTTGCATTGGCATGGTGCTTGCCTCATTGATGCGGCAAGGACTATTGCTCGCGGAATTTTGACGGAGGTGGAAGATGGCAGGTGTAACCGGGATCGCGACAGGGAATGACTACACAGCCCTGATTACGTCGATCGTCAATCTTGAGAAGTCGCCCAAGCAGACCCAGCTGGACACACTCTCCAAGAGCACCACCACCAAACTCACCTCCCTGGGGCAGCTCAAGAGTGCCATCAGTGATTTCCAGAGTGCACTGGTAGCGCTGAACAGCCCATCGTCCTTCCTGGCGCGTACCGCCAAGTCATCGGACGAAAGCATTTTCAAGGCTACTGCGACACAGAGTGCCGCCGCAGGCAGCTATCAGGTCCAGGTTCAGCAGTTGGCTGGCACCAGCAAGGTCGCCCTTCAGTCGGTTGCCAGTAGCACTGACGTCAAGTTCAACAGCGGCACGCTGAAGCTGTCGCTGGGTGACAGCGAGGTCGCTTCGATCGATATCGACCCCACCAACAACACCTTGGCTGGCGTGCGGGATGCGATCAACAAGCAATCTTCCACCTCCGGCATCACCGCCACCATTATTTCGGACGCTTCCGGTTCCCGCCTGGTGCTCAACAGTACCAAGTCCGGCGATGGCAACGACATCAAGGTCGAGGTCTCGGGGGAGGGCACCAACGGTGATACCAGCCTGAGCAAGCTGGCATTCGACCCTGCCACCGCCCAAAGCCTGGCCTCGCTGACGGATGCCGACAAGGCGGCAGGGCTTGGCGGCTATGTGACCAAGGCGCAAAGCGCGAAGCTGACAGTGGATGGTCTTTCGGTCGTCAGCGATACGAATACCGTGACCTCGGCAATCGAGGGCGTCAGCATCAATCTGACCAAGGTGACCGCCGCGGACACTCCAGTCACCCTGACCGTCGGTCGTGACGAGGATGGCGTCAAGGCGAACGTGCAGAAGTTTGTTGATGCGTACAACAAGCTCATCACCTACACCAATGCGCAAACCAAGGTCACGTCCGTTGGCGAGGACAAGGCCCCTGTCACCGGCCCGTTGGTGGGCGACGCTTCGATCCGCTCGATGCTGAGCGCAGTGCGTAACGAGATGGTTGCTCCCAACGCCAATGGCGGCAGTTTCAACAGCCTGGCCAGCCTGGGCGTGACCACGAAGAAAGACGGCACCCTGGAGATCGACAGCGACAAGCTTGCCAAGGCCGTCAGCTCCGACTTCGAAGGCGTCTCGGCCTATTTCACCGGCGATAACGGACTGGCCAGTCGCCTCGGCGGCAAGCTCAAAGCCTACACGGACGCTGATGGCATCCTCGATCAGCGTACCGACATCCTGCAGCGCACGCTGAGCAGCGTCGACAAGCAGCAGTCGGACCTCAATCTGCGTATCGCCGCCTTGCAGGACCGCCTGAACAAGCAGTTCTCGACCATGGACAACCTGGTCGCCGAGCTCACCAAGACTGGCAACAACCTCGCCAGTCAACTGGCAAGCATGCCCTTCGCCAACAAGAATGGCTAAATCCATTGCCCGCGCGACGCCCTGAACGGGCTCGCGCGACGGTCAGAAAAAAATTCCCAATTGACGATAAAGCTCCTGCACTACCGGCCGATACCTTGGTCAGTAGATGAATTCCCCGCAGGAGCCTGCCATGTACGCCATGAGAGCCATGAAGCAATACCAGCAAGTCAGCCTGGAGTCGCGCGTCGCCGAGTCGTCGCCGCACGGCCTGATCCAGATGCTGATGCAGGGTGGTCTGGAGCGCATGGCGCAAGCCCGTGGTGCCATCGAGCGTGGCCAGCTGGCCGAGCGTGGCGAGCTGATCAGCAAGGCCATCGGCATCGTCGGCGGGCTGCGCGAGGCGCTGAACCTGGAGCAGGGCGGCGAGCTGGCGTTGAACCTTGATCGACTTTACGGTTACATGACCGAGCGCCTGCTGGAGGCCAATCGCAATGGCGACGCCGCCATCCTCGACGAGCTCTCCGGCCTGCTGCGCGAAGTGAAGTCGGGCTGGGACGCAATCGCCGCCTGAAGGAAGGACGAGTCATGAATCAGGCCATGCAACAACTCAATGAAACCCGTGCCGCGCTTTGTGCCGCGATGCACAGCAAGGACTGGGACGCCATCGGCGAACTGGACCGGATGTGCCGCGAGCAGGTGGACGTGGCCATGCAGGATGCCGAGCGCGACGAGCAGGCCCTGCGCGATACCATGGAGCAGCTGTTGGCGCTCTATGCCGAGCTGGTCAAGGTCTGCACCGCCCAGCGTACCGCCATTGGCGAGGAGCTGACCGCCGTGCGCCGCTCCAGCCAGGGCGCCAAGGTCTACCAGATGTTCGGCTGATCCGTTCGGATCGGTTTCCCCGGGCGGCCCCACGGGCCGCCGTCGAGTTTGTGCGAACTGGCTCTCAGTTCGAATGCCATGACCCGGGTCAGTGCCCTTCGTCGGGCAGCATCAAAAAAAACACGCCATAAATTTGACTCTTGCCACATTTTTGACTTTACTAGTGGCCAAATGCTGGCGAACACGGGGAATTGTGCTTTCGCCAGTCTCGTCTCTGCGCCGTTCGACGGCCTCAAAGCCCCGGGATGACAAGCTAAAGATGTGGCGCGAAACCAAGATCCTCCTGATCGACGATAACCAGGACCGGTGCCGTGATCTCTCGGTCATCATCGGCTTCCTTGGCGAGGACCAGATCTCCTGCGGCAGCCAGGATTGGCGCCAGGCGGTCGACGCGCTGCCCAACGGCAGCCGCGATGTGCTCTGCGTGTTGCTCGGCAACGTGGAAAGCAAGGGCGGGGCGCTGGAGCTGCTCAAGCAGGTAGCGGCCTGGGACGAATTCCTGCCGGTGCTGCTGATCGGCGAGCCGGTGCCCGCTGACTGGCCCGATGAGCTACGTCGCCGCGTGCTGGCCAGCCTGGAAATGCCGCCCAGCTACAACAAGCTGCTCGACTCCCTGCACCGTGCCCAGGTCTACCGCGAGATGTACGACCAGGCTCGCGAGCGAGGCCGCCAGCGCGAGCCCAACCTGTTCCGCAGCCTGGTGGGCACCAGCCGTGCCATCCAGCAGGTGCGGCAGATGATGCAGCAGGTCGCCGACACCGACGCCAGCGTGCTGATCCTTGGTGAGTCCGGCACCGGCAAGGAAGTGGTCGCGCGCAACCTTCATTACCATTCCAAGCGCCGCGACGCGCCCTTCGTGCCGGTCAACTGCGGCGCGATCCCGGCGGAGCTGCTGGAAAGCGAACTGTTCGGCCACGAGAAGGGCGCTTTCACCGGCGCCATCACCAGCCGCGCCGGCCGTTTCGAGCTGGCCAACGGCGGCACCCTGTTCCTCGACGAGATCGGCGACATGCCGCTGCCGATGCAGGTCAAGCTGCTGCGCGTGCTGCAGGAGCGCACCTTCGAGCGGGTGGGCAGCAACAAGACGCAGAACGTGGACGTGCGCATCATCGCCGCCACCCACAAGAACCTCGAGAAGATGATCGAGGACGGCAGCTTCCGCGAGGACCTGTACTACCGCCTCAACGTCTTCCCCATCGAGATGGCCCCGCTGCGCGAGCGCGTGGAGGACATCCCGCTGCTGATGAACGAACTGATCTCGCGCATGGAGCACGAGAAGCGCGGGTCGATCCGCTTCAACTCCGCGGCCATCATGTCGCTCTGCCGTCACGACTGGCCGGGCAACGTGCGTGAGCTGGCGAACCTCGTCGAGCGTCTGGCGATCATGCATCCCTACGGCGTGATCGGCGTCGGCGAGCTGCCGAAGAAATTCCGTCACGTCGACGACGAGGACGAGCAACTGGCGAGCAGCCTGCGCGAGGAGCTGGAAGAGCGCGCGGCGATCACCGCCGGCCTGCCGGGCCTCGATTCACCGGCCATGCTGCCGGCCGAAGGCATCGACCTGAAGGATTACCTGGCAAATCTGGAGCAGGGCCTGATCCAGCAGGCGCTGGACGATGCCGCCGGTGTCGTTGCCCGTGCCGCCGAACGCCTGCGTATCCGCCGCACCACCCTGGTGGAGAAGATGCGCAAGTACGGCATGAGCCGTCGCGAGGAGGAAATGGCGGAGGATTGACGCCTCCGCCATTCTCTATTCTCTAACTCGTTGAAAATTAACGAGTAAATTTTCGGCACGCGGTTTGCTAAGACTCATCCGACCGACAGTTCTACGACGTCGGACGGATGAGAGAACCGCATGATGCCAGTCGCCCAACGCCAGTCCGAAACCACCTCCCTCACGCCTGTAGAGGCCCTTGCGCCCGTCGAAGAAAACAGGCCGGTGGAGGAGAGCAGCCGCGCGAATCTGGAACAGGCTTTTGCCCTGTTCAACCAGATGTCCAACCAGCTCAGCGAGTCCTACAGCCTGCTGGAGGCGCGCGTCACCGAGCTCAAGGGCCAGCTGGCCCTGGTCAGCGCCCAGCGCATGCAGGAACTGGCTGAGAAGGAGCGCCTGGCCAACCGCCTGCAGAGCCTGCTCGACGTGCTGCCCGGCGGCGTCATCGTGCTCGACGCCCAGGGTGTGGTGCGTGACGCCAATCCGGTGGCCTGCGCGCTGCTCGGCAAGCCGCTGGTGGGCATGCTCTGGCGCGAGGTGATCTCCCGCAGTTTCGCTCCCCGTGCCGACGACGGCCATGAAGTTTCCCTGCGCGATGGACGCCGCGTGTCCATCGCCATCCGCTCGCTGAACGGCGAGCCCGGCCAGCTCATCCTGCTCAACGACCTGACGGAAACCCGTCGCCTGCAGGACCAGTTGGCACGCCACGAGCGTCTTTCCGCACTGGGCCGGATGGTCGCCTCGCTGGCCCACCAGATCCGTACGCCGCTTTCCGCCGCCATGCTCTACGCCAGTCACCTGAGCGAGCAGGAGTTGCCGCTGGAGCAGCAACAGCGCTTCGCCGGACGGATCAAGGAGCGTCTGCACGAGCTGGAAAACCAGGTGCGCGACATGCTGGTGTTCGCCCGCGGCGAACTGCCACTGCCGGACCGCATGGCGCCGTCGCAGCTGTTCACCAGCCTGCGCGCTGCCGCCGAATCCCATGTTGCCGGCCTGAGCGTCCGTTGGCAGTGCGACGCCCGCGCGGGCGAGTTGCTGTGCAACCGCGACACCCTGGTCGGCACGTTGCTCAACCTGGTGGAAAACGCCATCCAGGCTGCCGGCCGCGACGTGCGCCTGAAGGTGCACCTGTATGCGCGCGGTGACAGCCTGCGTCTGTCGATCAGCGACAACGGGCCGGGTATGAGCGCCGAAACCCTGGCGCGCCTGGGCGAACCCTTCTTCACCACCAAGACCACCGGTACGGGCCTCGGCCTGGCCGTGGTCAAGGCCGTTGCCAAGGCCCACCAGGGCGAGCTGCGCCTGCGCTCGCGCGCCGGCCGTGGCACCTGCGCCACCCTGATCCTGCCGTTGATCAACGCTCAAACCATCGCTCACAAGGAATGAACACCATGGCCGCCAAAGTCCTGCTGGTCGAAGACGACCGCGCCCTGCGTGAAGCCCTGTCCGACACCCTGATGCTCGGCGGGCACGACTTCATCGCCGTCGACTGCGCCGAGGCCGCGCTGCCGGCCCTGGAGAAAGATGCCTTCAGCC
Organism: Pseudomonas sp. SCB32; assembly: GCF_009189165.1. NCBI lineage: Bacteria > Pseudomonadati > Pseudomonadota > Gammaproteobacteria > Pseudomonadales > Pseudomonadaceae > Pseudomonas > Pseudomonas sp. SCB32. Next base: position 1,912,956 of record NZ_CP045118.1, read on the forward strand.
TGGTGATCAGCGATGTGAACATGCCGGGCATGGACGGGCACCAGCTGCTGGGCCTGATCCGCGCGCGTTATCCACAGCTGCCGGTACTGCTGATGACCGCCTACGGCGCGGTGGACCGCGCGGTGGAGGCCATGCGCCAGGGCGCGGCGGATTACCTGGTCAAACCCTTCGAGCCCAAGGCCCTGCTGGAGCTGGTGGCGCGTCATGCGCTGGGTACGGTCGCCCGTGTCGAGGGTGACGGTCCGGTGGCGCTGGAGCCGGCCAGCCGGCAATTGCTGGAGCTGGCTGCCCGCGTCGCGCGCAGTGACTCCACCGTGCTGATCTCCGGCGAGTCCGGCACCGGCAAGGAAGTGCTGGCCCAGTACATCCACCAGCAGTCTCCGCGCGCGGCCAAGCCGTTCGTGGCGATCAACTGCGCGGCGATCCCGGACAACATGCTCGAGGCCACTCTGTTCGGCCACGAGAAGGGCGCCTTCACTGGCGCCATCGCCGCCCAGCCGGGCAAGTTCGAACTGGCCGATGGTGGCACCATCCTGCTCGACGAAATCTCCGAGATGCCATTGGGACTGCAGGCCAAGCTGCTGCGCGTGCTGCAGGAGCGCGAGGTGGAGCGCGTTGGCGCGCGCAAGCCGATCAGCCTGGACATCCGTGTGCTCGCCACCACCAACCGCGACCTGCTCGGTGAAGTGGCGGCGGGGCGTTTCCGTGAGGACCTGTACTACCGACTTTCGGTGTTCCCGCTGGCCTGGCGCCCGCTGCGCGAACGCCCGGCGGACATCCTGCCGCTGGCCGAGCGCCTGCTGGCCAAGTACTCCCGCAAGATGAACCTTGCGCCGGTCACGCTCTGCGCCGACGCCCGCGCCGCCCTGCTGGCGCACCCGTGGCCGGGCAACGTGCGTGAGCTGGACAACGCCATCCAGCGTTCGCTGATCCTGCAGCAGGGTGGCCAGGTACAGGCTGCCGACCTCTGCCTGACCGCGCCCATCGGTCATGCGCCACGTCCGGTGCTCGCCGCAGTTCCGGCGCCGGCTCCGGCCAGCGTCGAAATTCCGTCACCTGCCGTGCAGGACGCCGGTGCCCTGGGTGAAGACCTCAAGCGCCGTGAGTTCCAGATGATCATCGATACCCTGCGCAGCGAGCGCGGCCGCCGCAAGGAAGCTGCCGAGCGCCTTGGGATCAGCCCGCGTACCCTGCGCTACAAACTGGCGCAGATGCGCGACGCGGGGATGGATGTGGAGGCGTATCTGTACGCCAGCTGATGGATTGCGAGTTCCCCTCTTGGCCCGCCGTTGTGCGGGCTTTTTCTTGGTGGGGGTGGTGGGCCTTGGTCTCTGTAGGAGCGGACTTTGTCCGCGAAGTTTTTTGTTCTCGTTTGGGTGTTTATGCGCCGCTTCGGCGTGTGCCGATGCGGCGCATAAACACCGAACAGGACAGCGGATAACGCATGAGGCGTTATGCGCCCTGCGGCCCAGCAGGATGAACTCCCATAGGCAACTTGCTCGCGAACCGAAGTTGATCGCGGACGGAGTCCGCTCCTACGTAGGCGGGATACGTCGGCATTTCCCTGTCGGAACGAACTCATCCGCGACAGATTTCGCGGATAAGATCCGTTCCTACGGGAGCCGCGCCCTACGGTTTTGAACACCCGATCCCAGAGCCTCCCCATCAAAAAAACTACCCCCAAAACCTGGCACCCAAGTTGCAATCCCCAGTGCAAAGAGCCGCGTAGCGTCAAAAAACTGCGGCCAGTCGGAGGGGTAGGTAATGAGTCAGGGTGTCGAATTCAATCGTCTGCTGCTGGAGATGCGCTCCATGCAGATGGAAGCCATGGCCAAGTCGAAGGCGCAGGCCGCGCAACCGACCGAGGCGGGCGCGCCGAGCTTCTCGCAGATGCTCAACCAGGCGGTCGACAAGGTGAACGGCACCCAGCAGGTTGCCACCGATATGGCCACCGCCTTCGAAGTCGGCCAGAGCGGCGTCGATCTCACCGACGTGATGATCGCTTCGCAGAAAGCCTCTGTGTCCTTCCAGGCCATGACCCAGGTACGCAACAAGCTCGTCCAGGCGTACCAGGACATCATGCAGATGCCGGTCTGAGTCTGAGGTAGCAGGTCATGGCTGACGCCACCGTAGACAGTCAGGTTCCCGCCAAGCTCGGCGCCGACGCGCCGAAGAAGCCGCTGCTGGGCCTGACCTTCCTCGAAAACCTCGCGGACATGCCCGTGCTGCGCCAGGTCGGCCTGCTGGTCGGCCTCGCCGCGAGCATCGCCGTCGGTTTCGGCATGGTGCTCTGGTCGCAGCAGCCCGATTACAAGCCGCTGTACGGCAGCCTCAATGGCGTCGACGCCAACAAGGTGGTCGAGGCGCTGAGCGCCGCCGATATCGCCTACAAGGTCGAGCCCAACTCCGGCGCGCTGCTGGTGAAGGCGGACGACCTCGGCCGCGCTCGAATGAAAGTGGCCAGCGCCGGCGTCGCGCCGACCGACAACAACGTCGGCTTCGAGATACTCGACAAGGAACAGGCACTGGGCACCAGCCAGTTCATGGAAGCGACCAATTACCGTCGCGGCCTGGAAGGCGAGCTGGCGCGCACCATTTCCAGCCTGAACAACGTCAAGGGCGCTCGCGTGCACCTGGCGATTCCGAAGAGCTCGGTGTTCGTTCGCGACGACCGCAAGCCCAGCGCCTCGGTGCTGGTCGAGCTGTATCCGGGCCGCACCCTGGAGCCGAGCCAGGTGCTGGCGATCGTCAACCTGGTGGCGACCAGCGTGCCGGAGCTGAACAAGTCCCAGGTCACCGTAGTCGACCAGAAAGGCACCCTGTTGTCCGACCAGCAGGAGCTCTCCGAGCTGACCATGGCCGGCAAGCAGTTTGACTACACCCGCCGCATGGAAAGCAACCTCAACCAGCGCGTGCACAGCATCCTGCAGCCGGTGCTGGGCAATGGCCGTTACAAGGCCGAAGTGTCCGCCGATGTCGACTTCAGCGCGGTGGAGTCCACCTCCGAGTCCTACAACCCGGACCAGCCGGCGCTGCGCAGCGAGCAGAGCAACAGCGAGGAACGGCAGAACAGCAACGGCCCGCAGGGTGTGCCGGGCGCGCTGTCGAACCAGCCGCCGGGGCCCACCAGTGCGCCGCAGAAGGCCACCCAGAACGCGCCGTCCGAGTTTGTCGCGCCGGGCCAACCGCTGAAGGACGCCAACGGCCAGCCGATCATCGATCCGAAGACCGGCAAGCCTGAATTGGCGCCGTACCCGACCGACAAGCGCCAGCAGAACACCCGCAACTACGAGCTGGACCGCTCGGTGAGCTACACCAAGCAGCAGCAGGGTCGCCTGCGCCGGCTTTCCGTCGCGGTAGTGCTGGATGACCGGATGATCACCGACGCCAAGACCGGCGAAGTGACCCACAAGCCGTGGAGCGCCGACGAACTGTCGCGCTTCACCCGCCTGGTACAGGACGCCGTGGGCTACGACGCCAGCCGTGGCGACAGCGTCAGCGTGATCAACGCGCCGTTCGCTCCCGAGCAGGGCGATGAGATCGTCGCTCCGCCGTTCTACTCGCAGCCCTGGTTCTGGGACGTGGTCAAGCAAGTGCTGGGCATCGTCTTCATCCTGGTGCTGGTGCTGGGCGTGCTGCGTCCGGTGCTGAACAACCTCTCGGGCAGCAAGAGCAAGGCCCTGGTGGCCGGTGGCGCGGGTGCCGAGGGCGGGCTGGGCGAGCTGGGCGGCCTGGAGGGCGATCTGTCGGATGACCGCGTCAGCCTCGGCGGCCCCGCCAGTATTCTGTTGCCGAGCCCATCCGAGGGTTACGATGCGCAACTCAACGCGATCAAGAGCCTGGTCGCGCAGGACCCCGGGCGTGTGGCTCAGGTGGTGAAAGACTGGATCAATTCCGATGAGTGACCGCACATGAGCGAACCTCGGGCGAACGCCAAACTGAGCAAGGTCGACAAGGCCGCCATCCTCCTGCTGTCCCTCGGCGAGACCGACGCGGCGCAGGTGCTGCGGCACATGGGACCCAAGGAAGTACAGAAGGTCGGCGTGGCCATGGCGCAGATGCGCAATGTTCACCGTGAGCAGGTCGAGCAGGTGATGGGCGAGTTCGTCGAGATCGTCGGCGACCAGACCAGCCTGGGCGTCGGCGCTGACAGCTATATCCGCAAGATGCTCACCCAGGCCCTGGGCGAGGACAAGGCCAACAACCTGATCGACCGCATCCTGCTGGGCGGCAACACCAGTGGCCTGGACAGCCTGAAGTGGATGGAGCCGCGCGCCGTGGCCGACGTGATCCGCTACGAGCACCCGCAGATCCAGGCCATCGTGGTCGCCTACCTCGATCCGGACCAGGCCGCCGAAGTGCTCAGCCATTTCGACCACAAGGTGCGCCTGGACATCGTCCTGCGCGTGTCTTCGCTGAACACCGTGCAGCCGTCCGCGCTCAAGGAACTGAACCTGATCCTGGAGAAGCAGTTCGCCGGCAACGCCAACTCCACCCGCACCACCATGGGTGGCGTGAAGCGCGCGGCGGACATCATGAACTTCCTCGACAGTTCGGTCGAAGGCGCGCTGATGGACTCCATCCGCGAAGTGGACGAAGACCTCTCCGGGCAGATCGAAGACCTCATGTTCGTCTTCGACAACCTCGCCGACGTCGACGACCGTGGCATCCAGGCGCTGCTGCGGGAAGTGTCCTCCGACGTGCTGGTGCTGGCGCTCAAAGGTTCCGACGAGGCGATCCGCGAGAAGATCTTCCGCAACATGTCCAAGCGTGCCGCCGAACTGCTGCGCGACGACCTGGAGGCCAAGGGCCCGGTGCGCGTCAGCGAAGTGGAGAGCGCGCAGAAGGAAATCCTCACCATTGCGCGGCGCATGGCCGAGTCCGGTGAGATCGTGCTCGGCGGCAAGGGCGGCGAGGAGATGATCTAAGTGGTGCCCCCGGCCAAAGACGAACAGGAACTCAGCGAGCTGATCCGCGCACGCGATGTCTCGGGCTTCGACCGCTGGTCTCTGCCCAGCTTCGACCCGATCAAGCCGCTGCCCGAGCCTGAACCCGAGCCTGTGGCAGAAGAGCCACAGATCGAGGAAGTACCGGAGGAAGAGGTCAAGCCGCTGACGCTGGAGGAGCTCGAGGCGATCCGCCAGGACGCCTACAACGAGGGCTTCTCCGCCGGCGAGAAGGACGGCTTCCACGCCGGCCAGCTGAAGGCGCGTCAGGAAGCCGACGCGGCCCTGCAGCCGCGCCTGCAGAACCTGGAAACCCTGATGGGCCAGCTGCTGGAGCCGATCGCCGAACAGGACCAGATGCTTGAAGCGGGCATGCTCAGCCTGGTGACCCATGTGGTGCGCCAGGTGGTGCAACGCGAACTGGTCACCGACTCCAGCCAGATCCGCCAGGTGCTGCGCGAGGCACTGAAGCTGTTGCCGATGGGCGCCAGCAACATCCGCATCCAGGTCAACCCGCAGGACTTCGAACTGGTGAAGGCCCTGCGCGACCGCCACGAGGAGAGCTGGAAGATCATCGAGGACGACAGCCTGCTGCCCGGCGGCTGCCGCATCGAGACCGAACACTCGCGCATCGACGCCAGCGTCGAGACGCGGCTGGCCCAGGCGGTGAAGCAGCTCTTCGAACAGCAGCGCGACCAGGCGACCCACGCGCTGGAGCCGGATCTGCAGATCGACCTGGATGTGACCGATGCGCCTTGAGCGGGTCAGTTTCGCCCGTCGCCTGCAAGGCTACAGCGATGCGGTGAGCCTGCCGGCGCAGCCGGTTGTTGAGGGTCGTCTGCTGCGCATGGTCGGCCTGACCCTGGAGGCCGAAGGCCTGCAGGCCTCGGTCGGCAGCCGTTGCCAGGTGATCAACGATGGCGGCTATCACCCGGTGCAGGTCGAGGCCGAGGTGATGGGCTTCTCCGGCAGCAAGATCTACTTGATGCCCGTGGGCAGCCTTGCCGGCATCGCTCCCGGCGCCCGCGTGGTGCCGCTGCCGGATTCCGGCCGCCTGCCCATGGGCATGTCCATGCTCGGTCGTGTGCTCGATGGCGTCGGCCGCGCGCTGGACGGCAAGGGTGGCATGCGTGCCGAGGACTGGGTGCCGATGGAGGGGCCAATCATCAACCCCCTGGCGCGAGATCCGATCCACGAGCCCATGGACGTCGGCATCCGTTCGATCAACTCCCTGCTTACTGTCGGCCGTGGCCAACGCCTGGGTCTGTTCGCCGGCACCGGTGTGGGCAAGTCGGTGCTGCTGGGCATGATGACCCGCTTCACCAAGGCCGACATCATCGTGGTCGGGCTGATTGGCGAGCGGGGCCGCGAGGTGAAGGAGTTCATCGAGAACATCCTTGGCGAGGAAGGACTCAAGCGTTCGGTCGTCGTCGCCTCGCCAGCGGATGATGCGCCGCTGATGCGCCTGCGCGCCGCGCAGTACTGCACCCGCATCGCCGAATACTTCCGCGACAAGGGCAAGAACGTCCTGCTGCTGATGGACTCCCTGACCCGCTACGCCCAGGCCCAGCGCGAGATCGCCCTGGCCATCGGCGAGCCGCCGGCGACCAAGGGCTATCCGCCGTCGGTGTTCGCCAAGCTGCCGCGCCTGGTGGAACGTGCCGGTAACGGCGAGAAGGGCGGCGGTTCGATCACCGCCTTCTACACCGTGCTCAGCGAGGGTGACGACCAGCAGGACCCGATCGCTGACGCGGCCCGTGGCGTGCTCGACGGTCACTTCGTGCTGTCGCGCCGACTGGCGGAGGAAGGCCATTACCCGGCCATCGACATCGAAGCCTCGATCAGCCGGGTGATGCCCCAGGTCACCAGCCCCGAACACCTGCGTGACGCGCAGCGCTTCAAGCAGCTTTGGTCGCGTTATCAGCAGAGCCGCGACCTGATCAGTGTTGGTGCCTACGTGGCCGGCGGCGATGCAGAGACGGACCTGGCGATCCAGCGCTTCCCGATCATGCGCCAGTTCCTCCGCCAGGGGCTGGACGAGAGCCAGAACCTCGACGACAGCCGCCTGCTGCTGGACGCGGTGGTCAGCGGCAAGGCCGGCTGATGTCCGGCGCTTCCCGTAGGGGCCGGCCATGAACCGCCGCGCCGAACGCCTCGCGCCGGTGGTGGACATGGCCCTCAAGGCCGAACGCGAATCCGCGCGCCAGCTCGGTCTGGTGCAGAACCAGCTGGTGCAGGCACAGCGCAAGCTCGCCGAGCTGGAGCGTTATCGCCTGGACTACCAGCAGCAATGGATTCGCAATGGTCAGCAGGGCGTCACAGGGCAATGGCTGATCAACTACCAGCGCTTCCTTTCGCAGCTGGAAACCGCCGTCGAACAGCAGAACCGCGCCGTGGACTGGCACCAGGGCAGCGTCGACAAGGCCCGTGCCGCCTGGCAGGAGAAGTACACCCGCCTGGAAGGCCTGCGCAAGCTGGTGGAACGCTACCGCGAGGAGGCGCGCGCGGCAGCCGACAAGTACGAGCAGAAACAGCTCGACGAGTTCGCTCAGCGCCTGAGGCCTTCGCCGGACTGATCGTGGGTGCGTGCTAGTCTGCAGACTGACCTTCGACCGGAATGCCTGCTCCATGCCTGTCCCGCCGCCGTCCACGCCCGACTTTTCCCGCTACCTGCGCCTGTGGAACCTCACCCCGGAAGGCGAGCCCATCGTCACCCACAGCAGCCATCTGTTGCCGGTCCGCTGGCAGGGCCGTGCGGCGATGATCCAGGTCGCCTTCGAGGCGGAAGAGCAGGCCGGATCGCGGGTGATGCGCTGGTGGGACGGCGAGGGCGCGGCGCCGGTCCATTCCCATGACGGCGACGTGATGCTGATGGAGCGAGCCTCATGCTGCGCTTGAATCGGACACTTTTCAGCGCGCACCCGCGCCTGATCGCCGCCTGCACCGGCGGCCTGCTGGTGGCGCTGGCCTGTTACCGCCTGGAGCCGATGATCCGGGTGTTGGTGGGCTGGAACTGCATGGCCTGGCTGTACGTCCTGCTGATCGCCTGGCTGGCCTGGCGCGCCGACCCGCAGGAAGTGCGGCGCCTGGCCGAGATCGAGGACGAGAACGCCGAGGCGGTACTGGTGCTGATCAGCGTCGCGGCGCTGGCCAGCCTGGTGGCGATCGTCTTCGAATTGGCCGCCGCCGGTCACGCCGACGGTGGCGAAAAACTCTGGCGCTATGCCTTCACCGCCAGCACCGTGCTGGGCTCCTGGTTCCTCATCGGCATGGTGTTCACCATGCACTATGCGCGAATGTTCTACGCCTCCAGCGAAGGTGAACCGGTGCTGCGTTTTCCGGACGGGGAGAAGTGCCCGGATTACTGGGACTTCCTCTACTTCTCCTTCACCCTGAGCGTGGCGGTGCAGACCTCCGACGTGTCGGTCGCCTCGCGGGCCATGCGCAAGGTGGTGCTGGCCCACTCGGTGATCGGCTTCCTGTTCAACACGGCAATCCTGGGCCTGGCGATCAACCTGGGGGCGGGGTTGATCGGGTAGGGCGTCTCAGAACAGCGGCTTCGAAGCCTTGAGCATCACCGCCGTATCGCAATAGGCGTTGTGTCCGGAATAGGCGCTGCAATCGCTGCCGGTCAGGCTGCTGCCGCTGTAGGAGAAGTTCAGGTCGATGCCCAGCCAGGGGCGGCTGAGGTTCACCGACCAGTCGCCGAAACCGCTGACGCTGCCGCCACCGCTCAGGCTGGCCGGCGCGGCGAGGTTGTAGGTGGAGTACTTGAAGGACAGGTCGAAACCCACGTCCTGCTCCAGGCCCAGGTCGGTGAACAGCGTGGCGCTGCTGCGCCCGCCCTGGCTGCTGTAGGCCGCGCCGAGGCGGCTGCCGAATACCGAGAGGCCGCCATACAGCGCCTGGCTGTCGAAGTCCGGCTGTTCGGGGCGGGTGTAGCGCAGGGTGCCCAGTTCGTAGCCCAGCTTGCCGCTGCCCAGCGGGTGCTTGAAGCCCGCATAGGTGTCGATCTCCAGCGGTCTTTCCTGTTCCAGGTTCGAGGTCCAGCTGCCGACGTACCAGCCAGTGGGGTGGCTGATGTCCACGCCGCCCTGGGCGCTGTTCGTCTGGCCGGGCTGAACGAGCCCCTGGGCCATGCTGCGAGTGGGGGAGTTGGCGAGTTTCAGCTCGAAGTCGCCCAGTTCGCGTTGCATCACCTGGGCGGTTGCGACCGGCACCGTACAGACAGCGCAGGCCACGATGAGAATGGACTTGTACATGCTCCCTCTCCATTGCCGGGTGCGACCCGGCGCAGAGCTCTGGTGAGCCTCGGCCGGTATTGCGCACCGAAAAAGGGTAACGGCATTTGCCTTGCCGTGGGGGGCCGGTGGTCCATTTGGCAGAAATTCGAAGTGGCCCGGTGATGGCGTTCCAACAGCCGCCGAGGTTGCCGCTGTCATGACTTGCTGCTACATCTGAAATCTCGTGCGTGCCATCATCGATAAGGAGAATCCCATGGCCATTACTTCCGTTCCCTCCGCTGACGGGCAGGAACTGACCATCGTGGTCCAGGGCCGTTTCGATTTCGGTGCGCACCAGGAATTCCGCGACGCCTACGAGCGCGTCGATACCACGCCCAAGCGCTATGTGGTCGACCTCAAGGGCGCCACCTACCTGGACAGTTCGGCGCTGGGCATGCTGCTCCTGCTGCGCGACCACGCCGGCGGCGAGAACGCGCAGGTCAGCCTGGAGCACTGCAACGCGGACGTGCGCAAGATTCTCGCCATCTCCAACTTCGAACAGCTGTTCAAGATCAGCTGACGACAGTCCTTCCTCCGAGAGCGGCCATGGCGGATTTCCTCACGGTCCTGATCGCCGACGACAACGCCGCCGACCGCCTTCTGCTGTCCACCATCGTCAGCCGCCAGGGGCATCGGGTGGTCACCGCGTCCAACGGCCTGGAAGCCCTGGCGTTGTTCGCCCAGGAGCGACCGCAACTGGTGCTGATGGATGCGCTGATGCCGGTGATGGACGGCTTCGAAGCGGCGCGGCGGATTCGCCGGCAAGCCGGCGAGGAGCTGGTGCCGATCATCTTCCTCACCTCGCTGAGCGAAACCGAGGCGCTGGTGCAGAGCCTGGAGGCGGGGGGCGACGATTTCCTTTCCAAGCCCTACAACCGGGTCATCCTCGAAGCCAAGATCCGCGCCATGGGGCGCCTGCACCACCTGCAGCGGATGGTGCTGGAGCAGCGCGACCTGATCGCCCGGCACAACGAGCACCTGCTCAACGAGCAACGCGTGGCCAAGGCGGTGTTCGACAAGGTGGCGCACTCGGGCTGCCTCAACGCGGCGAACATCCGCTACCTGCAATCGCCCTTCGCGCTGTTCAACGGTGACTTGCTGCTGGCCGCGTTCAAACCCTCCGGCGGCATGCACGTGCTGCTCGGCGACTTCACCGGTCACGGCCTGCCGGCGGCCATCGGCGCCATGCCGCTGGCCGAGGTGTTCTATGGCATGACCGCCAAGGGTTACCCCATGGTGGACATCCTTCGCGAGATGAACGCCAAGCTCAAGCGCATCCTGCCGGTGGGCGTGTTCTGCTGCGCGACCATGCTCAACCTGAGCTTCCAGCGAGGCCTGGTCGAGGTGTGGAACGGCGGGTTGCCCAACGGCTACCTGCTGCGCCAGGACAAGCGCGAAGCGCTGCCGCTGGTGTCGCGCCACCTGCCGCTGGGCATCCTCGATGCGGCCTCGTTCAACGAGCATTTCGAGGTGTATGCCATGGAGGAGGGCGACCGCGTATTCCTCTTCTCCGATGGCGTGACCGAGGCGCGCAACGTCGCGGGCGAGATGTTCGGCGAGCAGCGCCTGCGCGAGGTCTACGAGAGCGAACCTGACCCGGCGCGCCTGTTCGATGGCATCCAGTCGGCGCTGGCGCGCTTCCGTGGCGAGGCGCAGGACGACGTCAGCATGCTGGAGGTCGTGCTGGTGCCGGAGCATTCGCTGCAGCGGCCGCCTCTAGCTTTTTCCGACAGTGGCCTGAGCAGCCCGCTGGACTGGTCCGCGAGCTTCGAATTCCGCGCGCCGACCCTGCGGCATTTCAACCCGCTGCCGTTCCTGCTGCAGTTGCTGATGGAAGTGCAGGACCTGCGGCCCAAGGGTGGCGCGCTCTATACCGTGCTCGCCGAGTTGTATTCCAATGCCCTGGAGCACGGCGTGATGGGCCTGGACTCCTCGCTCAAGTGCGATGCCGACGGTTTCGCCCGCTATTACCAGCAGCGCAGCCAGCGCCTGGCACAGCTGCGTGATGGCTACGTGCGCTTCCACCTTGACCTCGCGCCCCATGGCGACGGTGGACGCCTGCTGGTGCGGGTGGAGGACAGTGGCGACGGCTTCGATGTCGGCGCGGTGCTGGCGTCCCAGCGTGCCGCCGGCAGCCTCTGTGGACGCGGTCTGGCGCTGGTGCGGCAACTGACTGACCGTTGCCAGTGGTCGGCCGATGGCAAATCGGTCTGCGTGGAGTTCTTCTGGTCGGCTCAGGCATAATCCGGCCTTCGCTTGCCATCCAGCCTCGTGGCGAGCCGACCTACCGGGAGTGCCGAATGTCCGTGCCGCATCTCGATGAAGCCGTGCAGAGCAACCTGCTGTCGATCATGGAAGACGAGTACCCCTTGCTGGTGGAAACCTTCCTGAGCGACTCCGAGGAGCGCCTGCGCAGCATCCGTGCGGCCTTCGCCGCCGCCGACGGCACCGCGCTGCGCCACGCCGCGCACAGCTTCAAGGGCAGCTGCGGGAACATGGGCGCCGCCGTGCTGAGCGGCCTGTGCAAGCAGCTCGAAGAAGCCGCCCGGCACAATGACCTGGCTGCCGCCCAAGGGCTGATCGCGAAGGTCGAGCACGAGTTCTTCATTGTTCGCACCCTGCTGCAGGCCAGTCGCGCCTGACCTTTTCCGCCAGATTGGATTGAAAGGCGAATTGGCCCGCCCCTTGCTATCTCCGAGATGGATATTCACATCAACGGAGCACTCCGATGGCTGTCGCCCCGGATATTTTATTGACGCCTACGCCTGATCCCAGGCCCAAAGCGGCGGTCTCCAAGCCTGCACAGAATTCGCCCGACGCCGCCAACGACAAGGGTTCCAGCTTTGCCGACGTCTATGCCCAGGAGCAGCGTCCGGCGGCCAGCGAGCGCCCGGACAAGGCGGCAAAACCCAAGACCGAGAAGGCCAAGGACGCTTCCGACAAGGATGCCAAGGCCGGCGACGCCAAGGACGCCGCTGCCACCGACAAGCCAGCGGTTGCCGAAGACGGCAAGGCCTTGCCGGCCGACGGCGAGGCCAAGGTGGCCGAGGGCGACGAGAAGCCCGAGGCGACCCTTGATCCGCTGCTGATGCTGGGCATGACCGGACAGCTGCCGGCGCCGGCCAGCGAGGCGCCGCCGCTGGTGATCAGCAGCGGCATTGGCCAGAAGACCGCCGCCAGCACGGACGGCGATCTGGAAAAACTCAACGCGCTGCCGGGCGTGAACATGGCCCTCGGTCAGGGCGCCCAGGACCAGGCCCAGCAGGTCCAGCAGACCCAGGTGGCCGGTGACGTGGCGGCCAAGGCCGGTGACAAGCCGGTGGACGGCAGCGCCAAGGCCGACCTGTCGGCGATGCTCTCGGCGCTGACTCCGGATGCGGCGGCCAAGACGGCCGAGGGCAAGCTGGCCGAAGGTGCCCTGCAGGCCAGCACGGACCTGAGCCAGCAGTTGCCGGAGCTTCAGGCCGAGGCCAAGCCCGAGGCGCCGCGCAACGAGTCCTTCGCCGCACGGCTGGAGTCGCTGACCCAGGCGCTCAACACGCCGCAGGCCCTGACCAGCCGCCCGGTCAATCCGCTGGTACCGGGGCAGCCGGTATCGGTGCAGCAGAACGGCTGGACCGACCAGGTGGTTGACCGGGTGATGTGGATGTCCTCGCAGAACCTGAAGAGCGCCGAGATCCAGATGGACCCGGCTGACCTCGGTCGGTTGGAGGTTCGCATCCACATGAGCGCCGACCAGACCCAGGTGAATTTCATCAGCGCCAACGCCGGCGTGCGTGAAGCGCTCGACAGCCAGCAGCACCGCCTGCGCGAGATGTTCAGCCAGCAGGGCATGGGCCAGTTGAACGTCAACGTCTCCGACCAGTCCCCCCGTGGCTGGCAGCAACAGGGCGGTGACGAGCGCGGCGGCTCCCGGCGCGCCGGGCGTTCCGAGGGGGCAGAGGACGAGCCAATGGTTAGCGGAGTCTCCGAGATCCGTCCGCAGACGGCGGCGCAGGGCAGGGGACTGGTGGATTACTACGCCTGAGCCAAGCGCTTTTTTGTAGGAGCGCGCTTGCTCGCGAACGGACTTCCCCGGCTGCCTCGGTACCGGGTGGTTCGCGAGCAAGCTCGCTCCTACAGGTCATGCTCACCTGGTGTCGGTCCGAGGAGACATTGGGTCGTTGTCTGCGGGGCATCGCCGAACCTCCTGATCGGTCCCCGTGCCTCGGAAATTTCTCTCCCCGCCCCGTGACATCCGCCGTCCAGCCTGTAATATCCGCGGCGGCGCCAGTTCGACAATTGCAAACTGGCACAGCCCTTGCTCCTACCCCCGGTATCTGCGCATCGCGCCGGAAAAGTGACGGATATTTGGCATGGCCAAGAAAGATCAGACGCCTCCCTTCCCAGATGGACAGGCCCCAGGCAAGGGCAAACTGAAGCTCATCATTCTCATCGCCCTGGCATTCCTGCTGGCGGTGGGACTGTCGGTCGGCGGTACCTGGTTCTTCCTCAGCAAGAATGCCAAGCCCGCCGCCGAGGCTGCGGCGAAGCCCGAGGAGGGCGCTGCGCCGACCAAGAAACAGGCGATCTACGAAATCCTCGCGCCGTCCTTCGTGGTCAACTTCAATCAGAACGGTCGCCAGCGTTACCTTCAGGTAGCGGTGGCGCTGATGGGCCGCGACCAGGCACAGATGGATGCGCTGCGCGAGCAGATGCCGCTGGTGCGCAACCAGCTGGTGATGCTGTTCTCCAGCCAGAATTTCGACACGCTGGTGACCCCGGTGGGCAAGGAAATGCTGCGCCAGCAGGCGACCTCCAGCCTTCAGGAACTGGCGAAGAAGGCCACCGGTCAGTTGACCGTAGAGCAAGTGCTTTTCACCAACTTCGTATTGCAGTAGGTACCCGCCATGGCCATGCAGGATCTACTTTCCCAGGACGAAATCGACGCGTTGCTGCACGGCGTCGACGACGGCCTCGTGGAAACCGAGTCCGACGTCGAGCCGGGGGCGATCAAGTCCTACGACCTGACCAGCCAGGACCGCATCGTTCGGGGGCGCATGCCGACCCTGGAGATGATCAACGAGCGCTTCGCCCGTTACACCCGCATCAGCATGTTCAACCTGCTGCGCCGCTCGGCGGATGTCGCCGTGGGTGGCGTGCAGGTGATGAAGTTCGGCGAGTACGTGCACTCGCTGTACGTACCCACCAGCCTCAACCTGGTGAAGATGAAACCGCTGCGCGGCACCGGCCTGTTCATCCTCGACGCCAAGCTGGTGTTCAAGCTGGTGGACAACTTCTTCGGTGGCGACGGTCGTCACGCCAAGATCGAGGGCCGCGAGTTCACCCCCACCGAGCTGCGGGTGGTGCGCATGGTCATCGAGCAGGCCTTCGTCGACCTCGCCGAAGCCTGGCACGCGGTGATGCCGATCACCTTCGAGTACGTGAACTCCGAAGTGAACCCGGCGATGGCCAACATCGTCAGCCCCAGCGAAGTGGTGGTGGTTTCCACCTTCCACATCGAGCTCGACGGCGGCGGCGGCGACCTGCACATCACCCTGCCGTATTCGATGATCGAGCCGATCCGCGAGATGCTCGATGCCGGCTTCCAGTCCGACGTGGACGACCAGGACGAGCGCTGGATCAACGCCCTGCGCGAAGACATCCTCGACGTCAGCGTGCCGCTGGGCGCCACCGTCGTGCGCCGCCAGCTCAAGCTGCGGGACATCCTGCACATGCAGCCGGGCGACGTGATCCCGGTGGAGCTGCCCGAACACATGATCATGCGCGCCAATGGCGTGCCTTCCTTCAAGGTCAAGCTGGGTTCGCACAAGGGCAACCTGGCCTTGCAGATTCTCGATCCGCTCGAGCGCCCGCGCTGAGCAAGAGGACCCACCATGGCAGACGAAGATAACGTGACTCCCGAAGAACAGGCCCTGGCCGATGAATGGGCCGCCGCACTCTCAGAGTCGGGCGACGCCAACCAGGACGACATCGACGCACTGATGGCCCAGGGCGGCGCCACTCCGGTGGCACCGGCCGCGCCGCGCGCACCGATGGAGGAGTTCGGCATGGCGCCCAAGGCGCCGACTATCGCCGGCCTCGAAGGGCCGAACCTGGACGTGATCCTGGATATCCCGGTGACCATTTCCATGGAGGTGGGCAACACCGACATCAGCATCCGCAACCTGCTGCAGCTCAACCAGGGCTCGGTGATCGAGCTCGATCGCCTGGCCGGCGAGCCGCTGGACGTGCTGGTCAACGGCACGCTGATCGCTCACGGCGAAGTGGTGGTGGTGAACGAAAAGTTCGGCATCCGCCTCACCGACGTGATCAGTCCCAGCGAACGCATCAAGAAGCTGCGCTGACATGGGCCGCCTGTCCGCGATCCTCAATGCACTGCCTCTGGCGGGATTGTCCGCGCTGGCCTTCGGCGAGGACGGCGTGGCGCCGGTGTCCACGCCCGCCATTGTCCACGCCAGCTCCGCGCCCAGCATGATCACCGGCAGCGCCGGCGCGCAGTTGCTGCAACTGCTGCTGGGCCTGGTGCTGGTGGTCGGCCTGATCTTCCTGCTCGCCTGGCTGGTGCGCCGCGTGCAGCAGGTCGGCCCGCGCAGCAACCAGGCGATCCGCCTGGTGTCCAGCCAGGCCCTCGGCCCGCGTGATCGGCTGGTGCTGGTGCAGGTGGGCGAGGAGCAGATCCTGCTCGGCTTGACCCCTGGCCGCATCACCCCGCTGCACGTCATGCGCCAGCCGGTGCATGCCGCCGAATCGGAGCCGGCGCAGCCGGAATTCGCCCAGCGCCTGCTGGAGTTGCTGAACAAGGACAAGGGCCGCCCGCAGTGACCCGTTCGCCAAATCTTTCCGCTCTGCTCGGCGCACTCAAGCGTTGTGCGCCGTGGCTTCTGGGCCTTCTGGCACTGATGGTGCCGCAGGCCTTCGCCGCCGATCCGACGCAGATCTCGGCGATCACCGTGACCACCAACGCGCAGGGTCAGCAGGAGTACTCGGTCAGCCTGCAGATCCTGCTGATCATGACCGCGCTGAGCTTCATCCCGGCGTTCGTCATGCTGATGACCAGCTTCACCCGGATCATCATCGTCTTCTCCATCCTGCGCCAGGCGCTGGGCCTGCAGAGCACGCCGTCGAACCAGGTGCTGATCGGCTTGGCGCTGTTCCTGACGATGTTCGTCATGGCGCCGGTGTTCGACAAGATCAACGCCAATGCGCTGCAGCCCTATCTCAACGAGCAGATTCCGGCGCAGGAGGCGCTCAGCCGCGCCGAGGTGCCGCTGAAAGCCTTCATGCTGGCGCAGACCCGGCAGTCGGACCTGGAGCTGTTCGTGCGCCTGTCCAAGCGCACCGACATCCAGAGCGCCGACGCCACGCCCCTGACCATCCTGGTCCCGGCATTCGTCACCTCGGAGTTGAAGACGGCGTTCCAGATCGGTTTCATGATCTTCATCCCGTTCCTGATCATCGACCTGGTGGTCTCCAGCGTACTGATGGCGATGGGCATGATGATGCTGTCGCCGCTGATCATCTCCTTGCCGTTCAAGATCATGCTGTTCGTGCTGGTGGATGGCTGGGCGTTGATCATCGGCACCCTGGCCGGCAGTTTCGGGACGGTGTAGCGATGCCTCACTCGCTAGTGGTTTCCCGCGTTCGCGGGAATGACGGTGGGGGAGTCCGCACTCTCTCCGGTGTCGCCCTCGCGTATGCGGGGGCCGAGAAACAACGCAGCGTAGGATGGGTGGAGCTTGCGATACCCATCGGCGTTGCTTGCCTGGACAGCGATGGGTATCGCTTCGCTCCACGCCATCCTACGAAGAGCCGGCTCCTGCGGGCGGCAGCGAAAGAGGACCGACCATGACTCCCGAAGTCGCAGTAGACCTGTTTCGTGAAGCGCTCTGGCTGACGGCGATGATCGTCGCCATCCTGATCCTGCCCAGTCTGCTGGTGGGCCTGGTGGTGGCGATGTTCCAGGCTGCCACCCAGATCAACGAGCAGACCCTGAGCTTCCTGCCGCGCCTGCTGGTGGTGCTGCTCACCCTGATCGTGCTGGGGCCCTGGCTGATACGGCAGCTGATGGAGTACACCCAGACGCTGATCAGCAGCATCCCGACGCTGATCGGCTGATGCTGGAGCTCACCAACGCGCAGATCGGCGGCTGGATCGGGTCCTTCCTGTTCCCGCTGTTCCGCATCGCCGCGCTGCTGATGGTGATGCCGATCTTCGGCACCCAGCTGGTGCCGACCCGCGTGCGCCTGTACCTGGCCGTGGCGATCGCCGTGGTGCTGGTGCCCAGCCTGCCGCCCATGCCGCAGGTGGACGCGTTGAGCGCGAAGGCCATGCTGCTGATTGGCGAGCAGATCCTCATCGGCGCCATGCTCGGCTTCACCCTGCAGCTGATGTTCCATGCCTTCGTCATCGCCGGGCAGATCATCTCCATGCAGATGGGCCTGGGCTTCGCCTCGATGGTCGACCCCACCAACGGCATCTCGGTGCCGGTGCTCGGGCAATTCTTCACCCTGCTGGTGACCCTGCTGTTCCTGGCCATGAACGGCCACCTGGTGGTGTTCGAGGTATTGGCCGAGAGCTTCGTCACCCTACCGGTGGGCGAGGGGCTGTCGGGTAACCATATGATCACCGTCGCCGGTAAGCTCGGCTGGGTGATCGGCGCGGGGCTGTTGCTGGCGCTGCCGGCGGTCACCGCGCTGCTGGTGGTCAACCTGGCCTTCGGCGCCATGACCCGCGCCGCGCCGCAGCTGAATATCTTCTCCATCGGCTTCCCGCTGACCCTGATCATGGGCTTTATCATCGTCTGGATCGGCAGCGCCGACATTCTGTCGCAGTATCAGTCCCTTGCCAGCGAAGGCCTGCAACTGCTGCGTGACCTGGTTCGAGCGAGGTAGCCTGCGATGGCGGAAAGCGAGAGCGGTCAGGACAAGACAGAGGAACCCACAGAGAAACGGCGCCGGGAGGCGCGCGAGAAAGGGCAGCTGCCGCGTTCGCGGGAGCTGAACACCCTTGCCGTGCTCGTCGCCGGCTCCGGCGGCCTGCTGATCTACGGCGCGGGCCTGGCGGATGCGCTGATGCGCCTGATGCGCGGCAGCTTCGAGCTGTCCCGCGAGACGGTGATGAACAGCGACAACATGCTGCGGCTGCTGGCCAGCGCGGCGCAGATCGCTGGCGAAGGGCTCTGGCCGATCCTCGCGCTGCTGCTGGTCGCGGCCCTGCTGGGGCCGATAGCGCTCGGCGGCTGGCTGTTCTCCAGCGAGGCGCTGGCGCCCAAGTTCAGCCGCCTGAACCCGCTGGAAGGGCTCAAGCGGATGTTCTCGGCCAAGTCCCTGCTGGAGCTGTTCAAGGCGCTGATCAAGTTCACCGTGGTGCTCGCCGTGGCGATCATGGTGTTGCAGTCGGACAAGGACGACCTGTTGGCGATGGCCCACGAGCCCACCGAGCAGGCGCTGGTGCATTGCGCCAGGGTGGTCGGCTGGAGTGCCTTCTGGCTGGCCTGCAGCCTGATGCTGATCGCCGCGGTGGACGTGCCGTACCAGCTCTGGGACAACCGCCAGAAGCTGATGATGACCAAGCAGGAAGTGCGCGACGAGTACAAGGACTCCGAGGGCAAGCCGGAGGTCAAGGCCAAGGTCCGCCAGATGCAGCGCGAGATGGCGCAGCGGCGGATGATGCAGGCGGTGCCGGACGCCGACGTGGTGATCACCAACCCGACGCACTTCGCCGTCGCCCTCAAGTACGATCCGGGCGCAACCGGCGCGCCCAGGCTGCTGGCCAAGGGCAACGACTTCATGGCGCTGAAGATCCGCGAGGTGGCCCAGGAGCACAAGATCACGGTGCTGGAGTCACCGGCGCTGGCGCGGGCGGTGTACTACTCCACCGAACTGGATCACGAGATTCCCGCCGGCCTTTACCTCGCCGTCGCCCAGGTACTGGCCTACGTCTACCAGCTCAAGCAGTTCCGCGCCGGCAAGGGCAAGCGCCCGGGGCCGATGCCGGACCTGCCGATTCCACCGGATTTGCGGCGAGACGAGTGACCGGGTCGGCTGTGCATGGGGGCTGCGTTGTACTAGCATCCGGGCTCCCATCCCTGCCAGGAGGCACTGAGGAAAGCCATGGAAAGCACCGTCCGCGATCATCGCATTGCCGCTCTCATTCCCATTGCCGTGCTGGCGGTGAGCGTGGCTACCTTGTGGTCCCTGCCGTTTCTGATGCTGGCGTATCTCGTATTGCGCCCCGTGATGCCTCTTTTCGTGCGGGCCGTGTTTCTCTGCACGCTGGATCTGGTCCTTTCTCTGCTTCTCCTCGCCGTTGCCGTCTGGGTTCTCGCCTGGGCGCTGGTGTCTGTCGTGGGCGTCGGTGGCGGCCATTGGCTGTCGCAGTTCAGTCTTCCGTTGGTATTGGTTCTTACATTTTTCATCTGCGTCTATGGCGTCCTCCACCTGGTCTTAGCCGCCTATGGGGCCTGGTGCTGGTGGCCAAGGATGACCGGACGATGCGTATCGAGGTCGGCTATGGGCTGGAAGGCGCCATTCCTGATGTCACGGCCGGTCGCATCATCCGCGACGAGATGGCCCCGGCGTTTCGCCAGGGTGACTTCTCCGGTGGCATCGAACGTGCTGTAGGTGTTCTGGAGCACCTGATCGACGGCGAAGCGCTGCCCGAATGGGGGCGTGGCGGTAGCCTGACTCATGCAGGCTGGGTGCTGCTGATCGCCCTGGTCTGTGGCGCGGTGGCGGGCGTGGCGCTGCGTCGTAACCTGCTCGCTGTCCGTTGGGTCCTGGGTGTGTCGGCGGGGCTGATGGTGCTGCTGGCGTTCGGCGACGGTCTCAAGAGCGTGCCGTTACTTTTCATGGCCGTGTCCATCAGCATGGCGCTGGGCTGCGCTGTCGGCGCCATTGCGGCGGGGGCGCGCAAGTCAGCCTGGATCGTCGCCGCCATCGTCGGCTACATCGTCGCCCTGTCAGCGGCGGCCAGCCGATATGGCGTCGAGGTGCTGCTCTACGGTCTGGCCGGCCCCATCGCCCTGGCCCTGGGGCTGGCGCTGCTCTGCCTGCCGTTCATCCTCGCCCATGCCGCCTGGAAGCGCAGCCGGCTGGAGTTCTTCATTCGCCTGGCGCTGGCCTCGGCCATCTGCGCGTTCGTCATGACCCTCACTGGCATCGTCGAACATCTTGGCGAGTTTCCGGAATCGCTGGCGCTGCTGCCGATGATTTACTTCCCGCTGCTGCTCGCATTCATGAGGGGCTGGGCGGCCAGTTCGGGCTCAGGTTCCAGCGGCGGCAGCTCGTCTTCCGGTGGCAGCAGCGGCTATTCCGGTGGCGGAGGCTCCAGCGGCGGTGGTGGCGCATCAGGGGGATGGTAGACGAACGCTCCGCGTTATACGCCGCTTGGCCTTGGTTGCAGATAGCTCCGGGCTCGGCCAGGGCGCTGCTCACAGGCACGCTGTAGCGGCGTACAACCGCGCACGGTAGTACGCCCTGCGGGCTGCTCTGGATCGGGTATTTCCGTCGATTCGAAAAAGTTGGAACGCTTCCTGCTAAAGCTCCTGCAAACGCCCATTGGGGCGTCAAAAGTTTGATAGGGCGGGCGCAAGATCCGTCGCAGGGCAGGGGAGTCAAGGGTGGACCGCACGCAACTGATCAGCAACGTTCGCAGCAATCTGGCGGGCCTGGGCCGGGGCAATCTCGGTGTGCCGCTGCTGCTGCTGGCCATGCTGGGCATGATGACCCTGCCGATCCCGCCGTTCCTGCTGGACGTGCTGTTCACCTTCAACATCGCCCTGTCCATCGTGGTCCTGCTGGTCTGCGTGTACGCGCTGCGTCCGCTGGACTTCGCCGTGTTCCCGACCATCCTGCTGGTCGCGACCCTGCTGCGCCTGGCGCTGAACGTCGCCTCCACCCGCGTGGTACTGCTCCACGGCCATGACGGCCACGCCGCCGCGGGCAAGGTGATCCAGGCCTTCGGCGAGGTGGTGATCGGCGGTAACTACGTGGTCGGCATCGTGGTCTTCGCGATCCTCATGATCATCAACTTCGTGGTGGTCACCAAGGGCGCCGGGCGTATCTCCGAAGTGAGCGCACGTTTCACCCTCGACGCCATGCCCGGCAAGCAGATGGCCATCGACGCCGACCTCAACGCCGGCCTGATCGAGCAGGCTGAAGCCAAGAAGCGCCGTGCCGAGGTAGCCCAGGAAGCCGACTTCTACGGCTCCATGGACGGTGCCAGCAAGTTCGTCCGTGGTGACGCCGTCGCCGGTCTGCTGATCCTCTTCATCAACCTCATCGGTGGCGTCGCCATCGGCATGCTGCAGCACTCGATGGGCTTCGGCGATGCCGGCAAGGTCTACGCCCTGCTGACCATCGGTGACGGCCTGGTGGCGCAACTGCCGTCGCTGCTGCTGTCCACCGCCGCGGCGATCATGGTGACCCGCGTGTCCAGCGCCGAGGACATGGGCCAGCAGGTCAACCGGCAGATGTTCGCTTCGCCCAAGGCGCTGGCCATCTCCGCCGCGATCCTGATCGCCATGGGCCTGGTGCCGGGCATGCCGCACATTTCCTTCGTTGGCCTGGGAGCCCTGGCCGCCGGCGGCGCCTGGCTGATCTGGCAACGCCAGCGCCAGGCGGCGCAGCAGGCCGAACAGGAAACCCAGCGCCAGCAGGAGCTGCTGCCGGCCCAGCGCGCCCAGGAAACCAAGGAGCTGGGCTGGGACGATGTGACCCCGGTGGACCTGGTCGGCCTGGAAGTCGGCTACCGCCTGATCCCGCTGGTGGACCGCAACCAGGGTGGCCAGCTGCTGGCGCGGATCAAGGGCGTGCGCAAGAAGCTGTCCCAGGACCTGGGCTTCCTGATGCCCTCGGTGCACATCCGCGACAACCTCGACCTGCTGCCCAACGCTTATCGCCTGACGCTCATGGGCGTCAGCGTGGCCGAGGCCGAGATCTATCCGGACCGCGAGCTGGCGATCAACCCCGGCCAGGTGTTCGGCACCCTCAACGGCATCGCCGGCAAGGACCCGGCCTTCGGCCTGGAGGCGGTGTGGATCGAGGCCTCGCAGCGCGACCAGGCGCAGTCCCTGGGCTACACCGTGGTCGACGCCAGCACCGTGGTCGCCACCCACCTGAACCAGGTGCTGCACAAGCACGCCCATGAGCTGCTCGGCCACGAGGAAGTTCAGCAACTGATGCAGCTGCTGGCCAAGACCTCGCCCAAGCTCGCGGAAGAACTGGTGCCGGGGATGATCTCCCTGTCGACCCTGCTCAAGGTCCTGCAGGCGCTGCTGCAGGAGCAGGTGCCGGTGCGCGACATCCGCACCATTGCCGAGGCCATCGCCAACGTCGCCGCCAAGAGTCAAGATCCCGCCGCCATGGTGGCGGCAGTTCGCGTCTCGCTGTCCCGCGCAATCGTGCAAACCATTGTGGGACTAGAGCCGGAGCTGCCCGTGATCACTCTGGAACCCAGGTTGGAACAGATATTGCTCAATAGTCTTCAGAAGGCCGGACAGGGCTCCGAAGACGGCATGTTGCTGGAGCCCGGAATGGCGGAAAAGCTGCAACGCTCGATGGTCGAGTCGGCGCAGCGCCAGGAAATGCTCGGCAAGCCGGCGATCCTGCTGGTGGCTGGTCCCGTTCGCGCGATGATGTCCCGATTCGCGCGGATGGCGGTCCCCACCATGCACGTGCTGGCTTACCAGGAAATCCCGGATAACAAACAAGTGACGATCGTCGCCACCGTTGGGCAGAACTGATTGAGGTCCCAGGCCATGCAGGTAAAACGCTTCTTCGCCGCCGATATGCGTCAGGCCATGAAACTGGTCCGTGACGAGCTGGGCCCGGATGCCGCGATCATCGGCAACCGCCGTGTCGCCGGCGGCGTCGAGCTGACCGCGGCGCTGGACTACCAGGCCCCGGCGGCGGCCAGCAAGCCGAACCCGGCGCTGGAAGCCGAGCTGCGCAAGACCCAGGCACGGATCGCCCAGGCCAAGGCCGAGCTGAGCGAGCCGACCCGCATGAGCGAGGCCGTGCGCAAGGACCGTCAAATGTACGGCGCAGAGGTGCCGCGCCGCAGCGCCGCCGAGACCCTGGCCGAAGCCATGGCCGCGCCGGTCGCACCGGCTGCCGCCAACGTCGGCCAGCAGGCCCTGGAAGCCATGCGCTTCGAGCTCAACGGCCTGCGTGAACTGATCGAAGTGCAGCTGGGCTCCATCGCCTGGAACCAGTTGCAGAGCCAGCGTCCGAGGCAGGCCAACCTGTGGCGCCGCCTGCAGCGCATGGGGCTGCCGGCTGACCTGTCGCGCAGCCTGCTGGAAAAAGTCGCCTCCATCGCTGAGCCGAAGCAGGCCTGGCGCATGCTGCTGGCACACCTGGCGCGCTCCATCAACGCCCCGGAAATCGACCTGCTGGAGCAGGGCGGGGTGGTTGCGCTGGTCGGCCCGGCCGGCATGGGCAAAACGACGACCCTGGCCAAGCTTGCCGCCCGCTACGTGCTGAAGTACGGCGCGCAGAGCATCGCCCTGGTCTCGATGGACAGCTTCCGCATCGGTGCGCAGGAGCAGATCAAGACCCTCGGTCGCATCCTCAACGTGCCGGTAACCCTGGTCGATCCGGGCCAGTCGCTGATTCAGGCCATGGCGCCGCTGGCGCGCAAGCGCCTGGTGCTGATCGATACCGCCGGCCTGCCGGCCAACGATCCGGCGCTGCGCATGCAGCTCGAAGCCCTGGCGGCGCAGAGCCTGAACGTGAAGAACTATCTGGTGCTGGCCGCGACCAGCCAGAGCCAGGTGCTCAAGGCCGCCTGGCAGAACTATCGTGTGTGCGGTCTGGCCGGGTGCATCCTGACCAAGCTGGACGAAGCCGGCAGCCTCGGCGAGGCGCTTGCTCTGGCAATTGGCCAGCGTCTCCCGGTAGCCTATCTGGCGGACGGTCCGAAGATTCCGGATGATCTGCAGATTGCGCGCAGCCACCAACTGGTCAGCCGCGCGGTGAGTCTGCAGTCGCCGGAAGAGCCGAGCGAGGACGCCATGGCCGACCTGTTCGCCGGTCTGTACCAGCAGCCGGTGCGTCGCGCCGGCTGAACGAATTGAACGGCCCCGTGGTGGGGTGACGGGCGGCCAGGTGGGCTGCCCGGCGAGGCGGATGCTCTGGGAGACGATCCGCGAACGCCGGAAGCGGTAGAGCACCGCGGCCGGCAGGGCCGCAGCGCCAGGGGGCGCGGCGGCTGAATGACGAGACAAGGTATTGATATGGGCATGCATCCTGTACAGGTAATCGCAGTCACCGGTGGCAAGGGTGGTGTCGGCAAGACCAACGTGTCGGTGAACCTGTCGCTGGCGTTGGCCGACCTCGGCCGCCGCGTCATGCTGCTGGACGCCGACCTGGGCCTGGCCAACGTCGACGTGCTGCTGGGCCTGACGCCCAAGCGCACGCTGGCCGATGTGATTGAAGGCGAGTGCGATCTGCGCGACGTGATCCTCCAAGGGCCCGGCGGTGTTCGCATCGTTCCGGCGGCCTCCGGCACGCAGAGCATGGTGCACCTCACGCCGATGCAGCACGCCGGTCTGATCCAGGCGTTCAGCGACATCAGCGAGAACATCGACGTGCTGGTGGTGGATACCGCCGCCGGCATCGGCGACTCGGTGGTGAGCTTCGTGCGTGCCGCGCAGGAAGTGCTGTTGGTCGTCTGCGACGAACCCACCTCGATCACCGACGCCTACGCGTTGATCAAGTTGCTCAACCGCGACTACGGCATGACCCGCTTCCGCGTACTGGCGAACATGGCGCACAGCCCCCAGGAGGGCCGCAACCTGTTCGCCAAGCTGACCAAGGTCACTGACCGCTTCCTCGACGTGGCGCTGCAGTACGTCGGCGCCGTTCCGTACGACGAGTCGGTGCGCAAGGCGGTGCAGAAGCAGCGTTCGGTGTATGAGGCGTTCCCGCGCAGCAAGGCGTCCCTGGCCTTCCGTGCGATTGCGCAGAAAGTCGACAGCTGGCCGCTGCCGGCCAACCCACGTGGGCACCTGGAGTTCTTCGTCGAGCGCCTGGTGCAGCATCCGTCCACGGGTTCGGCCGTATGATGATGGCCTCCGGAGCGCGTATGTACAGCAAGGCACAGGCGCAGAACTCCCAGGACCAACTGATCCAGCGGTACGCGCCGCTGGTCAAGCGCATTGCCTACCACCTGCTGGGCCGCCTGCCGGCCAGCGTGCAGGTGGAGGACCTGATGCAGGCCGGCATGATCGGCCTGCTGGAAGCGGCGAAGAAATACGACGCCGGCAAGGGCGCGAGCTTCGAGACCTACGCCGGCATTCGCATCCGTGGCGCCATGCTCGACGAGGTGCGCAAGGGCGACTGGGCCCCGCGTTCGGTGCACCGTAACTCGCGCATGGTCAGCGACGCGATTCGCGCCGTCGAGGCCAGAACCGGTCGTGACGCTAAAGATCAGGAGGTTGCTGCCGAACTCAATATGAGTCTCGAAGAATATTACGGCATCCTCAGCGACACCCAGGGCAGCCGCCTGTACAGCTTCGACGACCTGCTGCAGGACGGCGAGCAGGGCAGTGGCCTGGCCGAAGACGCTTCGCACCAGGGAAACGAGCCCTCCCACGGCCTGGAAGACGAACGCTTCCAGGCGGCGCTCGCCGAAGCCATCACCAAGCTGCCCGAGCGCGAGCGGCTGGTGCTGGCCCTGTACTACGACGAGGAACTCAACCTCAAGGAGATCGGCGAAGTGCTGGGGGTCAGCGAATCCCGGGTCAGTCAGCTGCACAGCCAATGCGCCGCGCGCCTGCGGGCACGTCTGGCGGAGTGGCGCGCGCACTGAGGTTCGGGTAGTTTCGCGTCGGCTTTTTCGTAGGCTTCAGATTTAGATTTCAGAATTCTTCAGGGCGACGTCCCTTTGACGCCGCCCACACGGGATGAGCGCACGCCGCTCGATGAATTGACGGCACGCCCGCCAGGACGTGCCTGGTATCGATGGAGGTCGGTTTGGACAAGAATATGAAAATTCTCATCGTGGACGACTTTTCCACGATGAGGCGCATCATCAAGAACCTCCTGCGTGACCTGGGGTTCACCAACACCGCAGAGGCCGACGACGGCACCACTGCGCTGCCGATGCTGCACAGCGGCAACTTCGACTTCCTCGTCACCGACTGGAACATGCCCGGCATGACCGGCATCGACCTGCTGCGCGCGGTCCGCGCCGACGAGCGCCTGAAGCACCTGCCGGTACTGATGGTCACCGCCGAGGCCAAGCGCGACCAGATCATTGAAGCCGCCCAGGCCGGGGTCAACGGCTATGTGGTCAAGCCTTTCACCGCTCAGGTGCTGAAAGAAAAGATCGAGAAGATTTTCGAGCGGGTCGGCAGCTGAGGCTGACTGAGAGGGCGTCATGGATCTCGTCAACGAATCCGCGGGTGACTTCGAGTCGACCCTGAAAAAACACGCGCGCGAATTGGTCGACTGCCTCGAACGCGGCGACGTCCAGACCGCCGTGCAGCTGATCTCCGAGCTCAACCAGGCGCGCGATCGCGGGCTCTACCAGGAAGTGGGCAAGCTCACCCGTGAGCTGCACAACGCCATCGTCAACTTCCAGATCGATCCCAATTCCCGCCACGCCGAGGAAATGTCGCAGATCGCCGACGCCACCGA
The DNA here is from genome assembly GCF_009189165.1 of Pseudomonas sp. SCB32. Lineage (NCBI taxonomy): Bacteria > Pseudomonadati > Pseudomonadota > Gammaproteobacteria > Pseudomonadales > Pseudomonadaceae > Pseudomonas > Pseudomonas sp. SCB32. Next base: position 1,939,833 of record NZ_CP045118.1, read on the forward strand.
TCGTCTCTCCTACGTGGTGAAGATGACCGAGAAGGCGGCGAACCGCACCATGGACCTGGTGGAAGAGTGCACTCCGGTGGTCATGCACATCGAGACCCAGGCCAAGGAACTGCAGGAAGACTGGGGACGCTTCATGCGCCGCGAGCTGGGCCCCGACGCCTTCCGTGAGCTGGCCAAGCGCGTCGAGCAGTTCCTCTACATCAGCGCCCAGGACAGCCGGAAGCTTTCCGCGCACCTCAACGACATCCTCCTGGCGCAGGACTTCCAGGACCTCACCGGACAGGTGATCAAGCGCGTCACCAAACTGGTCACCGAGGTCGAGTCGAACCTGGTCAAGCTGGTCTGGATGGCCGGCCAGGTGGACCGTTACGCGGGCATCGAGCACGACTACGACGGCATGCGCGACGCCGTCGAAAAAGAAAGATCGTCCAAGGGTGAAGGTCCGCAGATTGCTGCCGATACAAGAAAAGACGTCGTATCCGGTCAGGACGATGTCGACGACCTGTTGTCCAGCCTTGGTTTTTAAGCGTCCGCTGACGCTGTAGAGGGAGCACCGAATGAGCTTCGACGCCGATGACGAGATCCTCCAGGACTTCCTGGTGGAGGCCGGCGAGATCCTCGAGCAGCTGTCCGAACAACTGGTCGAGCTGGAAAGCCGACCCGATGACATGGACCTGCTCAATGCGATTTTCCGTGGGTTCCACACCGTCAAGGGCGGAGCGGGCTTCCTCCAGCTGAACGCGCTGGTGGAGTGCTGCCACATCGCCGAGAACGTGTTCGACATCCTGCGCAAGGGCGAACGCCGCGTGGACGCCGAGCTCATGGACGTGGTCCTGCAGGCGCTGGATACCGTCAATGTGATGTTCCAGCAGGTGCGCGATGCGGAGGAGCCGACCCCGGCGACTCCCGAACTGCTGGCCGCGCTGTCGCGCCTCGCCGAGCCGGGCGGCAACGAACCGGTCGAAGCGCCGGTGATTGCCGAGCCCGAGCCCGCAGCGGAGGCTCCCGCGACCTACGGTGACATCACCGACGCTGAATTCGAGCAACTGATGGATGCCCTGGAGCCCGCCGCCGACGCTCCGGCTGCAGCGGTCGGCAACGGTGGCGACGACATCACCGATGACGAGTTCGAGGCGCTGCTCGACCAGTTGCACGGCAAGGGCCAGTTCGGTGGCACCCAGTCGCCGGCCAGCGTAGCTCCCGTCGTGAGCGAAGCGGCCCCGGCCGCCAGCGGTGGCGACGACATCACCGACGACGAGTTCGAAGCGCTGCTCGACCAGCTGCATGGCAAGGGCCAGTTCACCGGCGCCAAGGACGAGCCGTCTGCTGCTCCCACCGAGAGTGCTGCTGCGGCCGAGAAAGCCGAGCCCAGCGAGAAAGCCGCCGAGGCGACCGCTGGCGACGACAACATCACCGACGACGAATTCGAGAAGCTGCTCGACGAGCTGCACGGCAAGGGACAGTTCACCGGCGCGAAGGAAGAACCGCTCGCCGCCGCCAAGCCCGCCGCCAAACCGGCCGCCGCGCCGCAACCGGCCAAGCCCGCTGCCGTCCCGGCGCCAGCAAAGGCAGCCGCCAAGCCCGCAGAGGCGCCGCGTGCCGCTGCCGCCGAGAAGCCGGCGAGCGAGGCGGAAACCACGGTGCGCGTGGACACCGCGCGCCTCGACGAAATCATGAACATGGTCGGCGAACTGGTGCTGGTGCGTAACCGCCTGGTGCGCCTGGGCGCCAACAGCGGCGACGAGGCCATGGCCAAGGCCGTGTCGAACCTCGACGTGGTCACCGCGGACCTGCAGTCGGCGGTCATGAAAACCCGCATGCAGCCGATCAAGAAAGTCTTCGGCCGCTTCCCGCGTCAGGTGCGCGATCTCGCGCGCAATCTGAAGAAAGAGATCAACCTTGAGCTGATCGGCGAAGAGACCGACCTCGACAAGAACCTGGTCGAGGCCCTGGCCGACCCGCTGGTGCACCTGGTGCGCAACGCGGTGGACCACGGCATCGAAGGCCCGGACGAGCGCGAGGCCGCCGGCAAGGCGCGTTCCGGCCGGGTGGTGCTGTCCGCCGAACAGGAAGGCGACCACATCCTGCTGTCGATCTCCGATGACGGCAAGGGCATGGACCCGGACGTGCTGCGCGCCAAGGCCGTGGAGAAGGGCCTGCTGGACAAGGACGCCGCCGATCGCCTGTCCGAGTCCGAGTGCTACAACCTGATCTTCGCCCCGGGCTTCTCGACCAAGACCGAGATTTCCGACGTCTCCGGCCGCGGTGTCGGCATGGACGTGGTGAAGACCAAGATTTCGCAGCTCAACGGCATCATCAACATCTACTCCACCAAGGGCCAGGGCTCGAAGATCGTCATCAAGGTCCCGCTGACCCTGGCGATCATGCCGACCCTGATGGTGATGCTGGGCAACCAGGCCTTCGCCTTCCCGCTGGTGAACGTCAACGAGATCTTCCACCTCGACCTGTCGAACACCAATGTGGTCGACGGCCAGGAAGTGGTGATCGTCCGCGACAAGGCGCTGCCGCTGTTCTACCTCAAGCGCTGGCTGGTGCCGGGCGCCGAGTATGAAGAGCAGGGCGAGGGCCACGTGGTGATCCTCTCCGTGGGCACCCAGCGCATCGGCTTCGTGGTCGACCAGTTGGTGGGCCAGGAAGAGGTGGTGATCAAGCCGCTGGGCAAGATGCTGCAGGGCACGCCAGGCATGGCCGGAGCGACCATCACCGGTGACGGGCGGATCGCCCTGATCCTCGATGTGCCGAGCATGCTCAAGCGTTACGCGCGGCGTATCTGATACTTCCGTGCGCGGGGACGCCCGCGCGCGTGGCAAGGCTTTATTCAGGAGTGTCTATGGCTGTCAAAGTCCTGGTGGTGGACGATTCGGGATTCTTCCGCCGCCGTGTCTCGGAGATTCTCTCCGCCGATCCGCAGATCCAGGTGGTCGGCACGGCGACCAACGGCCGCGAGGCGATCGACCAGGCGCTGGCGCTCAAGCCCGACGTGATCACCATGGACTACGAGATGCCGCTGATGGACGGCATCACTGCCGTGCGGACCATCATGCAGCGTTGTCCGACCCCGGTCCTGATGTTCTCCTCGCTGACCCACGAAGGCGCGCGGGTGACCCTGGACGCGCTGGACGCTGGCGCGGTGGACTACCTGCCGAAGAACTTCGAGGATATCTCGCGCCATCCGGACAAGGTGCGCCAGCTGTTGTGCGAGAAGGTCCACACCATCGCCAAGAGCAACCGCCGCTTCGCCGCCTACACCAGCTATTCCAGCAGTGCCCCGGCTGTCGCTCCGGCGCCGGCCGGCAGTGCTGCGCGCCATGCGGCACCCGCGAGCCCCAGTGGCCATGCCGCGCCCGCGGCGGCGACCTCCGCTGCCCCAAAGCGTAAGCCCTACCGGCTGGTGGCCATCGGTACTTCCACCGGTGGGCCGGTGGCGCTGCAGCGGGTCCTGACCCAGCTGCCTGCCAACTTCCCCGCGCCGCTGGTGCTGATCCAGCACATGCCGGCGGCGTTCACCAAGGCCTTCGCCGAGCGCCTGGACAAGCTGTGCAGGATCACCGTCAAGGAAGCCGAAGACGGCGACCTGCTGCGCCCGGGCGTGGCCCTGCTGGCGCCGGGCGGCAAGCAGATGATGATCGATGGCCGTGGCGCCGTGCGCATCCTGCCCGGCGATGAGCGACTGAACTACAAGCCCTGCGTCGACGTGACCTTTGGTTCCGCGTCCAAGGCCTACGGTGACAAGGTGCTGGCGGTGGTCCTCACCGGCATGGGCGCCGACGGCCGCGAAGGCGCGCGCATGCTCAAGCAGGGCGGTAGCCAGGTGTGGGCGCAGGATGAAGCCAGCTGCGTGATCTACGGCATGCCCATGGCGATCGCCAAGGCGGGCCTGGCCGATGCGGTGTACAGCCTGGACGACATCGGCCGTCACCTCACCGAGGCCTGCGGCTGATGGATGTGCTCAGCCTGGTCGGCCTGATCCTCGCGCTGGTTGCCATCATTGGTGGCAACTTCCTCGAGGGCGGGCACGTCGGCGCGCTGGCCAATGGCCCGGCCGCGCTGATCGTGGTCGGCGGCACCCTGGCCGCGGCGTTGCTGCAGACGCCGGTGGCGGTGCTCAAGCGATCGATGCAGATGCTGCGCTGGATCATGCTGCCGCCCAAGGTGGACCTGGTCGGCGGCATTGGCCACGTGGTCGGCTGGAGCATGACTGCGCGCAAGGAAGGCCTGCTGGGCCTGGAAAGCGTCGCTGACGCCGAGCGCGATCCCTATGCGCGCAAGGGCCTGCAATTGCTGGTGGACGGCGCCGAGCCGGAAGCCATCCGCAGCATCCTCGAAGTCGACCTGTACAACCAGGAAACCCGCGACCTGGCGGCGGCCAAGGTGTTCGAAGCCATGGGGGGCTACTCGCCGACCATCGGTATCATCGGCGCCGTGATGGGCCTGATCCACGTGATGGGCAATCTTGCCGATCCCAGCCAGCTGGGTAGCGGCATCGCCGTCGCCTTCGTCGCTACCATCTATGGCGTGGGCCTGGCCAACCTGCTGCTGTTGCCGGTGGGCAACAAGCTGAAAAGCATCGTGCATCGCCAGTCCTGCTACCGCGAGATGCTGATGGAGGGCCTGCTGTCCATCGCCGAGGGCGAGAACCCGCGCTCCATCGAACTGAAGCTGCAAGGCTTCGTCGGCTGAGGAGAACGCGAATGCCTCGCCGCAGACGTCACGAGGAACACGAGAATCACGAACGCTGGCTGGTGTCCTACGCGGACTTCATCACCCTGCTGTTCGCCTTTTTCGTGGTGATGTACTCGATCTCCTCGATCAACCAGGGCAAGTACAAGATCCTTTCGGAAACCCTGACCGGCGTGTTCAACCAGCCGGACCGCGCGGTGCGGCCGATCCCCATCGGCGAAGAGCGGCCGCGCACCCAGCAACCGGACCAGTCGCTGAACGAGCCGATGGACGAGGGCCAGGCCCAGGGCAACCCGGATACCCTGGAGCAGATCGCCAGCAACATGCGCGAGGCGTTCGGCGAGCTGATCAAGAGCGATCAGGTGAGCGTGCGCGGCAACGAGTTCTGGATCGAGATCACCCTCAATTCCAGCCTGCTGTTCCCCAGCGGCGATGCGATTCCCAACGACACCGCCTTCACCATCATCGAGAAGGTCGCCAGGATTCTGGCGCCTTATCGCAACCCGGTGCACGTCGAGGGCTTCACCGACAACGTGCCGATCCATAATTCGCAGTACCCGACCAACTGGGAGCTGTCGGCGGCCCGCGCCGCGAGCATCGTCCGCATGCTCGCCCAGGACGGGCTGGATGCCGGCCGGTTGGCGGCGGTGGGCTATGGTGAATTCCAACCGGTAGCGGACAATGCGACGGCGGAAGGCCGCGCCCGCAACCGCCGGGTGGTGCTGGTGATCTCCCGCAACCTGGAAGTGCGTCGCGCCGTCAGCGGCGTGGGCAGCGGCAAGGCGCAGCCGGACCCGGCGTTGCGACATGCTGGCACGCAACCTGCACCAGTGGTTGCCAGCGAGGCGCCCGGCGGTGGCGCCGTCAAATCTTCGTCATCGACGGCAGGGGAGTGAGCAGCATGATGACCCTGAACCGATCCTGTGCCAGCGGGGAGCCAGCACTATGAAAGTCTGGGCGGTAGCCAACCAGAAAGGTGGCGTCGGCAAGACCACATCCTCCATCGCCCTCGCGGGTCTGTTGGCCGACGCCGGCAAGCGCGTGCTGATCGTCGACCTCGACCCGCACGGCTCGATGACCAGTTATTTCGGCCACGATCCGGACACCCTGGAACACAGCGTGTTCGACCTGTTCCTGCACCAGGGCAACGTGCCCGAGGGCTTGCCGGAATCGCTGCTGCTGCCCACCAGCCACGAGAACGTGCGCCTGTTGCCGTCGAGCACCGCGCTGGCCACCCTGGAGCGCCAATCGCCCGGGCAGAACGGCCTGGGCCTGGTGATCGCCAAGAGCCTGGCGCAGCTGTGGAACCAGTTCGACCACGCGATCATCGACAGCCCGCCGCTGCTGGGCGTGCTGATGGTCAACGCAATGGCGGCCAGTCAGCACCTGGTGATCCCTGTGCAGACCGAATTCCTCGCCCTGAAGGGCCTGGAGCGCATGGTCAACACCCTGAAGATGGTCAACCGCTCGCGCAAGCAGGCGTTGCCCTTCACCATCGTACCGACCCTGTTCGACCGCCGTACCCAGGCGTCCCTCGGCGCCCTGCGGGTGCTGCGCGATACCTATCCCGACACGCTCTGGCAGGCCTTCGTGCCGGTGGACACCAAGCTGCGCGATGCCAGCCGTCACGGCCTGGTGCCGTCGCGCAACGACGCCAACAGCCGTGGCGTGATTGCCTACCGCGCGCTGCTCAAGCATCTGCTGGCGCAGCTGCCGGCGGCGCAGCAGGTGGCCTGAGCATGGCGAGCATGAATTTCCGACGGGAGCGTTCAAGTCCCGTCACCCTGCTGCCGATAGGCTGGCATGTCCCTTTGCGCGGTCATCAACCATGAGTCGTTCCGCTACCGCCACCCGTCCTCAGCTTGCGCTGCAGTCCTACCTGGACGCGCTGCTGCAGGATGCTTTCGAAGAGCTCGCCGTGGAGCCTGCGGCGGCGCCTGTTGTCATTGCGCCCGAAGCGCCGGCACCGGTACCGGCACCGATGGCCCTGGTCCAGCCCGAGCCCGAGGCGCCGAGCGTCGTCGAGCCCCAGCCGAGCCTGGTGGAACCGCAACGCGACAGCGTCAGCCTGGACGAATTCGAAGCGGCGGTGTTCGAAGAGCAGGTGCGCGATGCTCGCCTGAGCTTCGCCCGCGAGCCTGTTGCCCGGCTTGTCGAGCCCGAGCCGGTGGTGGCGCCGCCCAGCGAGGATGAGCCGCCGGTACAGAGCGCGCAGGTCATCGAATTGCGCCAGCCGGGCAGCGCTGAGCTTCCGGCAGCGCCCCTGGCGCTGCTGGACGATGGCCGTCCGGTATGGGCCGCCGAGCCCTTCGAGTGCCTGCTGTTCGACGTTGCCGGGCTGACTCTGGCGGTACCGCTGGTCTGCCTGGGCTCGATCTACCCGCTGGCCGGCCATGATCTGACTCCGCTGTTCGGGCAGCCGGACTGGTTCCTCGGTATCCTGCCGGGGCAGACCGGCAACCTGAAGGTGCTGGACACCGCGCGCTGGGTGATGCCCGAGCGCTACCGCGACGACTATCGCGAAGGCTTGCAGTACGTGATTTCCGTGCAGGGCTACGAGTGGGGGCTGGCGGTGCACCAGGTCAGTCGCTCGATCCGCCTGGACCCGTCCGAGGTGAAGTGGCGCACCCAGCGCCAGCAGCGCCCCTGGCTGGCCGGCACGGTGATCGAACAGATGTGCGCGTTGCTGGACGTCTCGGCCCTGGCCGAACTGATCGCCAGCGGCGCAACGCGGCGTCCTCAGCACTGAGTGCGCGCAGACTTATTGAATTTAATGAGAGCCACCATGCCGCCAGCGGCGTGGTTCGACGAAGAGGCGAGGGGATATGAAGAAAACGTCAGCGCAGGGTGCCGAAGATCCGATTCTGCAGTGGGTCACCTTCCGCCTGGACAACGAGACCTATGGCATCAACGTGATGCAGGTCCAGGAAGTGCTGCGCTACACCGAGATCGCGCCGGTGCCCGGTGCCCCGAGCTACGTGCTGGGCATCATCAACCTGCGCGGCAACGTGGTTACCGTGATCGACACCCGCCAGCGCTTCGGTCTGGACCCGGCGCCGGTTTCCGACAACACCCGCATCGTCATCATCGAGGCGGACAAGCAGGTGGTGGGCATCCTGGTCGATAGCGTCGCCGAGGTGGTCTACCTGCGCCAGTCCGAGATCGAGACCGCGCCGAACGTCGGCAACGAGGAATCGGCCAAGTTCATCCAGGGCGTCTGCAACAAGAACGGCGAGCTGCTGATCCTGGTCGAGCTGGACAAGATGATGACCGAGGAAGAGTGGTCGGAGCTGGAGAGCATCTGACGTGCTGTTGATCGCACTGGTGATCCTCGCCGTGGCCTGTGTGGGCCTTGCGGGGACTTGCGTCTGGCTGGCGGGGCGTCAGCGCGCCCAGCAGGCGCAGGCGGTAGCGCAGGCCAAGCAGGTTGACGCGCTCGAACAGCGCCTGAGGGAGCTGGGCAAGCGCATCGAGTCGTACCAGCTGATCAATGTCCGCATGGGCGAGGAGCTGCGCGACCTGGGCAAGCAGCTCGCGCCGCTGCCCGAGCGCGTGACGCGCATGGAGCAGCGCGATCCCGCCACCTTGTCCTTCAGCCAGGCGGCACGCCTGGTTGGCATGGGCGCCTCGGCGTCCGACCTGACCCAGAGCTGCGGGTTGTCCCAGGCCGAGGCCGAACTGGTCGCGCGCATGCACCAGGGCAAGTCGCGCGAATAGATTGCTGTGGGCCGCCAGCGATCGTACGGCTCATGCCGCCGTTGCGCGTTCGACTGGCGGCACGACAACATGGTTCATCTGCTCGCAAGTGCAGAAAAAGGGGCCTTGGCCTCAGGCGGTCAGCGCCCACTTCCACTGGATTCGATGCGAATTTCATCGCTCCGGCATTCCTTTGGGTCCTCGGCACGCTGCGCGACAAAGTTGCCGTGAATGATATCCCTGACCGTTCGTGGCCCCTTGATGTCCTGCGGCAGTGCGATCCGTACCTCTTGTAGAAAGCCGCCTCTGCAGACCAGCAGGAAGTTGTTGGCGGCGTTGGCACTGCTGTATTCCTGGTTCAGCGTGGAGTAGAACGCATCCTTCGAGATGGCGCCGCCGATATGCTCGCGGATATAGCGGCCCGCCGCCGAGTCATTGAAGGATTTCGTCAGGTCGACTGCGAGCCGGAAATAGTCGTCGTCGCTCATCGCTGTCTGGCAGACGCCATGCTTCTTCCATTCGTAGGCTCCGAACTGGGTGCCGTAGTAGAAGTTGGGCATCCAGGGCTTGATGTAGTCCACGGTAGCGCTGCTCAGGTCCAGTTTTGCGCCATTGCAGTTGCCGTAGTCGTCGCGGCATTGCGCCTTGTTCGGCCAGAGTCCGTGCAGGGTGAAGTGGGAAATGTCCAATTGCCCCTTCTGCATCGCCTGGCATTCGGGCTTTTTGCCGGCATTGGGGTTGTGCAGGCAGAACCCGGGTTGCCAGGTGAGCGCCAGTACATAGCTGTCGTAAGTGTCGGCGATCCGGCACAGGGGTTGGGATTGAGTTTGGGTTTGGGTTTGGGTTTGGGTTTGGGTTTGGGGTTGACCTGGGCGGGCTATCGCCAGGTCCTTGACCGAGCCGCAGGTCGCCGAAACCCAGCGCAGACCATTTCTCTCCGGGGAAACCTGCAGTCTCACCCACTCATACTGCTCCTTGTTGACTTCGAGGATTCGGTAGCTTTCTCCGGGCCGCACCTGGAGTGAGCCAGGGTTGGTTTCTTTCTTGAATGATTGATAGGCCTCGCATCGGGTCGATACCTCGAACGTGCCTTGGCTGGCCTCCATGGCGAAGGTCTCGATACTGGGAACCAGCACAAGGGGTGCGAACAGCCAGATGGCGGCAGAGACTCGGTGCATTTGCTGATCCTGTTGCGACGTGGAGGGGCTTCGAGCATTCAGGGGGAGTCTTTCACTCCGTTGCCCTGCGCATTTCAGCGATGGGGAGGGTGATTCTTTTCGGCTTCCACAAAACAGTAAAGCCCGAGGGGGGAGGCTTTACGTACCGAGGGGGATGGCTGGAGTGTCCTGGCGCTGGAGCAGTGTCGAATTTCCGGGTGATTTGGAGCTAAAGAGAGTGCAGGTTCATCTTTCGGGTCATTCGGCCATGCGGCAGTCGTGCCCTGCACGTGCCGCTCGACAAGCGCCCCCGGCGCGGGCAGATTGGGCTCCCTTCGCCCGCGCCGATACCGACGAGCCCCATTCCAACGTCTCCGGCGTGCCGCCTTGTCCATGGCGGCAGAGCGGTGCGGCTTCCGATTGTCGTTGACCCGTTCAGATAAAGGGCACTGACCCGCATGCACCGCCCGCACCTTGATTCGCGTCTTCCCGGTATCGCCTGCCTGCTGGTCACCGCCACGGGTTGGGCCATCAACTGGCCCACCATGAAACTGCTCCTGCAGGTCTGGCCGCCGCTGTTCTCCCGAGGGCTGGCGGGCGTGATCGCCGCTGCCATACTGGCCGCCGTCGCCGCGCTGCAGGGGCAGCGGCTGATTCCGGAGCGCCAGGCGTTGCCCCGGCTCACGGCTGCCGCCTTTACCAACGTCTTTGCCTGGATGGGCTTTTCCACGCTGGCCATGAAATGGATCAACGTCAGCGAAGGGGTGCTGCTGGTCTATACGATGCCGATCTGGGTCACGCTGCTGGCATGGCCGCTGCGCGGCCTGCGCCCCACGGCGAGCGGGTTCGCAGCGTTGCTGCTGGGCCTGGCCGGCGTCACGGTGCTGCTGAGCGCCCACGGTCTCTCCATTGCCCCGGGCCAGGCACTCGGCGTTGGCTTTGCGCTGTCCGCCGCCGTGCTGTTCGCGCTGGGCACGGAGCTCAATGGTAGGCCATTCCCGCTGGCGCCGATCGTCTCGACGGCCTGGCAGGTCGGGCTGGGTTGCCTGCCGATGCTGATATTCGGCATCGCCTTCGAGCATCCCCAGCTGGATGCCCTGGGGCCATCGCAGCTTGCCTGCATGGTCTACATGACGCTGGTGCCCATGGGTGTCTGCTACCTGACCTGGTTCGCCGCGCTACAGCGCCTCCCCGCGTCCGTCGCGGCAACCGGCATGCTGCTGGTGCCCCTGCTGGGCGTGCTGTCTGCCGCGATCATGCTGGGTGACCCGATCGGCTCGCGGGAAATCCTGGCCATGGCCCTGACCTTGAGCGGCGTGGCACTGGTATTGAAACGGCGCTGAGGATCGGCGGCCCGCTCGTTGTAGTCCATTTGCTACGCGCGTTTCGGACTTGTCTGATAAGAAAGCGTTCAGAACGCCGTTAGATTGGCCCTGTCGAAACTTCCGAGAGGGCCAACGATATGGCCGCCATTTCGCGTCGGGCCATGGTGCTGTGTTCGCATCCGGGCCGCTTGCTGGACTACAGCGTGCTGTTCAATCGCCTGGAGTTCTACCACCTGAGCCTGTGCCAGGACATGGATGAGGTGCGCAAGGCGCTGTCCAGCCAGCAGCGCTACAGCCTCTTGGTCCTTGACGACTTCGTGCCCGGCGCCGGCGAGCTGATGAGCCTGAAAACCCTCAGCCAGAGCAACGCCTTCCGCCAGTTCGTGCTGGCCGGGAACTACAGCGCCGAGGAGAAGACCGGGCTGTACCAGTGGGCGTGGAGAAATCGCGTGCCGCTGCTGCAGGTACTGGACAAGCCGCTGTCCCTGGCGCAACTGCGCGAAGTCACCAGCAGCATGGTGCTCTACCACAGCGAAGACGCGCAGCTGATTCGTGCGTCCGTGGCCGAGATCCGTGATTACCAGGTGTCGGGCGAGCAGCGTCGCGACTCCGCCTGCTGCTGAGCCGAATCAGTCGGCCCGGGTGTCGGGCCCGTCCAGCAGCAGGGGAGCCTCATTCATTGGCGCGGCCCCGTTCAGCGGGCTCTTGCCCTTCAGGTACCAGGCGAAGGCGATGATCTCGGCGATGGTGCGATAGAGCGCCTCGGGAATCGCCTCGCCCAGCTCCAGGCGTGCCAGCAGGCGCACCAGGTCGGCGTTCTCGTAGATCGGCACTTCATGGTGGCGGGCGATGGCGAGGATGGTCTCGGCCAGTTCGTCGTCGCCCTTGGCGGTGAGGGTCGGCGCGGTCTGTCCGTCGTAGTTGAGGGCGATGACCTGGCGCGGGGCTTTCTTCGGTTTGTTCATGCGGTTTCATCCACCCAGCGCTGTTCCACGGCGGTGCGCTTGCCCTGGGGAGGCTTGCCCTGGCTGCAGGACAGTTCGCCCACGGTAAGGCCGGCGTCGTTCAGGCGCTGGCGCAGGGTGCCCAGTTCGCGGTCGATCAGGCTGGCGGTGCTGGCCTGTTCCGCCCACAGCTGGCTGGCGATGCTGCCGTGGGCGAGGGTGGCCTGGACCTGCAGCGGGCCGAGCGGGTCGAGGTCGAAGGCCAGCTCCACGCGCCAGAGCGTGTCGCGCTGCTGCTCGCGCTCGCTGCCCTGGCGGTCTTCCTGCTGAATGAGCACCTGCAACGGCACCAGGTGGTGCTGCTGGCGCAGCGGGATTTCCATCTGCCAGGTGTTGAGCACGGTGCCGTCGGGCAGGACTTCGTTCTGCGACAGGCTGGACAGCTGGTGCGTCTGCAGGCGTGCCACGGCGGCCGCGGCCAGCTTGAGCAGGGATTCCAGGTCGCCATCCTCTTCCAGTTGGTGCGCCAAGCGGCTGGGCAGCGGGAAGCTGACCGCCGGCGGCGTGCGTCCACCGGTCTGGCCAAGCACGCCGAGGGCGTTGCGCACGAAGGCCGGCAGCGACTGCGCCAGGTTGCTGGCGCCGGCCAGGGCATTGCCCGGGAGGTTGCCCAGTACCGAGGCGGCGGTGCCGTTCTGCGTCGGAAGCAACTGGGAGATCAGGCGCAGCAGATTGGCCTTGAGGTCCTGCGGCAGGCCTTCGGCGCCGCGCAGCAATTGGGCTTCGAGGAATACGCCGCTGTGCTGGATGGCCTGGGCCACGCCCTTGGCGCTGCCGAGCTGGTGGGCATCGGGGAGGGCGGTGAGCAACTTGTCCACAGCCTGGCGCAGCTCGGGGCTGAGCGACTGGCCGCGTCCGGCGCCCTGCAAGGCGCTGAACAGACCTTCCAGCGATCCCTGGCGGCCCTGCTGTGCGGACAGCTGGCGGGTGAGTTCGAGTTGGTCGAGGCGACTGTCCAGCGGCAGGAACTGCAGGGCGTGCTGATCCTGCACCCGCGCGCTGAGCAGGCTGTTGAGGGGCATCGGCTTGGGCGATTCGATGCTCATCTGGCGCCCGGCCAACGGCGTATTGAGCAGCGTCACCAGCACCTTGTAGATGACCTGCTCGGCTTTGTTCTGGGGGAGCGGCTGGCTGGAGTCGACCTTGCCCTGAAGCAGCGTGCCCACCGGAAGCAGGTTGAGGTCCAGGCTGCCCAGTGTCGGCTGACGGCCGCCCAGGCCCAGCTGGGTGAGGTTCGGCTGGCTGATCAGGGTGGCGGCGAGATTGGTCTGGGTCAGCGACGAGAGCTCCAGGGTGCTGCCCTTGGGCACGGCCTGCGGGCTGTCGGCAACCACCAGGGCCTGCTGGCCGCTGGCCATGGTCAGGCGCAGCAGCAGTTGGAAGTTCACCGGGGTCTCACGCACCGCGAGGACTTCGGCGTTAGCCTTTTCCCCGGGCGGCAGCAGGTCACCCAGGCTCTGCGCGAGCTTGAGCGTCAGCTCCGCCGAGCTTTGCGCGCTGCGCAGTGTAGGCATGGGCGGTAGCGGGCGGGAAGCGCCAATTTCGCTCGGCATCGGGGACCTGGCTGGACAGCGGGACGGGTTGACGCCCAGTGTATCGGCGCGCGCTGCGGGCACTTTAGACCGTCCGGCGGCGCGGGGCAGCCCAGGCAGGAGCCGGGTGCGCTGTTTTGACGTTACACCCTGTCGAAAAACCTGACGTCGGGCGTAGGAACGCCTGTGTATAATGCGCCGCCCGTGGCCGCGCTTGGCGGTCCGGGCGGTATGGCCGCTTTTTTGCACCACTGACTGTTTTCTGCCCGACGGTTGCCGATGCCCTTGACCCATCCACTTCTCGAAACCGTGGCGCTCGCCTGCGAGCGGGACTGGCGCATGCTATTCGACCGTCTCGATTTGCGACTGGGTGCGGGCGAAATGCTACAGATCGTCGGCCCCAACGGCAGCGGCAAGACCAGCCTGCTACGCCTGCTCAGCGGCCTGATGCAGCCCACCGCCGGCGACGTGCTGCTCAACGGCAAGCCACTGGGCGAGCAGCGCGGCGAACTGGCCCGCCTGCTACTGTGGATCGGCCACGCCGCCGGCATCAAGGGGTTGCTGACCGCCGAGGAGAATCTCGCCTGGCTCTGCGCCCTGCACCAGCCGGCCAGCCACGACGCCATCTGGCAGGCCCTGGCCGCCGTCGGCCTGCGTGGTTTCGAGGACGTTCCCTGCCACACCCTGTCCGCCGGCCAGCAGCGCCGCGTGGCACTGGCGCGCCTGTACCTGGACGCGCCGCCGTTGTGGATACTCGACGAACCCTTCACCGCACTGGACAAGCAGGGTGTGGCGCAGCTTGAAGAACACCTTGCCGGCCATTGCGAACGGGGCGGTCTGGTCGTGCTGACCACCCACCACAGCCTGGAGCGCATGCCCGCCGGTTACCGGGCGCTCGACCTCGGCCAGCACGCGCGGGAGGTGGCGACGCGATGAGCAACGTCTTCACCCTGCTGCTCGCCCGCGAGACCCGCCTGCTGTTCCGCCGTCCGGCGGAGCTGGCTAATCCCTTGGTGTTCTTCGCCATCGTCATCGCGTTGTTCCCGCTGGCGGTCGGCCCCGAATCGGAAATGCTCAAGAACCTTTCGCCGGGCCTGGTGTGGGTCGCGGCGCTGCTGGCGGTGCTGCTGTCGCTGGACGGCCTGTTCCGTAGCGATTTCGAGGATGGTTCCTTGGAACAGTGGGTCCTTTCGCCGCACCCTCTGCCCCTTCTGGTACTGGCCAAGGTGCTGGCACACTGGCTGATTTCCGGGCTGGCGCTTGTGCTGCTGTCCCCGCTGTTCGCCCTCATGCTGGGTCTGCCGGCGCGCTGCCTGCCGGACCTGCTGCTGTCACTGCTGCTGGGCACGCCAGTATTGAGCCTGTTGGGCGCGGTGGGCGCGGCATTGACCGTGGGACTGAAGCGTGGCGGCCTGCTGCTGGCGTTGCTGATCCTGCCGTTGTACATACCGGTACTGATCCTCGGCAGCGGCGCGTTGCAATCTTCCCTGCAGGGCCTCCCGACCGCCGGGCACCTGCTGTGGTTGGCCAGCCTGACGGCGTTAGCATTGACGCTGACGCCCTTTGCCATCGCCGCCGGGCTGAAAATCAGCGTCGGCGAGTGAACGAACGATCGCCGGCCTGGGAAGCAGGATCGGCGACAGACTAGAGTCCTGAATTACAGAGCCTGATGATGAACTGGACTTGGTTTCACAAGCTTGGGTCGCCCAAGTGGTTCTACGAGATCAGCGGACGCTGGATGCCCTGGTTCGCCCTCGCCGCAGCGTTGCTGCTGAGCGTCGGCATCGTCTGGGGTCTGGCCTTCGCGCCGCCGGACTACCAGCAGGGCAACAGCTTCCGCATCATCTATATCCATGTTCCGGCGGCGTTCCTTGCGCAGTCCTGCTACGTGATGCTGGCGGTGGCCGGCGCCATCGGCCTGGTCTGGAAGATGAAGATCGCCGACGTCGCCGTGCAGTGCGCCGCGCCCATCGGCGCCTGGATGACCTTCATCGCGCTGGTCACCGGCGCCATCTGGGGCAAGCCGACCTGGGGCGCCTGGTGGGTGTGGGACGCACGCCTGACCTCGATGCTGATCCTGCTGTTCCTCTATTTCGGCATCATCGCTCTCGGCCAGGCGATCACCAACCGCGACAGCGCGGCCAAGGCCTGCGCGGTGCTGGCCATCGTCGGTTCGGTCAACATCCCGATCATCAAGTACTCGGTGGACCTGTGGAATACCCTGCACCAGCCAGCCACCTTCACCCTGACCGAGAAGCCACCGATGCCGCCGGAGATGTGGATTCCGCTGCTGCTGATGGTCGCCGGCTTCTACTGCTTCTTCGCCGTGGTGCTGCTGATGCGCATGCGCCTGGAAGTGCTCAAGCGTGAAGCCCGTTCGAGCTGGGTCAAGGCTGAGGTGGAGAGCGCACTATGAGTTTCCAGTCCTTCGGTGAATTCCTCGCCATGGGTCACCATGGCCCTTATGTGTGGTCGGCTTACGCCATCAGCCTGGCAGTGCTGGCGATCAACGTCGCTTCGCCGCTGCTGGCGCGCCGACGGTACCTGCAAGAAGAGGCGCGTCGTCTGCGCCGGGAGGCCAACAAGTGAATCCGGTTCGCAAGAAGCGCCTGTACATCGTTCTCGCCATCGTCGCCGGCGTGGGCGTGGCCGTCACCCTCGCGTTGTCGGCCCTGCAGCAGAACATCAACCTGTTCTACACCCCGACCCAGATCGCCAACGGCGAGGCGCCGCATGACACGCGCATCCGCGCCGGCGGCATGGTGGAGAAGGGCTCGCTCAAGCGTTCGGCGGACTCGCTGGACGTCGAGTTCGTGGTCACCGACTTCGCCAAGGAAGTCACGGTGAAGTACCGCGGCATCCTCCCGGACCTGTTCCGCGAAGGGCAGGGCATCGTCGCCCTGGGCAAGATCGACGGGAACGGGGTGCTGACCGCCGACGAAGTGCTGGCCAAGCACGACGAGAAGTACATGCCGCCGGAAGTCACCAAGGCGCTCAAGGACAGCGGCAAGCTGGAGCACTACGAAGCCAGCCAGGGCGCCAACGGCGCGGCACAGCAGGGGAGCAACTGACATGGTTCCCGAACTCGGCCACCTCTCGCTGATCCTGGCGCTGTGCATGGCGCTGGTGATGTCTTTCTTCCCCCTGGTCGGCGCCTGGCGTGGCGATCGCCAGTGGATGAGCCTGGCGCGCCCAGCCGCCTGGGGACAGTTCGCCTTCCTGGCGTTCTCCTTCGGCTGCCTGACCTGGGCCTTCCTCCACGATGATTTCTCGGTGGCCTACGTCGCCAGCAACTCCAACAGCGCGCTGCCCTGGTACTACAAGTTCAGCGCCGTGTGGGGTGCCCACGAAGGCTCGCTGCTGCTCTGGGCGCTGATCCTCGGCGGCTGGACTTTCGCCGTTTCAATCTTCTCCCGCCAGTTGCCGGAAGTGATGCTGGCCCGCGTGCTGGCGGTGATGGGGATGATCAGCACCGGCTTCCTGCTGTTCCTGATCATCACCTCCAACCCCTTCAGCCGCCTGCTGCCGCAGATGCCGGCCGACGGCAACGACCTCAACCCGCTGCTGCAGGACCCCGGCCTGATCATCCACCCGCCGATGCTCTACATGGGCTACGTGGGCTTCTCGGTGGCCTTCGCCTTCGCCATCGCCGCGCTGCTCGGCGGCCGCCTCGACGCGGCCTGGGCGCGCTGGTCGCGGCCCTGGACCCTGGTGGCCTGGACCTTCCTCGGCATCGGCATCGTGCTTGGCTCCTGGTGGGCCTACTACGAGCTCGGCTGGGGCGGCTGGTGGTTCTGGGACCCGGTGGAAAACGCCTCCTTCATGCCCTGGCTGGTCGGCACCGCGCTGATCCACTCGCTGGCGGTCACCGAGAAACGCGGCGTCTTCAAGAGCTGGACCGTGCTGCTGGCCATCGCGGCCTTCTCGCTGAGCCTGCTGGGCACCTTCCTGGTCCGTTCCGGCGTGCTGACCTCGGTACATGCCTTCGCCTCCGACCCTGAGCGCGGCGTGTTCATCCTCGCCTTCCTGCTGCTGGTGGTCGGTGGTTCGCTGACCCTGTTCGCCCTGCGCGCGCCGGTGGTCAAGAGCCAGGTCGGTTTTGCCCTGTGGTCCCGCGAGACCCTGCTGCTGCTCAATAACCTTGTGCTGGTGGTGACCGCCTCGATGATCCTGCTCGGCACCCTCTACCCGCTGGTGCTCGACGCCATCAGCGGCGCCAAGCTGTCGGTCGGCCCGCCGTACTTCAACGCGCTGTTCGTGCCGCTGATGAGCATCGTGATGCTGGCCCTGGCAATCGGCGTGCTGGTGCGCTGGAAGGACACCCCGACCCGCTGGCTGCGCGGCATGCTGACGCCGGTGCTGATCGGTACCCTGGTGCTGGGCGCGCTGGGCAGCTTCCTCTACGGCGAGCTGCACTGGGAAGTGCTGGGCGTGTTCCTGCTGGCCGCCTGGGTAGTGCTGGCTGGTGTGCGCGACTTCTTCGACAAGGTTCGCCACAAGGGCGTGATTGCCGGTGCCGCGGGCCTGAACCGCAGCTACTGGGGCATGCAGCTGGCGCACCTGGGGATCGCCGTCTGCGCCATCGGCGTGGTGCTCACCAGCCAGTTCAGCGCCCAGCGCGACCTGCGCATGGCGCCGGGCGAGTCGGTGGAGCTGGCCGGCTATCAGTTCCGCTTCGAGGGCACCCACCACGTCGAAGGCCCGAACTTCACCTCCGACAAAGGCACCATCCGCGTGATCCACGATGGTTCCGAAGTCACCGTGCTGCATCCGGAGAAGCGCCTGTACCGCGTGCAGAATTCGATGATGACCGAGGCCGGCATCCACGGCAGCCTGACCCGCGACCTCTACGTCGCCCTGGGTGAGCCGCTGGACAACGGCGCCTGGGCGGTGCGGGTGCACATCAAGCCGTTCGTGCGCTTCATCTGGCTGGGCGGCCTGCTGATGGCCCTGGGCGGCGTGCTGGCGGCGCTCGATCGCCGTTACCGCCTGAAAGTCAAAATGCGTGTACGCGAGGCCCTGGGCCTCGTCGGACAGGGAGCCTGAGTGTGAAGCGTGCAATTCTGCTGTTGCCCCTGGCGATCTTCCTGGTCGTCGCGGTATTCCTCTTCCGTGGCCTGTGGCTGGACCCCAGCGAACTGCCGTCGGCGCTGATCGGCAAGCCGTTCCCGGCGTTCTCCCTGCCCAGCGTCACCGAGCCGGGCAAGACCTACACCGAGGCTGACCTCAAGGGTAAGCCGGCGCTGGTCAACGTCTGGGGCACCTGGTGCCCGACCTGCCGCTTCGAGCACCCGGTGCTGACCGACCTCGCCGCCAAGGGCGTGGTGATCTACGGCATCAACTACAAGGACGATGCCGTCGCCGCGCAGAAGTGGCTGAACGAGCTGCACAACCCCTACCTGCTGAACATCGCCGATGCCACCGGCACCCTGGGCGTGGACCTGGGCGTGTACGGCGCGCCGGAGACCTACATCATCGATAAGGACGGCATCATCCGGCACAAGCTGGTCGGCGCCGTCGACGAGAAGGTCTGGCGCGAACAGCTGGCGCCGATCTACCAGGGGCTGGTGGACGAGGCGAAGGGCAAATGAAGCGTTATCTCGCCATTGCGGCCCTGGGCCTGGCGCTCACCGGCGTTGCCCGTGCGGCCATCGATACCTACGAGTTCGCAAGCGACGCCGAGCGCGAGCGCTTCCGCGACCTGACCACCGAGCTGCGCTGCCCCAAGTGTCAGAACCAGGACATCGCCGACTCCAACGCGCCGATTGCCGCCGACCTGCGCAAGCAGATCTACGCACAGCTGCAGCAGGGCAAGAGCAACCAGCAGATCGTCGACTACATGGTCGACCGCTACGGCGATTTCGTGCGCTACAAGCCCGCAGTCAACGAGCGAACCTGGCTGCTCTGGTTCGGCCCCGCGGCCTTCCTGCTGCTGGGCGTGGGCGTGATCGGCGTCATCGTCGCCCGCCGCCGTCGCCCGGCTGCCGCGACTTCCACCACGCTGTCCGCCGAGGAGCAGGCGCGTCTCGACCAATTGCTGGATAACCAAGACAAATGATCGACTTCTGGCTCGCCGCTGGCCTGCTGTTGCTGGTGGCCCTGGCATTCCTGCTGATCCCTCTGCTGCGTGGCCGTCGCGCCCAGGCCGAGGAAGACCGCACCGCTCTCAACGTCGCCCTGTATCAGGAGCGCCTGGCTGAACTGACCGCTCAGCGTGATGCTGGCACCCTTGACGACGCCCAGCTGGAAGCCGGTCGCGCCGAGGCCGCCCGCGAGCTGCTGGCCGATACCGAAGGCGCCGCCGAGGACCGTCGTTCCCGTCTCGGCCGTGCTGCGCCGCTGCTGGTGGCGCTGGTCCTGCCGTTCCTCGCCCTCGGCCTGTACCTGCACTGGGGCGCCAGCGACAAGGTGGCCCTGGCCCGCGAGTTCGCCACTGCGCCGCACTCCATGGAAGAAATGACCGCCCGCCTGGAGCGCGCGGTGAAGGCGCAGCCGGACTCCGCCGAAGGCTGGTACTTCCTCGGTCGCACCTACATGACCCAGAACCGCGGTGCCGATGCCGCCAAGGCCTTCGAGCAGGCCGCGCGCCTCTCCGGCCGCCAGCCGGAAGTCCTCGGACAGTGGGCCCAGGCGCTGTATTTCTCCGGCAACAAGTCGCTGAGCCCGGAAGTCCGCGCCCTGGCGGACGAAGCGCTGAAGAAGGACCCGCAGGAAGTCACGACCCTCGGCCTGCTCGGCATCGCCGCCTTCGAGGACGAGAAGTATGCCGACGCGGTCAACTACTGGGGCCGCCTGGTCGCCGTGTTGCCGCAGGACGACCCGTCCCGCCAGGCCATCGCCAGTGGCATCGAGCGTGCCCGCCAGCGCATGATCGAGAAGGGCGAGACCCCGCCGGAAGCGCCTGCCGCCGCGGCTACCGCCGGTGTGACCCTGACGGTGAAGGTGGACCTCTCCGCCGCCGTGAAGGGCCAGGTCAAGCCGGATGACAGCGTGTTCGTCTTCGCCCGTGCCGTGAGCGGCCCGCCGATGCCCCTGGCGGTGAAGCGCCTGAAGGTCTCCGATCTGCCCAGCGAAGTGGCGCTCAGCGACGCCGATGCGATGATGCCGCAGCTCAAGCTCTCTGCCTTCCCGCAGGTGCAACTGGTGGCGCGGATTTCCCGTGCTGGCAATGCGACTGCCGGGGAATGGATCGGACGCACTGAACCGTTGTCTACTGCCCAGGCTGGCGAGCAGGCAGTGACCATCGACAGCCCGGACCAGCGCTGAAACGAATAGGAGAGGGTAGGGTGATGAAGGTTAGATTGCTGGCGCTGAGCGCCTTGCTGGTACTGGGTGGCTGCGTGGTGCAACCGCAGCAGCCGGAGCAGCCCTCGGGGCCCGCGACGGCTCCGACGCAGCCGGGCGCCACCAAGCCGCCGGTCAAGTCGTCGTCCTCGCCGATCACCCCGCAGCCGAGCAAGCAGCAGTCCACCTCCAAGCATCCGCCCCAGTTCGCCCCGCCGCCCGGCGGCAATGGCCGCTGGGATGGCAGCCTGGGCGTCTACGTGATGCAGGGGCAGAAGGACACCTATTACCGCCAGCGCACCTACTACCACTGGGATAACGGCTGGTACTGGAGCGTCGGCCCGCAGGGGCCCTGGACCCAGACCGACAGCACCGGCGTGCCGCCGGGGCTGACGCGCAAGTACAGCGCGCCGTAACCGGCCTTCGTCGCTGCAGGACGGCATTCTGCCGATGTTGCAGCGTGGCCTGAAACAATGATCGCGGGCATGGCCCGCTCCTACAGGTTGAGCCCAGCGCGGCTCTTGTAGGAGCGGGCCATGCCCGCGATGCATTTGCTCCTCGCAGGGCGGAGCGTCCGCTCCGTCGTCAATCGTAGGTTCCCGCCGGCGCCCCCACCTCGATCAGCTCCACCCGATTGCGCCCGCTGGACTTGGCGCGGTACAGCGCCTTGTCCGCCGCCGCGTAGAGCAGCTCGTAGGTGCCGGGTACGCCGGCCTCCAGGCTGGCGATGCCGAAGCTGGCGGTAAGGTAGAGCAGTCCGTCCTTCATCGGCAGCGGGGTTTCCTCCAGCAGCTTGCGGACCTTTTCGGCGATGCTGCGTGCCTGCGCCTGGCCGGTGTCGGGCAACAGCAGCAGGAATTCTTCCCCACCCAGCCGCGCCACGCTGTCGCCGCTGCGCGTGTAGTTGCGCAGCAGGCTGGCGGTGTGGCGGATCACATCGTCGCCCTGCGGGTGGCCGTAGCGGTCGTTGATGAATTTGAAATGATCCAGGTCCACCATGAGCAGGCTGACCGGCGCCGGTTGGCGGGACACCCGGGCCAGCTCCATGGTCACCAGCTGGTCGAACTGCCGGCGATTGAACAGCCCGGTCAAGGGATCATGGCCGGCGAGGTACTCCAATTGGCGGTTCTTTTCCTCCAGCTCCAGCCGCTGCTGACGGAGGAACTCGCGCTGGCGCAGGTTGCGTATGTGCCCATGCCAGAGGATCAGCGACAGGATCAGGCCGATGCCACAGATGGTCAGTCCGCCCATCTGGTTGGACAGGCGCAGTTCCGGCGTTGGCTGGGCCCACATCA
Organism: Pseudomonas sp. SCB32; assembly: GCF_009189165.1. Lineage (NCBI taxonomy): Bacteria > Pseudomonadati > Pseudomonadota > Gammaproteobacteria > Pseudomonadales > Pseudomonadaceae > Pseudomonas > Pseudomonas sp. SCB32. The sequence continues at coordinate 1,961,827 of NZ_CP045118.1, forward strand.
TCGTCAGCTCGAAGAGACCGAGGGCGACGATGTAGAGCGTGATGGCATGGCGCGGGCGCATCAGGATGATCAGGGCGGCGCCCACCGAGCCCATCAGGAACGGCGTGATGCTGCTGGTGACCTGCTGGTCCGCACCGGTGATGGCGATGCCGAAGCCGAGCAGGATGGCGCTGGCCACGGCGCACAGGAAATTCATGAACCACAGTGGCGCCTCGCGCTGGGGGCGCAGGGCGAACCAGGCGAGCAGGCCCAGGCCGCTGAACAGTATCGCGATGGTGGCGTGGATGCGGATGATATCCAGGCGCCAGCCGTCGTGCTCAGGGCTTGAGCCCTGCAGGTTGAGCCAGAACACCAGGATGTGGATGAGATCGAAGACCACGGCGAGCGTCGCGGCGAAATACAGCCGCCGCAGGTTTTCACGGGCAACCGGAAGCGCCAGCGCGTCATTGACCGCAATGGAATGTTGCAGGCGCTGGAGCCAAGTCCTGGCCACGATTGCTGCTCCTCCCTAGCCCGTCCGGGCAGTTGGAGCATAGACAGCAGTGATGGCACTGTCGCGGCATGGGGAAAAGAAGTGTTCAAGTTGTGAGCAGTAGCCCACTGAGGCTACCTTCGAGAAATCGCTATGGCCGGCAACTATCCGTCTCTGATCATTGTCGGATTCGCCTGTCGCGGGCATAGTCCGCCCCCCTGGATGCTGAAGGAATCGGTCATGAACAGAGTGCGACGCTTGCCGGTGGAAGATGGGCTGGATGCCGAGCGGGCCCTGCTGGACGAAGCCTTCAGCGGCGGCCGGGACAGCGGGCTGCTGTTCTGGCGCCCGCTCCAGCAGGCCCTGGTGATGCCGCGCCGGCTCAGTCGGCTGGACGGTTTCAGCGCGGCGGAGCAGGTTTGCGCCGGGCAGGGCTGGCCCATCGCGCTGCGCGATACCGGTGGCGAGCCGGTGCCGCAGTCGCCCGCCGTGCTCAACGTCGCCCTGGTCTACGCGATTCCGACCACCGACAACGAACAGACGCGCATCGAAACCGCCTACCAGCGCCTCTGCCAGCCGCTCTGCGACTGGCTCGCCGGGCTCGGCCTGGACCCCGGTCTGGGCGAAGTGGAGGGCGCCTTCTGCGACGGTCGCTACAACGTCAACCTGACGGGGCGAAAGCTGGTCGGCACTGCCCAGCGCTGGCGCCGCCGCCCCAGTGATGGCCGCTACGTGGTGCTGGCCCACGGCGCGATCCTGATGGAAAACCAGCGTGAGCCGATGGTCGAGGTGGTGAATGCCTTCTACCAGCATTGCGGGTTGGAGGCGCGTTGTCGTGCCACCAGTCACGTGGCGCTGGACGAGCGTCACGCCCAGCCGTGGGAGCAGGTCGAGGCGCTGGCCGCACAGTTCCAGCGCTACCTGCTGGCCGAGGGCGTGGCCCTCTAGACTTGATTCGACCGTAATTGGATTTGCAAGAGAACTGATTTGAACGACCTGGGTGGATCTTCGCTTCGCCCCAACCCTTCCAAGGAGTCTTGATACATGGAACATGGGACGAATTACCTGCAGTCGGCAGTGGTGTTCCTGCTCGCGGCTGTCTTCATGGTGCCGCTGGCCAAGCGCATGCAGCTGGGGGCCGTGCTTGGCTACCTGCTGGCCGGCGTGTTCATCGGTCCCTCGCTGCTGGGCCTGATCGACAACCCTGAAAGCGTCGCCAGCCTGTCCGAACTGGGCGTGGTACTGCTGCTGTTCATCATCGGCCTGGAGCTTTCGCCCAAGCGCCTGTGGGTGATGCGCAAGCAGGTGTTCGGCGTGGGCCTGGCCCAGGTGCTGCTCACCGCGCTGGCGCTCGGCAGCCTCGGCGTGCTGGCTTTCGACCTGCCGGTGAATGCCGCGGTAGTAATCGGTGGCGGTCTGGCACTGTCGTCCACCGCGTTCGGCCTGCAGATCCTCGCTGAGCGCAAGGAGCTGACCAGCCCCTACGGCCGCCTGGCGTTCGCCATCCTGCTGTTCCAGGACATCGCCGCCATCCCACTGATCGCCATGATCCCGCTGCTGGGCGCGCGCGCCGATTCGGCGGCGGCCGGCGGCGACCTCGCCCATGTCATGGAAGTGGTCGGCAGCATCGCCGTGGTGGTGATCGGCGGGCGCTTCCTGCTGCGCCCGGTGTTCCGCTCGGTGGCACGCACCGGCCAGGCCGACCTGTCCACCGCCACCGCGCTGCTGGTGGTGGTGGGCACCGCCTGGCTGATGGAAGAGGCCGGGGTCTCCATGGGGCTGGGCGCCTTCCTCGCCGGCCTGCTGCTGGCCGACTCGGAGTACCGACACGAGCTGGAAGCGCAGATCGAACCCTTCAAGGGCCTGCTGCTCGGGCTGTTCTTCATCAGCGTGGGCATGAGTGCCGACCTCGGCCTGCTCAAGAGCGAGCCGCTGCAGGTGATCGGCCTGACCCTGCTGCTGGTGGGCATCAAGCTGCCGCTGCTGTTCGTCATCGGTCGCCTGGCCGGTGGGCTGGACAAGGTCTCCGCGATACGTCTGGGCGTGTTGCTGGGCGCCGGCGGTGAGTTCGCCTTCGTGGTGTTCAAGCTGGCGAAGGCCCAGGGCCTGATGGACGGCCACCTGCATTCGCTGCTGGTGCTGTGCATCACCCTGTCGATGGCGATGACCCCGCTGCTGGTTCTGGCCCTGGCGCGCAGCATCAAGCCCAAGCCGGCCGCGCTGCGCGAGCCGCCGGCGGAGTACCGCCAGCTGCCCGACGACGCGCCGCGCGTGGTGATCGCCGGCATGGGCCGGATGGGCCAGGTGGTCGCCCGTATCATGCGCGCCCAGGGCGTACCCTTCGTGGCGCTGGATACCTCGGTGGACACCATCGAGCTGACCCGCAGCTACGGCAACATCCCGATCTTCTACGGCGACCCGCTGCGCCCGGAAATCCTCCGTGCCGCGCAAGTGGAGAAGGCCGAGTTCTTCGTGGTCGCCACCGACGATCCGCAGACCAACATCGAAACCGCGCGGCTGGTGCACAAGCTCTATCCGCACATCAAGGTCATTGGCCGGGCGCGCAACCGCCAGCACGTCTACCACCTGCTGGACGCCGACGCGACGCCGGTACGCGAGACCTTCCATTCCAGCCTGGAGATGAGCCGGCTGTTGCTCACCGGCCTTGGGCTGAACGAGGAGCAGGTGGCCGCGCGCATCCGTCGCTTCAAGCGTCACGACGAAGCGGTGCTGATGGCCCAATACCGCGTCTACGACGACGAGAAGGCGGTGATCCAGACTGCCCGCGAGGCGCGCAAGGAACTGGAGACCCTGTTCGAGGCCGACCACCTGGAAGACCAGGGCATCGGTCACCACTGAGGCGCTGTTCCGCGCATCGGCGGTTTCCGGGTGGTGGGTGTTGTCCCTGCGTGCATGTCGCGGCGGAGGATTCAGCCGCGTGGGTGGGGGAGTCGCAACGCTTCGTGGCGGATATGAATGTCGGGGGGAAACCCTGATAGCCAACGGCGGCCAGCAGGACAGAACCTTCGAGTGCGGGCTGGGCGCCGCGTTGGGGCGCTACCGGCCAAGCCTCGAAGGCTGACTCAGGCGGCTTCCGCCAGCACGGGCTTGAGTTCGGCGACCACGGCGCGCGGCTTGCGGACGATCGGCCGGCGACGTTCGGGAATGGTGATCGGCTGGCCCGGCGAGCGCAGGGTCAGCACGGCAATGACGCTGAGCAGCACGACGGTAGCCAGGACCACGCTGGCCAGGGCGACGTAGAGCAGCAGTTCCACCAGGGAGCCAACCAGCAGCAGGAAGTCCAGTACGATTTGCATGATCCAATCCTCGTTCGAACCGTGGGCGAGTGTCGCGGGTTTCTGGTTCGCCCCTGCGGCCTGGAAGGGGCCGGCGAAACGGGTTCCTGCGAGCTGATGGGTCGAAGATGCCGCGTGGGCGCGGCCATGAGAACTGAAAGAGCCTGCTGTTCACTATCGATGCCATCGATAGCGGCGCGAAGCGGCGTGCCAGAGCGGCTCCCGGCGTTGCGCGGGGAGCCTTGGACCTTGGTCGGATTGCCCCTTAGAAGCGCTCGCCCGGTTGCAGGTAGCGCCAATGGCCGACCGGCAACTTGGCCATGGCCACGCCGCCCAGGCGGATGCGGCGAATCGCCTCGACACGCAACCCGGCTTCCCGGCACAGCTTGCCGATCAGCCCCGGACGCACCTGCTTGCCGGCGATGCGCAGGCGGTTCTCGCTCTGCCAGCTGGCCTTCAATGGCAGGCCCTGGGCCAGCTGTTTCAGGCCGTGGGCGTCCAGTTCGCCGCTGACCTCGATCACGTACTCATGCTCGACACGTGCGGCATCGTCCACCAGCTTGCGGATGACGCCGAAGTTCTGGGTGAACACCAGCAGGCCGCTGGCGCCGTCTTCCAGCGGAGTGGTCGGGCGTTGCTGGCGGAAATGCTTGCGCAGCAGGCGTTGCACGGTGGGGTCTTCGCTCCAGCGCTGGTCCGCCCGCAGCAGCGCCACGGCGTCCTCGACGCTGTAGCCGGCGGGCTTGTGCAGCAGCAGGGTGACCGGCGGCAAGGGCTCGGGTACGGCACCAGGCAGCAGCTCGATGCGCTGGCTGTCGACCTTGAGTTGCGGCTCTTCCACCGTCACGCCATCTACCGTCACCCAGCCGCCCTCGATGTACAGCTCGGCTTCGCGGCGCGAGCAGGACAGCAGCTCGGTGAGGCGCTTGGACAGGCGGATGGGTTCGGACATGACGGAAGACCGGGGCAGGAAAGGGGGCACCATTGTAACCGCAAGCAGCCGGAATGATCCGTATCCCCGCCGCTCAGGCCTGAAAACGGATGGGGAGCCATGCGATGCGGATAGCCCACCCTGGTCGACGGGCTTTGCATCAGAAAGAGACCGAGGCGCCCGTGGCCTCGGCCACGGGCGAGGGGGCTTCAGGGGGATGGAGTGGCGGGCGGCTCCACCGGGGTTTCGCGCTCGCGCACCCACGACATGAACAGCTCGTAGCCCAGGGCCAGGACCACCGGGCCGACGAACAGGCCGATGATGCCATTGCTGAGCATGCCGCCCAGGGCGCCGAACAGGATCACCGCCATCGGCACCTTGCTGCCACGACCGAACAGCAGCGGCTTGAGCACGTTGTCGCTGAGGCCGCCGATTACGGTCCAGATGGTGAACAGGATGCTCACCAGCAGCGAGTCGCCGGTCATGAAAACATAGACGATCGCCGGCAGGGTGATCAGCACGACCGGCAGCTGGGTGATACCGAGCAGCAGTACGCCCAGGGACAGCAGGCCGGCGCCGGGGATGCCCATGACGATGAAGCCCAGGCCGAGGATCATCGTCTGGATGAACGCCACGCCCACCACGCCCTGGGCCACCGCGCGGATGGTCCCGGTGCACAGCTCGGCCAGCCCCGGACCGCGTTCCGGGCCGGAGATGCGAATGGCGATATCGCAGGCGGTGGTGCTGCCCAGCTTGCCGTAGGCCATGATGATGCCGGCGATGACGAAGGCGGCGAGGAACTGCATCAGACCCATGCCGACGCCCGCCGCCTGGCCGGCGATCTTCTTCGCCACGCCTTGCAGGTGCGGGGCCAGTTGTTGCGCAACGCCCATGAAGTCGGTGGCGACGCGTTGCCAGAACGGATAGACGTACTGCCCGATCAGCGGCCATTTCTGCACCGAGTCCGGTGGCAGCGGAACATGCAGGGTGCGGTTCTGGATCGCCTGCACCAGGTCGCGCACGGACTCGGCCATGGACAGGCCGATCACCACCACCGGCACCAGCAGGATCACCAGGCCCAGCAGCACGATCAGCGTTGCCGCGCTGTTCGGCCGTTCGCCGAGGGCGCGGCTGAACATCTGGTGCAGCGGGTAGAGGGTGATGGCGAGGATCACCGACCACAGCATGAGATCGAGGAAGGGGTGGAAGATCCGGAAGCAGAAGAGGGCCAGCAGCAGTATCAGGCCGGCGCGGATGAGCACGTCGAGCAGATTGCGGGACAGCAGCTTTTCCGGGGGCGGGGGCAACATCGAGAGCTCCTTGCAACGGTGACCGGGGCGGCCAAGTCCTGACTATTGGCGGACTCTGCCCGAGAGCAAGGCGTGGAAGCAATAAAAGATGCGGGGGAATTACGCGGGGCTGTGCGGAAGTGCAAAACGGGCAGCCCGCCGGAGGCCGGCGGGCTTGCCGAAAAGGGGGTTACTTCTTGCCGAGGCTGATGTGGCGGCTCGGTGCGCCGTAGTTCTGACCGGTGACACCCTTGGCGATCTGCTGGATCTCGCCACCGGAGTTCAGGAAGGCGGCAATCTGGGCTTCCAGAGCTTCGCTGGTAGCGGTCGCTGCGGGAGCTTTGGGGGCGGCCTTCTGGCGGGTGGAGGGCTTGGTGGTCATATCTGCCATACCTGTCTGCGCAAATTGGCCGGCCATTGTACACGAAATGAGCATCCTTCGGGGCGGTAATGGCATGAATGGTTCTACGCCGCGCCCGTCGTCGCCTGCGCGCGGTCCACGGTGCTACGCTCGTGGGCCCTGATGCGCGCATCGAGTCGTCCATGCCCCTGCTGTCGTCCCGCCAGCGCAATGCCCTGCGCCTGGCCCGTTCGTTCCTCGCTCCGTATCGCTGGCGCGCCCTGGGGGCGCTGGTCGCCCTGCTGTTCACCGCGGGGATCACCCTGTCGCTGGGGCAGGGCATCCGCATGCTGGTTGACCAGGGCTTCGTCACCCAGTCCGAGCCGCTGCTCAACCGCGCCATCGGGATCTTCTTCGTGCTGGTGGCCGGGCTCGCGGTGGGCACCTTCGTGCGCTTCTACCTGGTGTCGTGGATCGGCGAGCGCTTCGTCGCCGACATCCGCCGACGGGTGTTCGACCACCTGATCGAGCTGCATCCGGGCTTCTACGAGAACAACCGCGCCTCGGAAATCCAGTCGCGCCTCACCGCCGACACCACGCTGCTGCAGACGGTGATCGGCTCGTCGCTGTCGATGGCGTTGCGCAACACGCTGATGCTGATCGGCGGCGTGGCGCTGATGTTCATCACCAACGCCAAGCTGACCAGCATCGTGGTCGCCTCGCTGCCGCTGGTGATCGCGCCGATCCTGTTGTTCGGTCGCCGTGTCCGCAGCCTGTCGCGGTTGAGCCAGGACCGCGTTGCCGATGTCGGCAGCTATGTCGGCGAGACCCTCGGGCAGATCAAGACGGTGCAGGCCTACAACCACCAGGCGCAGGATCGCCAGCGCTTCGGCGCCACCGTCGAGCAGGCCTTCGATACTGCGCGCCGGCGCATCATGCAGCGCTCCTGGCTGGTCAGCGTGGTGATCCTGCTGGTGCTCGGGGCGGTGGGTGTGATGCTCTGGGTCGGAGGTATGGATGTGATTGCCGGCCGGATCACCGCCGGCGAGCTGGCGGCCTTCGTGTTCTACAGCCTGCTCGTCGGCATGGCCTTCGGCACCCTGAGCGAGGTGATCGGCGAGTTGCAGCGTGCCGCCGGCGCCGCCGAGCGCATCGCCGAGCTGCTGCGGGCGCGCAGTGACATCCACACCCCGGCCAGCGGCCTGCTGCATCTGCCGCAGCGGGTTGGCGGCAGCCTCTCGCTGGAAGGGGTGCGATTCGCCTATCCCTCGCGCCTGCAGCAATGGGCCATCGATGGCATTGACCTGCGGGTCGAGGCGGGGGAAACCCTGGCCCTGGTCGGGCCCTCCGGCGCCGGCAAGTCCACGTTGTTCGACCTGCTGTTGCGCTTCTATGACCCGCAGGAAGGGCGCATCCGCATCGACGGCCAGCCCATCGCCCAGCTCGACCCCGCTGACCTGCGCCGCAGCTTTGCCCTGGTATCGCAGAATCCGGCGCTGTTCTTCGGCAGCGTGGAGGAGAACATCCGCTATGGACGGCCCGGCGCCACCGACGCCGAAGTCGAGGCTGCCGCCCGCGCCGCCCATGCCCACGAATTCATCCTGCGCCTGCCGCAGGGCTATCAGACTCACCTGGGCGAGAGCGGCCAGGGGCTTTCCGGCGGCCAGCGCCAGCGCCTGGCGATCGCCCGTGCGCTGCTGGTGGATGCACCGATCCTGCTGCTGGACGAAGCCACCAGCGCCCTCGACGCGGAGAGCGAGCACCTGATCCAGCAGGCTCTGCCGGGGCTGATGAGCGGCCGCACCACCCTGGTGATCGCGCACCGGCTGGCTACGGTGCTGAATGCCGACCGCATCGCGGTGATCGATCATGGCCGGCTGGTAGCACTGGGGCGGCATGCCGAACTGGTGACCAGCAGTCCGCTGTATGCGCGCCTGGCCGAGCTACAGTTCGGGCAGGCGGAGAACCTGTAGGGCGTATAACCGTTCGCATCGTTGGCGCCCTGGCCAGGATCGGAGTGTCCTAGGTGCGGGCAGGCACAGGATGCCTTGTAGGAGCGGGCCATGCCCGCGAATCGCGCGCATGGCGCGCTCCTACAAGTTCAGGCCCGGCGTAATCCAGTAACCGGCGGCAGCCAATGTGCACCAATGCGCGTAGAATGCTCGCCCCGTTCACGAGGTAAGCGTCATGGCAGTCATAGGTCGGTTCAATTCGTTGCAGGTGGCCAAGCACACCGATTTCGGTCTCTACCTGGATGGCGAGAGCCACGGCGAAATCCTGCTGCCCAAGCGTTATGTGCCGAAGAACGAACCCACCGAAGTGGGCGACTGGCTCAACGTGTTCATCTACCTGGACAGCGAAGACCGCCTGATCGCCACCACCCAGAAACCCAAGGTGCAGGTCGGTGGCTTCGCCAGCCTCAAGGTGGTCGAAGTCAACCGCGTCGGCCTGTTCCTCGACTGGGGCCTGCCCAAGGACCTGCTGCTGCCGCACTCGGAAGAGAAGCGCCCGCTGCAGGTCGGCGACTACTGCGTGGTCTACGTCTACCTCGACGAGCGCACCCGCCGCATCACCGCCACCGCGCGCCTGGATCGCTACCTGGACAACACCCCGGCCAACTACAAGGCTGGCCAGCAGGTGGATCTGCTGGTGGTGGAGCGCACCGACCTTGGCTACAAGGCCATCATCGACGGCAAACACTGGGGCCTGATCCACAAGAACGAAGTCTTCAAGTTCATGCGCAACGGCCTGCGCGAGACCGGCTACATCAAGGAAATGCGCGCCGACGGCAAGATCAGCCTGAGCCTGCAACCGGCCGGCGCCGGCCTTTCCGATGCGCTCAGCGAGCAGATTCTCCAGGCCCTGCGCGAAGCCGGCGGCCGGCTGGCGCTGAGTGACAAGAGCCCGCCGGATCTAATCGCGCAGCAGTTCGGTGTCAGCAAGGGCAACTTCAAGAAGGCTATCGGCGGCCTGTACAAGCAGGGCCTGATCACCATCCTCGACGACGGCATCGAGCTGGTCTGAACCGCTCAGCCGCGCCCGCGCACGATGGATTCGGCAACCGCGCAACGCGGTTGCACCGGCGCCAGTGAGGCCATGCGCTGCAGGTCCACCGGCTTGCCGGGTTCTGCCCTGAGCTGGCGGCGCAGGTCGTCGAAGACCTGATCGTGCTCCTTGCGAAAGCGCACCACCGGCCCTGGGCACAGGCGCAGGCCGTGGCGGCGCAGCAGGCGGGTGGCGCTGCTGGCGAAGTTGAAGGCGATGTCGCCGGGCAGTTCGAAGCGCTCATCGAACGGCTGGCCATCGATCTCGCCAGTCAGTTGGAATCTGACCCGCGCATCGCGGCTGGCCGGGTTCTCCACCTGGTAGTTCAGGCGGATGAGGTACTGCTGTCGGTCGATGCCCTGGCTGGAGTGAATGATGACCTGGGCAGGCTGGCTCATGGGGACCTCCTTGAGAATGCCGGCGTCGCGGGCCGCTGCGAACGCCACGGCCGGGATTGACGCTCGAAACCGGGTTTGCAAACCCAGTTTCGAGCCTGGCGGCTCTCATCGGTCTGATGTGCATCAAGGAGGGGGAGTTTCCAGCCGCAGGTTGCCGCTCCGCGACGCATGAGCTGCGCGGAACGAGAGGCACCGCTACGTCACATCATGTGGCGGAAGCGGTTCCAGGCCTGTTCGACGGACAGCAGCCAGTTCGGCGTCGCCGCGCCGAATCCGGCGATTTCCAGGCGCGGGTGATGACGCACTACCATGTCCAGCAGCGGCTCCTGCTCGGGCTTCACGTCGACGAAGAACACATGCCGGCCGGAATGCAGGCTGGGTTCGAAGCGGCGTACGTCACCGCTGGGACGTTGCAGGCCGACGAAGCTGCCTTCCCACAGGCTGAAGCCCATCAGCACCGCGGCGAGGAACAGCACCGGAATCCAGCCGGCGGCGGTTTGCGTCCAACCGCTGAAGTAGCCCACCAGCAGTACCAGAACCGCCAGCGAGGCGCCGATCAGCAGGCCGATCTTGCCCCAGTGCACGACATCCTTCTTCATCACCGAGGGCACTTCATGCAACCGATGCTCGTCCAGTGCGGCATCCTGGTCGCTCAGCACGTGCATCTGCTCCATGCTGATGCCGCTTTCCTGCAATTCGTGTTCGACCTTGTCCAGATCGTCCAGGTTGTCACTGATGTAGTAATGCCTGTTCATGACGAACCTCCGACCCCCGGCCATACCCCCTTGGGTTTGACTTCGATTTGCCGGGGTTTGCCGGCAAATCGCCGCCATTTGATGAATTTCGTCAGATTTGAGTCTAGCACCGGCAGGAGGGCCTCCACGGGGCGGGAGCCCAATGGTCGCATGGCTTGCGCGCTGCCCCTACATGGCCGAGGATGCCGCTTTCCAGACAGTCCGGGGGCGAGAGCGAGATGATCCGCGAGATTCTCAAGATGGGTGACGAACGCCTGCTGCGCGTGGCGCCGCCGGTGCCGGCGTCGATGTTCGGCAGCGCCGAGTTGCAGGCGCTGATCGACGACATGTTCGAGACCATGCATCAAGTCGGCGGCGTTGGCCTTGCCGCTCCGCAGATCGGTGTCGACCTGCAGCTGGTGATCTTCGGTTTCGAGCGCAGCGAGCGCTACCCGGATGCCCCGGCGGTGCCGCCGACCATCCTCCTCAACCCGGTGATCACGCCGCTCGGAGAGGAACTGGAGGAGGGCTGGGAGGGCTGCCTGTCGGTGCCCGGCCTGCGCGGCGCGGTGAATCGCTACCGGTCCATCCGCTACCAGGGTGTCGACCCGCAGGGGCAACCCATCGACCGCAGCGTCGAGGGCTTTCACGCCCGCGTGGTGCAGCACGAGTGCGATCACCTGATCGGCCGGCTGTATCCGTCGCGGATCACTGATTTCAGCAAGTTCGGATTTACCGAGGTGCTGTTCCCGGGGCTCGATCCGGAGGCGGATGACTGAGACCGGCCTGCGGGATTGTGATCGGGCAGGAGCAGGTTCGGCGTGGGGCGATTCCGCAGGGGACAACGGTTCGCGGGAGCGCCATTGGGCGCTTTTGGCAGGCATGGCCCGCTCCTACAGGAACCTGCCGAATCGCTCCGTAGGAGCAGGCCATGCCCACGACCCGCCGGATGCCAGCGTTGCCAGGAGGCACCTGGGTTACGGGACTGAATTCGATAAGCGGATAGCCTCTCCCAAGGCTACCCGCGTGATGAGGGATGGACCCTCAGGACGGTTGCTGCGGGGTGCCCAGCAGCGTCTTGCCGGATTTCTTCTGCCGCTTGGCCATGCGCTTTTCGTGCGCGGTTTTCAGCGGCTTCTTCTTGCTTTGCTTCTTCGCGTCGAGACCTTTCATGGCTTGTCCTCCGACGGGACGCCCTCGATCCGAGAGCGGACAGCTACAGCATAGCCCTCGGACGCCGCGCCGCTTCGCCGTTCAGCCGGTGGCGAGGCGTTCCAGCTCGCGGCGCACCATCGCGGCGTAGTGGGGCGGCGTCAGGCGGTACAGCTCGGTGGCCACCCAGGGCAGCCAGCGCGCGCCCATGGCTTCGCGCTCGGCCAGCAGGCGCCGGGCTTCGGCCTCGGCGCGCTGGGCGTGTTCCTGGTGATAGTCGGCACGGCTCATGGGGCGGGGTTCAGCTCTTGGCGCAATCCAGGGTCTGCGGGTCGATGGTGATGCTGGCCAGCGGCTTGCCGTCGCTGCCGGTGTATTCGTGGGTGACGCTCAGGTGGTGTTCGCGGAAGCGCTGCAGCAGCTCGGTCTGCTGGCAGGTTGTGCTCTCCAGTTGCGATCTCAGGCCGTTCTCGAACTTGGCGCGGGCCCCCAGATCCATCCGGTCCAGACGCAGGCTGGAAATCCCGTAGCGGTAATACAGGATCTTCTTCACCGGGTCGAGCTGCACGCTGTTCAGGGTGGTGACCTTGTCCACCTGGTGCGGCAGGTTGGTGCGGGTGACCTGGTCGAAGTACTCCACCGAGTCCTTGAGGAACTTGGCTTCCTCGGCGGTATCGTCGGCCTGTACGGCAAGGCTGCTCAGCAGCAGGAGGGGCAAGGCGAGGCGGGGCATCAGGCGGATCGGCATGCGGTTGTCCTGTACGGCGATAGGAATATGACGCGAAAGCGCCAGGGAGTTTATAGGCCATGGCGCGGCGTTCCGCCCGGCGCAGGCGCGCCTTATGTGCCCAGGGCGCCGAATGCCAGGCGTCGCACCGTGGGGCCGCTCGCGGCGCGTTTCTTTTCCGGTTAATCTTGCGCACCGCATGCGGTGGGCGCTGGCCCGGTTTTCATCCTCCCCCCTTTTCTGGAAGCAGGCTCGCTGCCATTGCCATGATCGAACTCACTCACCTCGACCTCTCCACCGATTCCGCCGCGCAACGCGTGGTCAAGGACGAAACCGTCACCGTCGAATTCGCCGCAGCGCCGGGCGAGTTGATGAGCCTCGAAGGGCCGAACCGCTACGCACCCGGTGATGCGATCATCAGCGGCGCGACCGGGGAGCGCTGGGTCGTCTCCCGCGAGCGCTTCGATCCGAAGTACCTGCCTGCCGATGCAGCGCTCGCCCACGGCGAGCCAGGTGCCTATCGCAACCGCCCGAGCGTGGTGCTCGCAAGGCGCATGGACGAGCCGTTCACCCTCCTGCGTTCGGCGGGCGGCGACCGTCTCAACGGCGAGGCCGGCGACTGGGTCATGCAGTACGCGCCCGGCGACTACGGTGTGGTGAAGGCGGCGCGTTTCGCCAAGGTCTATCGACTGGCCGACTGAGCCGTTCCCCACGCACCTTACGCACGTCCTTCTGGCACTGGAGAGCGCCCAGCGGCTATGGTCTGTCCTGGCGGCGCTCTGCGCCGCGCTTTTCATTGCAACTTTTCCCGCGCCGCGCAGGTCCACCCTGCAGACGTCGGTCGGCGGGGCGGCCAGCAGAAGGACGGAGCGGGATGCGATTCATGGACATGCGGGGGCTGGGCCTTGGGCCCTGGAAACTGATCAGCCTGACGGTGAAGGAGTTTCTCGAGGACGAGATGCCCACCTATGCCGCCGCGCTGGCCTACCAGGGGCTGTTCTCGCTGTTTCCCTTCCTGCTGTTCCTTATCGCCCTGCTGGGCTTCCTGCACCTGCCGGAGTTCTTCGACTGGCTGCGCGGGCAGGCTGACTACGTGCTGCCGGCGCAGGCGCTGGAACAGGTCAATCCGGTCATCGACCAGCTGCAACAGCGCCAGGGCGGCCTGCTGTCGATCGGTATCATCGTTGCGCTGTGGTCGTCCTCGGCGGCGGTGCGCTCGCTGATGACCGCGCTGAACGCCGCCTATGACGTGCGCGAAGCGCGCCCGGCGTGGAAGCGCATCCCGCTGTCGGTGCTCTACACCTTCGGCATCGTCGGCATGCTGCTGGTCATCGCCACGCTGATGATTCTCGGCCCGCAGGTCATGGGCTGGATTGCCGCGCGGGTGGGGCTGGAGGACTACGTGGTGCTCCTCTGGAGCGTGCTGCGCTGGCCGGTCATCGTCCTGCTGATGATGATGGCCGTGGCGGTGATCTACTACGTCACCCCCAACGTGAAGCAGAGGTTCCGCTTCATTACCCCCGGCTCGGTGCTCGCGGTGGTGCTGTGGATCTCCGCGTCCCTGGGTTTTGGCTTCTACGTGAAGAACTTCGCCGACTACAACGCCATGTACGGCAGCGTCGGCGCCATCATCGTCCTGCTGCTGTACTTCTACATTTCCGCGGCGGTGTTGCTGCTGGGGGCGGAGCTCAACGCCGTGATCGAGCACCATCTGCCCCACGGCAGGAACCCCGGCGAGCGGAGCTTCGAGCAGGCCGCTGCGCTACCGGACGAGAGCTAGCGGCGGACCTGCTGGCTGGCGAGCACGGGCGGCGGGGCCAGCAGGTTGTCGACCAGCGCCAGGGACTGCTCGAACGAGGGGTAGCCGCTGCGGGCAACGTCCAGGCCGGTGTAGGCCCGCTGGTAGCGCAGGGCCTTGCCCGGATTGGCCTTGTCCACCAGATAGGGTTCGGACCAGACCTTGTACAGCAGCGCCACGGCATAGGGCTGGCCCGCGTCGGCGGCATGCTCCAGCAGTGGCAGCACCTGGTCCACCTGTTGGCCTTCCTTGATCTTCAACAGCGCCTTGTAAAAGCTCACCTCGCCGCGCCGATCAAAGGGCTGGGCGCGATCGAGCAGGGCACCGGCCAGCTCGTAGTTGTCCAGGTCGCCGGAGGCGATCAGCATCCTGGCCTGCAGCATGTCGTTCTGGTAGAGCAGCCGTTCGGCGTGGCAGCGCTGGCCGCTCATGCGCGCCTCGCAAGGTGCGGTGGCGGAGCTGGAACAGCCGGCCAGCAGCAACGAAAGGCTCAGAACGGCCGACAGATAAGGCGGTTGAGGCTTGCCCATATGAATCCCCCAGAAGCGAATGGCAGAGATCGACCGGTCTGTGTGTGCCGCCGGTTCCATCTATTGGCCAACAGCATAGTCGCTGCCTCCTCACCGGGTGTCGAAACCGGGGACGCGTCGTGGGGAATTCAAGCTGCGCGGGCTGGCGTGCAGATGGCGGCTGGAAGGGTAGTGCAGGCTCGCTTCCTGGGGCGGTCCGTGCGACGGCCGCTGCGCCTGATGACGGCCGAGAGCGTGGACCTGGATGAGTTGCTCCAGGCACTGTGAGGAATACACGCTTTCGTAGGAGCAACTGTCTTCTGGGCTATTCGCTGCGCTCACCCTTTGGGCCGCACTGAAGTGCGTTCAGCGCAAGCGCTGTCCCGCGTTCGCGGGAGTGACGGTATCGTGCATCGCCCCCTGCACACGTCATCCCCGCGAACGCGGGACGCGGCTCCATCGCGAACAGCGCTAGCGCTGACCCGAAGGGGGTATCACCCAGAAAAATGTAAGCGGACCTTGTCCGCGAAAGCCTCACCCGGACGCTACGGCGTCAGGCGAATCGCGGACGGAGTCCGCTCCTGCGAATGGCTCAGGCCGGGGCTGAATTCGGCGCGCCCTACGCCCCGAACACCGATCCCATGCTGTCGTCGTCCATCCCGCGTTCCAGCTTGATCTTCAGCGCCAGGTCCGTGCGCGAGTCGGCGAACTTGAGGGCGTCGGCGACACTGATGCGGCCTTCCTCCAGCAGCTTGTAGAGGCTCTGGTCGAAGCTCTGCATGCCGCTTTCCAGGGCGCGCTCCACCGCACCCTTGAGCTCCGGCAGTTCGTCACGCTGGATGATGCCGCGAATGTGCGATGTGCCCAGCATCAGCTCCACCGCGACCGCGCGGTGCTGGCGCGTGCCGGGGACCAGGCGCTGGCCGATCAGTGCGAGCAGGTTCTGCGACAGGTCGGCAAGCACTTGCGGGCGGGCTTCATCGGGGAAGAACCGGGTGATGCGCTCGATGGCGTGGCGGCAGCTGGTGCCGTGCAGGGTGGCGACGCACAGGTGGCCGGTCTCGGCGTAGTGCAATGCGTTCTGCATGGTCGGCGCATCGCGGATTTCGCCGAGCATGATCACGTCCGGCGCCTCGCGCAGCACGTTGCGCAGGGCATCAGCGTAGCTGTGGGTATCCAGGCCGACCTCGCGCTGGTCGATGATCGACTTCTGGTGCGAATGGAGGAACTCGATCGGGTCTTCGATGCAGACGATGTGCCCGGAACGGTGGCGGTTGCGGAAGTCCAGCATGCTCGCCAGGGTGGTGGACTTGCCCGAGCCGGCCGCGCCGATCACCAGGATCAGCCCGCGATCCTGCATCGCCAGCTTGTCGAGGATCGGCGGCAGGCCGAGGGTCGCCACGTCCGGGATCACCTGCTTGATCAGCCGCACCACCATCGCCACTTCGCCACGCTGGAAGTAGATGTTGACGCGGAAGCGACCGAGCTCTGGCACGCTGATCGCCAGGTTCATCTCCAGGTCGCGCTCGAACTCCGTCACCTGCTCGGGCGTCATCAGCTGCCACGCCAGGGTTTTCACCTCGCCATTGGCCAGCGCGCGCTCGCCCACCGGCCGGCTGTGCCCTTCGATCTTGATGTGCGGCGGAGCGCCGACGCTGAAGAACATGTCGGAGCCGGCGTACTGCGGCAGTTGGGCCAGATAGGTGAAGACATCGGGCAGGTCGGTGGCGCTGGCAGTGCTCATGGGAACGTCCTTGGTTCGGTGGTGGACCCGTGCAGGAAGGGCGCATCTGTATTCAGACTAGCCGGGATGCAGGTTGTAGGGCGAGAGCGTAGGAAGGGTACGAGGCTCGCGCCTTGACGCACCGCAGGAGTGATGCCGGAAGGTACTCGCTGGAGTGCGGGCGGGTGAACTGGTCGACAGGCTCGATCGCTAGCGTCCGGTCCAGAGCGTTGCGGGGGCTGCTTCGAAGCCAATGTGCCCGTCGTGCGAAGGGTGCGGTGAGCGCCTGAGGTTGTGGGGCGATTCAGGTGGGGCGGGGGGCACGGACGGGCCGCTGGGAGGGGAGGCGCCGCGCCCATCGACGGGCACGGCGCGGGCGGAGCGGATCAGTCTTCGCGGCTGGTCACTTCAACCAGGTGGTAGCCGAACTGGGTCTTCACCGGACCCTGGACGACGTTCAGCGGGGCGCTGAACACGACCTGGTCGAATTCGCGGACCATCTGGCCCGGACGGAAGCTGCCCAGGTCGCCGCCGCTGCGGCCGGACGGGCAGGTGGAGTTGTCGCGGGCCACCTGGGCGAAATCGGCGCCGCCTTCGATGGCAGCTTTGAGTTCATTGCACTTGGCTTCGCTGGAAACCAGGATGTGACGGGCGGATGCACGGGCCATGGGATAACTCCTGAACAGGCAGTAGGAAAGGGCGAAGCCTAGCTGATTCGCGGCTGGAACCCAATGCCGGGTGCCCCGTGGTGCGGCTGAGTTGTTCGCGCAGGGGCGGGCCTTGTCCGCGGCTTGCCCAATTCCGGCGCTGCCGGGGATTCCTTTCGCGGCCATGGCCCGCTCCTACAGGTATACGAACGGCAGGTTGTCACGGGGGAATGGGCTTTTGTAGAAGCGGGCCATGCCCGCGATCAGCCCGGCACCGGAGCCGCCGGAAAATCCAATCGCGGATGCAGTCCGCTCCTGCGGGAAGACCATCACGCCTCGACGCCGAACACCTCGGCCAGGTGCCGCTGGTAACGCGCCACATCACCCTCGATGTCCGGACGCTTCATCACATCCACGCACAGGAAGGTCGGCAGCGGGCTCATGCCCAGGAACTGGTTGGCCTTGTGGAAGGGGAAATACACCGCGTCCACGCCCTTGCCCTCGAAGAAGTCAGTCGGGTCGTCGAAGGCCTGCTGCGGCGCGTTCCAGGTGGCCGAGATCATGTACTGCTTGCCTTGCACCAGGCCGCCGCTGCCGTACTTCTGCGAGGCATCGGAGCGGGTGCGGCCGTCGTTGGCGTAAAGGCTGCCGTGGCCGGCGGTGAACACCTCGTCGATGTACTGCTTTACCGTCCAGGGCGCGCCCATCCACCAGCCGGGCATCTGGTAGATCACCACGTCGGCCCAGAGCATCTTCTGCACTTCCTCGGCAACGTCGTAGCCACCGTCCACGAAAGTCTCCTTCACGTCGCAGCCGGCGCGGTCGAGGTACGCGATGGCGGCCTCGTGCAGGGTTGCGTTGTAACGGCCGTCGGAATGGGCGAACTGCTTGCCGCCATTGATCAGCAGGATCTTTTTCATGGGTGGGCTCTCGAAGTGACAGATTCAGAACGGCGGCAGGATATCGACTCGGTCGCGCGGGAATAACCTGTTTCCAGACAAATGATACGTGCGTGATACTCACGAATGTCGCCAATTGATTTGCGTGAGGATAGGGCAATCTTTCCCGCCTCCCCGGAGCCCACACCCATGTACGCCTTCATCCTCCAGGCCCATACCCGTCAGGAAAAGTCCGACGCCTTCGAGAGCCTGTTCCGTGCCTATCTCGCACCGAGCCGGGCCGAGGGTGGCTGCGTCCAGTACCACATGCTGCGTGATGCCAGCGATCCGACCCTGTTCACTTTCTTCGAGGTCTGGCAGAGCCGCGAGCACCTGGCCGTGCACACGGCGCTGCCGCACATGCGCGAATTCTACGAGCAGCGCATGGACTACCTGCTTCGTGATTTCGACATCCAGGAAGTCGAGGTGATGGAGCCGCTGGCGCGCTGATCCGCGCTCACGCCACCACCTTGTTGCGTCCCCCCGCCTTGGCCTTGTAGAGGTTCGCGTCGGCCGCCGCGATCAGCGCTTCGATGCTGTCCGCTGGGGTCTCCGAGGTGCTCGCCACGCCGACGCTGACGGTGACCACGCCGCGCTCGCCCTTGGCGTGGGGCAGGGCGGTTTCCTCCACGGCGCGGCGGATCGATTCGGCCACACGCTCGGCTGCCGCGCTGTCGCAGCCGGGGAGGATGACCACGAACTCTTCACCGCCGTAGCGGGCCGCGCCGTCGTCCGCGCGGCGGCAGCCCTGGCGGACCAGAAGCGCCACGTTGATCAGCGCCAGGTCGCCGCTTGGGTGGCCGTAATGGTCGTTGTAGGCCTTGAACTGGTCGATATCGAGCATCAATACCGCCAGCTCGCCGTCGCCGCTGCGGCGACGCTCCCATTCGAGCGCCGCCTTCTTGTCGAACCAGCGTCGGTTGCGCAGGCCGGTCAACGGATCGGTGTCGGCTTCGGTGCGCAGGCGGTTCTCCTTGGTCTTGCGGCGGCGCAGATGGCGGCTCAGGCGGAAGGCGAAGAACAGGGTCGTGCCGTTGATGGCCAGCAACAGGCCGCTGGTGATCCAGGTGCGGCCGGTCCAGGTGTGGAAGATCGCGTCCCGGCACAGCTCCACCGACGCCACCGCCGGATACGCACCGATGCGCCGATAGCCGCGCCAGTAAGCGTCCGAGCCGCTGTTCTGGCGCTGGATGGACTCCGCCTGGCCGCTTGCGACGAAGCGCAGGAATGCCTGCTGCTCATCGTCGCTGGAGCGCTGCGGGGTTTCGGGCCACTGTGCCAGCAGCGTGCCGTCGAGCAGCCGGATCGACACCACCCCGCGCTTGCCCAGGTCGAGCCCGCGAATGAAGGACTGCATGTACTGCAACTCCTTGATCGCCGCCGCCACGCCGAGGAAGCGCCCATGGTCGTCGCGTACCGCGCGGCTCAGTGCGGTGCTGGGGGATGAGTTCGGGTAGGACGGCATGAACGGATGGCTCAGGAGCAGGCCCGTCGGATTGTCCCGTGGCGCCTGGAAGTACTCGCGCCCGGACAGATCGCCGCTGGATTCACCGGCGTGGTTCAGCTCCGCCAACAGATGCCCCTCGGCATCGGTCAGCACCAGCGTGCCCGACTGCGCCACGCCGGCGGAATGGCCCTCCACCAGCTCCTGCAGCACCTGCTGCGTGAGCTGCGGTGTTGCCGGGCCGGTGATCACATTGGCCAGTGTCTGCAGGGTCTGCGCGTGCACGTCCAGGTCGCGGTGGAACTCGCGCTCCACCAGCAGCAGGGTGTTGCGGCCGCTGGCGTTGGCGTAGGCCAGCGCATCCTGCTTCATCTCCAGCATGTGCCAGCCGGCCAGCAGCGTCGCACCGATGGCCAGGAGAAAGGTGAAGCCGAATACGCGGGCCGGACTGAACACCGGACCACCTCCCACTGCCGTGCGGAAAGTTCAGATTGCTCAATTGTCCGAGTTGGCCGGGGGGCAAGCAATCACGGTTCGGGGGCTCCTTTGCTTCAGGTCAGGCAGTGCCGGGAAATACCGGGGGCGGTGGGGCACAAGCGTTTCCGGAAGTGTCCGGCGGGCTTCCGTGCTGCCGCCTCAATGCAACGCTGCCCGCAGCCAAACGCCGCAGAATCACGCATCATGTACGCCATTTCGCCAAGGGGAATCCTGCATGGGTGCCACGTCCTTCATCCCGCGTAGCCTGCTGCTGTCGCTGGGACTTTTGTCCGCCACCTTCGCTGTTGCCGCCGACCAGGAGCAACTGGTCGAAGCCATCAACGCCTATCGTGGCGAGGTGCAGTCCTGCGCCGGCAGCGCCTCGCAGGTCCTCCCGCCGCTGGCGGTGGAGCAGCGGCTGGCAATTCCCGCGGGCGTCGGCGACTGGAAGAGCGCGCTGAGCCAGACCGGCTACCCCATGAGCAGCGTGCGCATGCTCAGCCTCACCGGCCCGCGTGACGTGAGCTCGGCAATGAAGGCCCTGCAGGAAAGCTTCTGCCAGGTGCTGCTCGACCCGCAGTTCGTCGATGTCGGCGTGAACCGCGAGGGTGACGACTGGCGCATCCTCCTCGGCCGTCCGCTATTGCAAGGCAAGCTCGGCACCTGGGAGGCCGAAGGTCAGCAACTGCTGCAGGCCATCAACGCCGCGCGCGGCCAGGCCCGCCAGTGCGGCGGACAGAACTTCGGCAACGCCCCGGCGCTGACCTGGAGCACCACCCTCGGCAGCATTGCCGAAGCCCACAGCCGTGACATGGCCAACAACAACTACTTCGACCACAAGGGCCGCGATGGCAGCACGCCGGGCGACCGCGCCGAACTGGGCGGCTACGGCTTCCAGCAGATCGGCGAGAACATCGCCGCCGGCCAGGGCAACGCACGCAAGGTGGTGGACAGCTGGCTGTCCAGCCCCGGCCATTGCGCCAACCTGATGAATCCGCAATTCCGCGAACTGGGCGCAGCCTACGCGGCCGACCCGAAGAGCGATGCGGGCATCTACTGGACGGCGATGTTCGGCACGCCCTGACCCTTTAGGAGCGAGCTTGCTCGCGAACCCGCCGAATGACGGTCGGCCCACGCCGACCATCGCGCAGAGGCTCCGCTCGTGCGAGCTGCAACGAGGCTTGGCGTAGGGCGTGTAAGGCTCTGCCTTATACGCCGACACACCTTGGCCTGAGGGCACTCCAAACCCGACGTGGCACCGACGAGGGCCCACGGTGAATCGGCGTGCGACGGCGAACGGTTGTACGGCCTACGGTGCCGACCTTCAGTGCTGGCCGCCGGCTGCGCCCTTCATCTTCGCCGCCAGAATCGCCGCCTCGACCGCCTTCAGCGTGCCCGCGCCGGCCGGGAATTCCAGCACGCCGCTCTCGGCGAGGGTGGCGACGCGCTCGCCGTCATTCAGCGTGAACTCCAGAAACGCCAGATGCTCCGACCAGGAGCGATAGCGCCGCACCATGAACAGGCTGCGCCGGGTGCGTACCGATTGAATGTTCCTCAGCGGAATCTGCCGATGGCTCTGGAGGCCGCAGAGCACCAGCTCGTCGTTGTCGATGAAGGCCGGCTGGCAGCCGGCGAGCCTGCGCCACTCCACGACGAAGCGGCCTCCGAGGGCCAGCAGCACGAGCGGGACGGGCGAGAAGAGGGGCATGACACCGGCCGTCAGCCGGGTCAGGGTGAGGGCGCCGAGGACGAGCAGGATGAGGAGCGTGAAGGTCCGGAAGAAATGGACGTTGTCGAACTCGGACTGGGGCAGTAAGCGGGCATCCATGCGTCTATCTCCTGGGTTGCAGCGCATCGTCTTTGCGCCGTGCTTTTAGCAGACAGCGCGGTAGCGATGGTGCGAGACGCTATCATAGTGATGTGCGGCCAATATGCCCGCAATAGAAAAACCGGCGCCTGGGCGCCGGTTTTTTTGTCACTGCGTTAGTCCGAGAGACTTCCCGCCCGTACCTTTCGCTTAGTGCGCCTGGTTCAGGGTCAGGCGCATATGACGGTTCACATCCTTGTACAGCAAGTAGCGGAAGCGACCCGGGCCACCGGAGTAGCAAGCCTGCGGGCAGAAGGCGCGTAGCCACATGAAGTCGCCGGCTTCCACCTCGACCCAGTCCTGGTTCAGACGGTAGACCGCCTTGCCTTCCAGCACGTACAGGCCGTGTTCCATGACGTGGGTCTCGGCGAACGGAATCACGCCGCCCGGCTCGAAGTTCACGATGTTGACGTGCATGTCATGACGCATGTCGCTCATGTCCACGAAGCGGGTGGTGCTCCAGCGGCCTTCGGTATCCGGCATCACCTTCGGCTCGATGTCCTGCTCGTTGGTGACGAAGGCTTCGGGCAGCGGTACGCCGTCGACTTTCTGGTAGTGCTTGCGGATCCAGTGGAAGCGGGTGTGCTGACCGGAGGTGTTGCGCACCTTGTAGTCCGCGCCCGGCGGAATGAAGGCGTAGCCACCCGGCTGCATGTTGTGCACCTGGCCCTGCAGGGTCAGGGTCAGCTCGCCTTCGACGATGAACAGCACCGCCTCGGCGTTGACGTCCTGCTCCGGCTTGTCGCTGCCGCCGTTGGGGGCCAGCTCGACGATGTACTGGGAGAAGGTCTCGGCAAAGCCGGACAGCGGGCGGGCGATGACCCACATGCGCATGTTGTCCCAGAAGGGCAGGTGGCTGGTGACGATGTCACGCATCACGCCCTTGGGGATCACGGCATAGGCTTCGGTGAACATCGCGCGGTCGGTGAGCAGCTCGGTCTGTGCCGGGTGCCCGCCGTGCGGCGCGTAATAGCTGGTTTTGGCCATGGGATGATTCCTCATTGTTGTCTTGCTGCCCGGCGCCTGGCGCCGGGTCGAACAATTCGTGCGGAGCGGTGCGCCACTGGGGCGTTGTCCGTCGCTGAGAGCCACCATATCCAGCAGCGTGTTCATGCACAAATTAAATGTTGGAATCCGCCGTATTCATTTTCCAAATGTGTGAGCGCGCCGCTCAGCCCTGCGTATCCTGGGCCAGAACCCGCGACAGCACGCGGGCGAGTTCCTTCACCTTGGGGTCCGCCGCCGGGCGATGCAGCAGTGCCACCTCGAACACATCCACCGACGGCAGGCCGGTGTTCTTCGGCAGCACCGCATGCTCCGCCGTCACCGCCCGCTGCGGCAGCAGGCCGATGCCCATGCCATCGGCGATGGCCGACTGGATGCCGGAGAGGCTCGAACTGGTGAAGCTGATGTGCCAGCGCCGGCCCACGGCCTCCAGCGCGGCGATCATCTCGTCGCGGTACACCCCGCGTGGCGGAAAGGTGACGATGGGCAGCGGGTCCAGCTCGATACAGGGGTTGCGGGCGCTGTCCACCCAGCGCGTCTTCTCCGGCCAGCAGGCCACCGCCTCGCGGGCGTTCTGCCGCTGCTTGAGCAGCACCAGGTCCAGCTCGCCGCGGTCGTAGCTGGCAGAAATATCGCGGCTCAGGCCGCTGGTGACCTCCAGCTTCACCTGTGGGTAGCGCCGGTTGAAGGCGGCCAGCTGCTCGGTGGTGCGGCCGCTGGCGAAGTCATCCGGCACGCCGATGCGCACCGTCAGCGCTACCGTGGCGCCGGACAGCGCCTCGACCATCTCGTCGTTCAGCGCCAGCAGGCGCCGCGCATACCCCAGCAGCGTCGCGCCGGCATCGGTGGGCAGCACGTCGCGGTTGCCGCGCTCCAGCAGGCGATGCCCGGCCATTTCTTCCAGGCGACGGATCTTCTGGCTGATGGTGGACTGGGTGGAGTGCAGGCGCGTGGCGGCCGTGGTGAAGCTGCCGCAGTCGGCCACCGTGACGATGGCGCGGAGCAGGTCGAGGTCGAACAGGCGGGTATTCGATTTTTCACTTTCGCTCATGGCGGAATCGATATTCTGAATGTCGATTCCGCTTTTAGCAGCTCACCTGCAACCCGGCAATCATCCCTTGCGGGCGTTGCTCAGTTGTCGGTGAACTTCGTCGACCAGGCGTCTTTCGACCCCGCACGCCGGTCGCCCTTTCGACGATCCGCCTCGAAACGGATGCTCTGCCGACGGTCAGTGCCGCTGCGCCGTTCCTTGCTGTGACGGGTATCGACCAGGAACTTCGGCTTGTCCGGCGCAGCAGACGCGGCCGGCGCCGCTTCGTCCGGCTCCATGGGAACCAGGCTGAGTTCGTCGAGGTTCAGTTTGTCATCGGTGCTCATCGCATTACTCCCGGGCGTCGCACAGCAATGAGCGTAGATCAGCGTGGAGCATTTGTAGGCGAGAGTGCGCGAACAAGTGCCACTAGGCGTCCAGCCGCTTCTCCGATCGCCATCTAGACTTTTTCTGCTGACCATTTCCGGGGGAATCACACGGAGAGCGTCATCATGAAATGTCTACCGATGATCCTGCCGGTGCTGGCTGCGGTTGCCGCGTTGTCCGGCTGCATGAACGACCAGGAGTTTCTCGCTTCCAACCAGCAGGCCGCGATCAATGCCACCGAGGCGCGGGCGAAGTTCGAGTTGAATTGCGAGGCGGTGACCAGCAGCGTGCTGTCGAGCAAGGTCACCAATGTGCGCCGGACCATGTCGCGCACCGAGTACACCATCGGTGTGCGTGGCTGTAACAAGCAGGTGACCTACATCACCTACTGCCTCAACCCCACCACCTGCAACGCCATCAGCGACACCGCCCGGCTTGGCGCGCCCTGAGTTTTTCTCGGGATGGGACGTGCGTAGTCCATCCTGATCAAGCTACGCCCGCTGCAAGCGCGGCCACCCGACACTGAATCGGCGCAAGCGCTCGATGGCGATTGTCCGGCGACATTTGCGTGGCCTGACAACAGAACGATGCCGAAGCAGACGCCCAAGCTCTGCCGGCCCAGGACACACCCCGTGGAATCACAAGGAGCGTCACCATGAAAGGTCTTTCCAAACTTCTCCCGCGCGCGCATGGCGCGCTCCTACAGTGAGCACCCAGTTCGTAGAACGCAGTGAAACCCATGCGGGCCGTTGGAGCGGCGCTGGCAGCGCCGACGGGCATACTTGCGAAGGCAAAAGCGCAGGCCCCTGACTGTCAGGGGCCGGTGTTTCGTCAGGCGGCGGAGAGAACCCGGATCGGGCTCGGCTGGGGTTTCTTGAGCGTTTGCAGTAGCAGCGGGTCATCGTCGAGCCAGCCGAGTGCGGCCAGGTTCAATCGCTCATCGAGCAGTGCGCAGATGGCCAGTGCGGCAAGGGCACGGTCTTCCTTGGCTTCGCGGATTGCGTTCTCAATCTCTTTTCGCAGTTTCATTTCGTCATTCCTAAGCGCCGGGGTGGATGGCATGGCCCCGCGTTGTGCGTGGGGCAACTCACGGTTCGTTTCGCATAGGTACGTGGAACGGGATATCGGCCCTTCTTGCAGCCGTGCATCCGTTCGGTCGACACATGGAACTCGCCTGGAATCCCTCGGCCGGCGCGTGGCGTGAGGGGAGAGCGGGCGTTTTCCAGGGCCAGACGATCTGCTTGCCGGATTAACGGTGTCTTAAGTGGGCGGGCCGGTCCGTGGCTTCGGAAAAGTCCTATCGGCGTTATGCGTTCAAGCGGATCGACCGACCCGCCGACGCGGCGCTCGGGGCGACCTGTTTGGCAGGGGGGGGCAGCCTTGGGCCTTTAGGCGCCCGGAGGCTTTGAGGAGGTTGATCTCGTTCTGCAGCAGCGGGTCGTCGTCGAACCAACCCTGTTCGGACAGCCCGAGCTTGGATTCGAGCAGCAGACAGATCGCCAGTGCGGCATTGGCGCGGTCTTCGTTGGCTTCGCGAATCGTGTTCTCGATTTCCTTGCGTAGTTTCATCGTCTCGTGCCTGTGGGCGTTGCCCTAGGTTGGGCGGGGGCGGCAGGGGTGCGCGCTTCCCGCAGGGATTTGGAACAGTGGTGGCAAGCCGGCCACTGTCGCTGACGGCCTCTTTTATATTCCTATTTGCGTGGCGGAACTTTCCTATGTGGCTGCTCAATAGACTGAGTGGTGGTCTTGTGCGCAATGTCGCGGATAGGGCGTCCTACACCGGGCAGCCGTTCGGCAAACTGGACATTTACGGCCTGCCTGTAGGGGCGAGCTTGCTCGCGAACTGCACTCTGCTGTTGTCGGGCTTGGGTGTTCATGCGCCGCTTTGGCGTGAGTGGATGTCTTTTGTTTCGCCCCCTCGGGCGAGTCACTTTGCCAAACGACGCAAAGTAACCAAAGGTCTTGCCCCTGCATCCGGATCCCGCTTCGCGGGACTTCCCTCGCTCCATCGAAGTTTCAGGGGCACGCGTCGACGGGCCATCCATGGCCCGACGACGCTCTCGCGGCATCCATGCCGCTCAACCCCTGAAACTCCGATTCCACTCGGCCTCCTGAAGGGGCGCTCCGGTGCGTGCAGATATTTCTCTGGAAGTCCTCAAGAGCAACAGCAGAGCCTCTTGCTCCGAGGCGGCGTTGCTCCCGTAGGAGCGGACCTTGTCCGCGAAGGCTCACCATTGCACCCACGTTGCAGGATGAACACCTGTAGGGCGAATAACGCGTAGCGTTATCCGCCTTTGTAGGAGCGAGCTTGCTCGCGAACCGCCCAACCCCGATGTCGCCGAGTAATTCTGTTCGCGAGCAAGCTCGCTCCTACGAAAAGCAATCCAGCACGAAGCAGCCAAAGTCCCAGGCGCGCGCAGAGTCCCGTCAGGAGGCCGAGTGGAGGTATTGCGCAGAGGGGCGAGCGACATGGATGTCGCGAGAGGCGTAAAGGGCCAGGGACGGCCCTTGTACGCCGACCCTCGGAGCGATACCGGAAGGAGGGAAGTCTGAGCGAAGCGAAGACCCGGATGCCGGGACGAGCCCTTTGGTTACTTTTCTGGGGGGCGGCCATCCGTCGTTTGAGAAAGTAACTCGCCCGAGGGGGCGAAACAAAAAGTCCCCGCGCACACCGAAGCGGCGCATACACACCCACCCCGAAGCAAACAGAATCGCGGGCATGGCCCGCGACCCGTCACCACACGAAACGATGGGTTTCGCTCCGCTCTACGCCATCCTACGAAGACCCATCCGGCCCCGGACTCAACACCGGCCACTGCGGGTAGGGCACCCAGACCACCCCCTGCCACTTCAACACCGACAACGCCGTCGGCCCCTGCAGTATTTCCCGGCGCGGCTCGCCGAGGTCGGTGCGGTGCTGGTCGCGCAAGGCGGGAATGACGTGCAGCGAGAGCCACTGGCGGATGCTGCGGTTTTCCGGGTGGAAGTAGTGGATCAGCGAGGCGTACACCGCCGATTCGCTGAGCAGCAGTTCATCGATGTACTCGCCGCTGCCGTCGAGCATCCAGGCGTGTCGGCACTGGTCCTCGTCCAGGTTGCGCTCCACGCGCTCGACCAGATAGGGATAGCCGATAAGCCGACCCAGGTCGTGGGCGCAGAACCAGCACTGGTCTTCCAGCAGCACGGCGCGCAACTGGCGCTTGTGGCGGGTGAAGACGGTGGGGATCAGGACCTCTTCAGACATGGTGCACCTCCGGGTAGGAGGGAGAAGCGGTTGGGTACAGCGAAGCGCCTTCGGGGCGAAGGCTGGGAGGGAAAGGCATATCCATTTCCTCAATGGGTACACCGCTGCTTTCGGGAGCAGTATTGCCGCTACGTGAGGCGTTTCTTAGGCGCGAGTATTAAAGTAGCGAGAGTTGGTTTGGTTTTCAATATTAAATTGCGGAAGAGTTTATTTCTCTTCCGCAAAGGGGTTTAGGCTTCTTTTTAGTTTGTTGCTTGAGGGGAGTAAGAGGAGTTTATAAAGCTTATTGTTGGTTCTATGATTTTCGTTACAATAGCAGAGTTTCTAGATGTTGAGTAACTTTCAAGTGTTGCGCGAACTTCGTTGGGGTGCGTTCTTGCAAGAGGTGTTACTAGATTTATTAGAAGTGCATCTTTTAGCATTTGGTTGTTGGTTTGAAGTTTGTTGTCAAGCTCTGGAATTATTGTCAGGACTGCTTCAGGGTATCCTGGTAGTACTGTTTTTAGTATTTCGTTTGTTAATTGCCTAAATGGTTTTAGGGCGCTAGATAGGCTCGGGCGTCTATTGGTCCAGTAGAATGGATGACGAATTCCATCCTCCATTAGTTGTGACATAGGGAATACGCCGCCTTCCCCATATATTCTTGCTATTTCTATTTGCGAGTAAATAATATGATTTATCGCTTCCTCTCTAACTTCTCGAGATAAGAAAGGCCCAGATATCATGCAGCGATAAAGTAGGTAGAGCCAAGTGGTTCTCTTGGCCATGGGGGGGTAGTTTGATAGTCCGGACAAATTGCTCTTCTGAATAAGGAATTGAATCATTTCGGATGGGTCTTCTGCCATCGCGACAATGAATTCAATTATTGGGTACCAGTCTTCGGAGTCAAAGTTTTGTTGAACTATTTTTAGACCAAGGCCTTTTGCGGCGATAGATCTAGCTGAAAAATATTCTTGGAAAGACGTGTGGCTGAAACCATAGTGGTCTTGAGAGAACTGCTCAAGTATTCCGTGGTGCTGGTCTATTTCGGTAAGAATTGGAAGTGCATCATTTTCATCTAGCCCCAGTTTTGAGCAAAATTCGGAAACCAATGATACGACTTTAGGCTTGGGGAATGTGAAGGTGAAATTTTCTGCTGTGAAGTGGTATGCGATTGTTTCAAAGAGTCTCTCTTTTGATTGGTCTGTTAGTGTTTCATATGTTGAGTCTCTCCTGAATCCTCGCGTAGTGTCCCAGTCTCTAAGTAAGGCTTCGGAGCAGCGTTTGAATAATTCCACCTTGCGCTTAGGAAGAGAAAGGTCATGTTTGAATTGAATACAGAGAAGGCTGAGCAATAATGGGGTTTCAGTAAGCGAGGAAATCGCTTTGTCATTATCAATTACGCTGCAAAGGTCTCTTGACTTATTTGGCTCGCCAGAGAACCATGCTTTTACAATTTTATGAACGGCAGCCCTGTTTAGCTTTGATATTTCTACTTCGTGGAAGCTTTCTAGGTTGTCAATGTAATCTGCAGTTCGGCAGGATATGACAATTTTTACATGGGGGAAGTGACTGCAGAAATCTCTTACTTTTTGCAGTGTTTCTACTCGGGCAGATTTCTTTGTCTCATCTAGTGAGTCAAGAAGTAATATACATTGTCCTTTTTTAAATAGGCGCTCCAAGAAATTCTTAGAATACTCGTCGGTTTTGCTTTTTATTGGTTTTAGGAGGAATTCAAATAGTGATTCTTGAGCTTTTGAGAAGTCCGGTAGATATACGAAAAATGGCAGTTTTGTATGTTTTAGATTGCTTTTTTCGAAAGCTGTTTTATCTATGTAACAAAGTGCTAGATATTTTAATAGGGTTGTTTTTCCTGCGCCGGGGCCGCCAAGGACCACAGTTCGGCTATTGTTTTCAATATAGTTGTCCCCGTCTATTAAGTCTTTATCTTTCGAGGCTTTGCTTTTCTGCGGGGCGCTAGATGCTTCAATCCACTCCTCAGTGTACAATCTTCGCTGAATCGTTGTTGACACGCGAGCGGGATTGTAAATATCGGTTAGCTTGGCAGGAATGGACATTCCTAAGAGTTTGATGTGCTGAACTTCTTGTCTTAATGCATCAGTGTGAGCTGCGTGATATTTTTTGAAAAGGTCCAGAGACTCTACGCTTGCATTCAGGCCCTTGAATACAGAGCTTATTGATTGCTTGATTGGATCTTCGAACCAATCAAGAATTGGTAAATCCAGACCCTCGTCGCTTGACATCTTATTTTCCTTATTAAAAAGCCCCGCACAAGGCAGGGCTCGCTCAAGCGCATCCCCTCCATCCTTTGCGGGTCCACACTGGAATTTACATAGATGTCATTTTGATGGCAAGTTTGGTTGGTTTGGTGCTCACAGAAAAAAGCCCCGCACTAGGCGGGGCTTTTCGTCTTTCTAATCACTGCCCCAAAAATCCATTTCGGTCTACAGCGTTTCTAATGGTCTTGACTTGCGGTCTTGCTACTACTTCCGTCAGTCCCAGCTCAGCGCGCCGCCGGTCTGGTACTCGATCACGCGGGTCTCGAAGAAGTTCTTTTCCTTCTTCAAGTCCATGATTTCGCTCATCCACGGGAACGGGTTGCTGGTGCCCGGGTATTCCTCTTTGAGGCCGATCTGGGTCAGGCGGCGGTTGGCGATGAACTTGAGGTAGTCCTCCATCATCGCCGCGTTCATGCCCAGTACGCCGCGCGGCATGGTGTCGCGTGCGTATTCGATCTCCAGCTGGGTGCCCTGGAGGATCATCTGGGTGGCCTCGTCCTTCATCTGGGCATCCCACAGGTGCGGGTTTTCGATCTTGATCTGGTTGATCACGTCGATGCCGAAGTTCAGGTGCATGGATTCGTCGCGCAGGATGTACTGGAACTGCTCGGCGGTGCCGGTCATCTTGTTGCGGCGGCCCATGGAGAGGATCTGGGTGAAGCCGCAGTAGAAGAAGATGCCTTCCAGGACGCAGTAGTAGGCGATCAGGTTGCGCAGGAACTGGCGGTCGGTCTCCGGGGTGCCGGTTTCGAACTTGGGATCGGAGATCGAGCGGGTGTACTTCAGGCCCCAGGAGGCTTTCTTCGCGACCGAAGGAATCTCGTGGTACATGTTGAAGATTTCGCCCTCATCCATGCCCAGCGACTCGATGCAGTACTGGTAGGCGTGGGTGTGGATCGCTTCTTCGAAGGCCTGGCGCAGGATGTACTGGCGGCACTCGGGGTTGGTGATCAGGCGGTACACGGCCAGCACCAGGTTGTTGGCAACCAGGGAGTCGGCGGTGGAGAAGAAGCCGAGGTTGCGCATGACGATGCGGCGCTCGTCTTCGCTGAGGCCGTCCTTGCTCTTCCACAGGGCAATGTCGGCGTTCATGTTCACTTCCTGGGGCATCCAGTGGTTGGCGCAACCATCCAGATACTTCTGCCAGGCCCAGTCGTACTTGAAGGGTACGAGCTGGTTGAGGTCGGCGCGGGCGTTGATCATCTGCTTGTCGCCGACTTGTACGCGGGCGGCGGAGCCTTCCAGATCGTCCAGGCCTTCCTGGATGTCCAGGGCGTCGAGGGCCTGCTTGGCGCGGGCGACGGCGTCGGAGTCGGCGGCGGAAACGGCGCGCGCTTCTTCGACGGAGCCTGCGGCGTCGGCGTCGAGTTTGTCAGCGTTCTGCGCGGCGGCCTGGGCGACTGCCGGGGCGGCCTTGGTTTCGGTGGCGTCTTCTTTGTCGAATTCGTCCCAGCTCAGCATGGGTCCTCTCCTGTTCTGGATGGCCGTTCTGTGGCGGCCTGATGTCTGGTGGCGTGTGTGAGTGCACGCTGAAGCGTTGGCTTTTCCCGTTTCTTAGGTCCCCGCGTTCGCGGGGATGACGGGAGGAGCGGTATTCGGGGTTGGGAGTGGGGCCATGAAGAGCCCCTCACCCTAACCCTCTCCCAGGGGAGAGGGGACTTTGAAACTCCGTGGTTTCGGCGGTGCCTCGGAGCGAGGCCGCGCTAGGCGCCCGGTAGGTCGGAGCCCCTGAGCGTACGACTGTACGTGATGGGGGCCGACCTGCCGGGCAACGACGCGCGGACCGTTCCGAGGGCCGCTTACACCCTTACTGGCAGGCTTCGCAGTCGGGGTTGTCGATCGAGCAGGCCTTCGGCACCGGAGCCGGCTGCGGCGCGGCGGCCGGAGCGGCTTGCAGGCCTTCATCGCCACCGGCCGACACGGCGTTGAGCTTGCCGGTGTTGATGGTGGACTTCTCGGTGCTGGTGGCGGCCAGGGCACGGAGGTAGTAGGTGGTTTTCAGGCCACGGTACCAGGCCATGCGGTAGGTCACGTCCAGCTTCTTGCCCGAGGCGCCGGCGATGTAGAGGTTCAGGGACTGGGCCTGATCGATCCACTTCTGGCGGCGGCTGGCGGCGTCGACGATCCACTTGGTCTCGACTTCGAAGGCGGTGGCGTACAGGTCTTTCAGGTCTTGCGGGATGCGCTCGATCTGCTGCACGGAGCCGTCGTAGTACTTCAGGTCGTTGACCATGACCGGGTCCCACAGGCCACGGGCCTTGAGGTCGTGTACCAGGTAGGGGTTGATCACGGTGAACTCGCCGGAGAGGTTCGATTTCACGTAGAGGTTCTGGTAGGTCGGCTCGATGGACTGCGATACGCCGGTGATGTTGGCGATGGTCGCGGTCGGCGCGATGGCCATGATGTTCGAGTTACGAATACCTTTCTGTACGCGGGCACGTACCGGGGCCCAGTCCAGGGACTCGGTCAGGTCGACGTCGATGTACTTCTGGCCACGGGCTTCGATCAGGATCTGCTGGGAGTCCAGCGGCAGGATGCCCTTGGACCACAGGGAGCCATTGAAGGTCTCGTAGGCGCCACGCTCGTCGGCCAGGTCACAGGAGGCCTGGATGGCGAAGTAGCTGACCGCTTCCATGGACTTGTCGGCGAACTCGATGGCCGCGTCCGAGCCGTACGGGATGTGCTGCAGGTACAGCGCGTCCTGGAAGCCCATGATGCCGAGGCCGACCGGACGGTGCTTGAGGTTCGAGTTGCGAGCCTGCGGGACCGAGTAGTAGTTGATGTCGATAACGTTATCGAGCATGCGCACGGCGGTCTTCACGGTCTTCTCGAGCTTGGCGGTGTCCAGCTTGCCGTCGACGATGTGGTTGACCAGGTTGATCGAGCCCAGGTTGCAGACAGCGATCTCGTCGGCATTGGTGTTCAGGGTGATCTCGGTGCACAGGTTCGAGCTGTGGACCACGCCCACGTGCTGCTGCGGGCTGCGCAGGTTGCACGGGTCCTTGAAGGTCAGCCACGGGTGGCCGGTCTCGAAGAGCATGGAGAGCATCTTGCGCCACAGGTCTTTGGCCTGGATGGTCTTGAACAGCTTGATCTTGCCGTACTGGGTCAGGGCTTCGTAGTACTCGTAGCGCTCTTCGAAGGCCTTGCCGGTCAGGTCGTGCAGGTCCGGTACTTCGGACGGGGAGAACAGGGTCCACTGGCCGTCGTCGAACACGCGCTTCATGAACAGGTCGGGAATCCAGTTCGCGGTGTTCATGTCGTGGGTACGGCGACGGTCGTCACCGGTGTTCTTGCGCAGCTCGATGAACTCTTCGATGTCCATGTGCCAGGTTTCGAGGTACGCGCAGACGGCGCCCTTGCGCTTGCCACCCTGGTTCACGGCTACAGCGGTGTCGTTCACCACTTTCAGGAACGGGACAACGCCCTGGGACTTGCCGTTGGTGCCCTTGATGTAGGAGCCCAGCGCGCGCACCGGAGTCCAGTCGTTGCCCAGGCCGCCTGCGAATTTGGACAGCATGGCGTTGTCGTGGATGGCGTTGTAGATGCCCGACAGGTCGTCCGGAACGGTGGTCAGGTAGCAGCTGGAGAGCTGCGGACGCAGGGTGCCGGCGTTGAACAGGGTCGGGGTCGACGACATGTAGTCGAACGAGGAGAGCAGGTTGTAGAACTCGATGGCGCGAGCTTCACGGTTCTTCTCTTCGATGGCCAGGCCCATGGCCACGCGCATGAAGAAGACCTGCGGCAGTTCGAAACGGATGCCGTCCTTGTGGATGAAGTAGCGGTCGTACAGGGTCTGCAGGCCGAGGTAGGTGAACTGCTGGTCACGCTCGTGGTTCAGCGCGGCGCCCAGTTTGGCCAGGTCGAACTCTTTGAGCTTGCTGTCGATCAGCTCGAACTCGGCGCCTTTCTCGACGTAGGCGGCCAGGGCCTTGGTGTAGAGGTCGGCCATCTCGTGGTGAGTGGCGCTCTCGGCCACGCCCAGGAAGCCCAGGGCTTCTGCGCGCAGGGTGTCCATCAGCAGGCGGGCGGTGACGTAGGAGTAGTTCGGCTCGCGCTCGACCAGGGTACGGGCGGTCATCACCAGGGCGGTGTTGACGTCCTTCTCGGCGACGCCGTCGTACAGGTTCTTCAGGGTCTCGCGTTCGATCAGCTCGCCGTTGACTTCGGCCAGGCCTTCGCAGGCTTCGCGGATGATGGTCTGCAGGCGGCCCATGTCCAGCGGCTGGGTGCTGCCGTCGGCCTTGGTGATGCGGATGCTCGGGTGCGGCTGGGCGATGTCGCTGGCGGCGCCGGCGTTCTTGCGCTCGTTGGCACGGGCTTCGCGGTAGATCACGTAGTCGCGGGCGACTTTCTGTTCGCCAGCGCGCATCAGGGACAGTTCGACCTGGTCCTGGATTTCTTCGATGTGGATGGTGCCACCAGAAGGCATGCGGCGCTTGAAGGTCGCGGTGACCTGTTCGGTCAGGCGGCGCACGGTTTCATGGATGCGCGACGAGGCGGCAGCGGTGCCGCCTTCCACGGCGAGGAACGCCTTGGTGATGGCTACGGTGATCTTGTCATCGGTGTAGGGAACTACGGTGCCGTTGCGCTTGATCACGCGCAGCTGGCCCGGCGCGGTGGCGGCCAGATCCTGGGCGGATTCGGCGGCCGTGGGCGCTGCGGCCTGCGGGTTCTCGCGAGTGGTGTCGATTTGCATGGGTGGTTGTCTCCACGTTCTCGTAATTGGTGTGTTACTGGCACCTTGGGTGCCGTCCCGAAAATAAAGAGCGAAAAGAGCAGTGGCCCGCGGCAGGACCGCGAGCTGAAAATTCTCTGAGCAGGGGGATTGAGACCCGAAGCGCCTCCCTGGCCCAAGTCGGGTGCCGGCTTTACGGGCCGGGACCACAATACCTAGTGGTGTTGAACGTATCGTTGCAACACTCGTACCGCGTTTCCATCGACATGAATCGCTCCTTGCGGGTCGGCCCGCCTGGTCCATCAGTACGGCTGGAATACGTTGTGGGTGAACCGGAGGAGCCATGGAAAAGGCTCGCGACTTCGACTTTCTTCTTGTGTCCGGCTCACTGTGGCAAACCCAAGATGTAGGGGTATGCCGCAACGGGGATACAAGATAATGCGCTAATGGGGGGTTTGCAAGGCGAGAGGCTTGGGAAAAGCTGTGGATAAAATGTGGGTGAAATGTGGGTGAAGCGGGGTAACTCGCGCCAGCCCGCGTGCTGAGGGGCTTTCACCGTTCGTCGTGCTTGATGACAGATTTTTCGCTCAGCACGGTGGCGCCGCGAGGGGGTGAACACTACCACAATATGTAGTGTTTTTGCCTCGGCAGGCCTTGACCTTTTCGGACATTGTCTGCCCATGCCGTTGGCGTGCGACGGCGCGGGCAATCTGGCTACAATGCCGGCCGCTTTCGCGGGCTTTCTGCTTCAGTCATGGATAGGGCCCGCCGTGCATCAGGAGGCAAGGTGGAACAAGAAGCGCGCATTCTCATCGTCGAGGACGACCAGCGACTGGCCGAGCTGACCCAGGATTACCTGGAGAGCAACGGCCTGGCGGTCGCCATCGAGTCCAACGGTGCGGCCGCGGTGGAGCGGGTGCTGGCCGAGCGGCCGGACCTGGTGGTGCTCGACCTGATGCTGCCGGGCGAGGATGGCCTGTCGATCTGCAAGCGCCTGCGCCCGGACTATGACGGGCCGATCCTGATGCTTACCGCGCGCACCGACGACATGGATCAGGTGCAGGGCCTGGAGATGGGCGCCGACGACTATGTGTGCAAGCCGGTGCGTCCGCGCCTGCTGCTGGCGCGCATCCGCGCCCTGCTGCGGCGCAGCGAGCCAGCCGAGGCCGCTCCGGCGGCGGGCGGCAAGCGCCTGAGCTTCGGCAAGCTGGTGATCGACAACGGCATGCGCGAGGCCTGGCTGGACGAGCAGACCATCGAGCTGACCAGCGCCGAGTTCGACCTGCTCTGGCTGCTGGCGTCGAACGCCGGGCGCATTCTCTCCCGCGAGGAAATCTTCAACCTGCTGCGCGGCATCGAGTACGACGGCCAGGACCGCTCCATCGACGTGCGCATCTCGCGCATCCGCCCGAAGATCGGCGACGACCCGATGCACCCGCGCCTGATCAAGACGGTGCGCAGCAAGGGCTATCTGTTCGTCGGGGAGCTTTGAGGCATGGCCGGACAGGGATTTCCGGAATTGAGCAGCGCGCAGTTCCTTCTGCGCGCCTTCGTCGATGCGGACCAGCCGGCGGTATTCCGTGCGCTGTCGCATCCCGAGGTCATCCGTTATTACGGGATTTCCTACACAACGCTTGAGGCCACCCGCGAGCAGATGGAGTGGTTCGTCCGCATCCATGCCGAGGGCACGGGGCGCTGGTGGGCGATCTGCCGGCCCGAGTCGCCCTCGGAGGTGATCGGCGGCTGCGGCTTCAATAACTGGCTGCCTGAGCACCGCCGTGTCGAACTGGGCTACTGGCTGATGCCGGAGTACTGGGGGCGGGGCGTGCTGAGCGAGTGCCTGCCGCTGATCCTGCGGCATGCCTTTACCGATATGCGGGTGCACCGCATCGAGGCCGAGGTGGAAACCGAGAACCAGGCCAGCAGCCGGTTGCTGCTGCGCCATGGGTTTGCTTTCGAGGGGCGGCGGCGCGAGTGCGAGGTGAAGGGCGGGGCCTTCATCAGCCTGGATAACTACGGGTTGCTCGATCCGGCGGCTGAATCCCACCCATGAAATCCATCTTCCTGCGCATCTACGGCGGCATGCTGCTGACCCTGGTGCTGGTGGCCGTCCTTGGCGTGCTGACCCTGCACCTGGTCAACGACGTGCGCGGCGAACGTTATCGCGAGGACCTGGCGCGCGGCACCTTCCGCCTGATGGCCGATGAGCTGTTGCCGATGACCGAGGTGGACCGCAAGCGTGCGCTGATCCAGTGGAGCCGCCTTTTGGGCATTCCACTGAAGCTGACCAGCCTGGATGGACTGGGCATGGAAGGGCGCAACCGGGCGCGGCTGATGAACGATCAGGTGCTGGTGCAAGCCGACGAGCCGCACCGGGCGCGGGTGCTCACCCAGGTCAGCGCGGCGGAGGGGCTGATTCTCGCCGGGGAGGTGGAGCAGGTCAGCGAGCAGCTGGCGCGGGCCACCATCTTCCTGTTGATGGACGAGCTCAAGCGCTACCCCGCCAGCGAGCAGCCCTATCACCTGGCGCGCATCGTCCGCGACAAGCGCTTCGGTTACGAGGTGCACCTCCTGCAGTTGAAGGAGATCGACCTGGACGATGACCAGAGCCGACGCGTGGAGGAGGGCGACACGGTGATGGCGCTCGGCAAGGACGGCGATTCCATCCGCGTGCTGTCGGGCATCATCGATACGCCCTGGGTGCTGGAGCTAGGCCCGATCTACCAGATGAACTCCTATCCGCCGCAACTGCTGTCGATCATCGTGATCGTCGCCCTGAGCCTGATCGGCCTGACCCTCTACCTGCTGATCAGCGGCCTGGAGCAGCGCCTGCGCAGCCTGGAGTCCGCCGCCACGCGCATTGCCCGTGGCAGCCTGGATACCCGCGTGGAGGCGCGTGGCGCTGACTCGGTGGGGCGTCTGGCAGGGGCGTTCAACCACATGGCCGAGCAGTTGCAACTGTTGCTGGCAATGCAGCGCGAGCTGGTCCGGGCGGTGTCCCACGAGCTGCGTACGCCGGTGGCGCGCCTGCGCTTCGGCCTGGAGATGATCGAGTCGGCGGAGACCGATGCGTCGCGGCGCAAGTACATGGAGGGCATGGATGGCGACATCCAGGACCTCGACCAGTTGGTGGACGAGATGCTCACCTACGCGCGCCTGGAGCAGGGCTCGCCGGCGCTGACCTACCAGCGCCTGGAGCTGGCGGCCCTGGTGGAGCAGGTGGTATCGGAAATCGCGCCGTTGCGGCGGGAGATCAGCGTCAGCATCGAGCCGGGGCCGCTGGTGCCGTTCGACCAGGGCAGCTGGGTGGAGGCCGAGCCGCGCTATCTGCACCGTGCACTGCAGAACCTGCTGACCAATGCCCTGCGCTATGCCGAGGGCCGCGTGCGGGTCAGCTTCCGGGTCAGCGTGGACCGTTGCCAGGTGGACGTCGAAGACGATGGTCCGGGGGTGCCGGAGTCGCAATGGCCGCGCCTGTTCCAGCCGTTCTTTCGGGCCGACGACAGCCGTGCGCGGGTCACCGGCGGGCACGGGCTGGGGCTGTCGATCGTGCGGCGGATCATCCATTGGCACGGCGGGCGGGCGTTGATCGCGCGCAGCGAGAGCCTGGGCGGTGCCTGCTTCACGCTGGTGTGGCCGCGCCGGCAGGCGCCCAAGGTCGAATGAGGCGGGCGCCCAGGGGCGGCTGAGTTTCCGCCGGCGCGCTCGCAATATTTGACCTTGAAGTCAAAAAATGCAGAATGCTGCCGGTGGCCATTCCGGTCTGCGCTGCTTTCTCCCTTTCGCTTGAGTTATCCCATGAGGGGTATTGCAGCTTCACGGCTATCGTTATGTAATTTTAGTTATAGCGTTGGCCTGCCGCCGTCGGCATGCCTGTCAGATCTCGAAGCCTAGATAACAACAACCCCACTGGAGCATCACGATGAAACACCGCTTCGCTCGTCTTTCCCTGCTGGTCGCTTCCTGCTTCGCCCTGCACTCGGCGCTGGCCGATGAGGTGCAGGTCGCCGTCGCCGCCAACTTCACCGCGCCGATCCAGGCGATCGCCAAGGACTTCGAGAAGGACACCGGGCACAAGCTGGTCGCCGCCTACGGCGCCACCGGGCAGTTCTATACCCAGATCAAGAACGGCGCCCCCTTCGAGGTGTTCCTCTCCGCTGACGACAGCACGCCGAAGAAGCTGGAAGCGGAGAAGGAGACCGTTCCGGGCTCGCGCTTCACCTACGCCATCGGCACCCTGGCGCTGTGGTCGCCGAAGGACGGCTACGTCGACGCCAAGGGCGAGGTGCTGAAGAAGGACGAGTTCAAACACCTGTCCATCGCCAACCCGAAAGCCGCGCCCTACGGCCTGGCCGCCACCCAGGTGCTGGACAAGATGGGTCTTGCGGACAAGGTTGCCGGCAAGATCGTCGAAGGCCAGAACATCACCCAGGCCTTCCAGTTCGTCTCCACCGGCAATGCCGAGCTGGGCTTCGTGGCGTTGTCGCAGATCTACAAGGATGGCAAGGTGACGGGTGGTTCCGCGTGGATCGTGCCGGCCAACCTGCATGACCCGATCCGCCAGGATGCGGTGATCCTCAACAAGGGCAAGGACAGTGCCGCCGCCAAGGCGCTGGTCGAGTACCTGAAGGGCCCGAAAGCCGCCGCGGTGATCAAGTCCTACGGCTACGAAATCTGATCTAAGGAAGAGCGATGCCCCTCACGCAGGAGGATTTCCAGGCCATCCGGCTCACCATCGAGCTGGCGGCCCTGAGTACGGCGATTCTCCTGCTGATCGGCACGCCCATCGCCTGGTGGCTGGCGCGCACCCGCTCCTGGCTGAAAGGTCCGTTGGGGGCCGTGGTGGCGTTGCCGCTGGTGCTGCCGCCGACGGTGATCGGCTTCTACCTGCTGATCACCCTGGGCCCGCATGGGGCCATCGGGCAGCTCACCGAGAGCCTGGGGCTGGGGCGGCTGCCCTTCACCTTCGCCGGGCTGGTGGTGGGCTCGGTGTTCTATTCGCTGCCCTTCGTGGTGCAGCCGTTGCAGAACGCCTTCGAGGCGATCGGCGACAAACCGCTTGAGGCCGCCGCGACCCTGCGGGCGAGCCCCCTGGATACCTTCTTCTCGGTGGTCCTGCCGCTGGCG
Organism: Pseudomonas sp. SCB32; assembly: GCF_009189165.1. NCBI lineage: Bacteria > Pseudomonadati > Pseudomonadota > Gammaproteobacteria > Pseudomonadales > Pseudomonadaceae > Pseudomonas > Pseudomonas sp. SCB32. The sequence goes on from NZ_CP045118.1 coordinate 2,001,364, forward strand.
CGGCCGGGCTTCATCACTGCCAGCATCCTTGGCTTCGCCCACACGGTCGGCGAGTTCGGCGTGGTGCTGATGATCGGCGGCAATATCCCCGGCAAGACCCGCGTGGTGTCGGTGCAGATCTTCGACCACGTGGAGGCCATGGAGTACGCCCAGGCGCACTGGCTGGCCGGTGGCATGGTGGTGTTCTCCTTCCTCGTCCTGCTGGCGCTCTATGCAAGCCGTCGCAGCCGTTCGGCCTGGGCGTGAGGTGGGCATGAACGGAGCCGTCAACATGCGCGCCATCGAAGCGCGTTTCCAGATCGCCTACTCCGGCTTTGGCCTGGATGTGGACCTGCAATTGCCGGGGCGCGGCGTCACCGCGCTGTTTGGCCATTCCGGCTCCGGCAAGACCACCTGCCTGCGCTGCGTGGCGGGGCTCGAGCGCGCGCCGCTGGGTCGCCTGGTGGTGAACGGGGAGGTCTGGCAGGACAGCGCGACGGGCGTGTTCCTGCCGCCGCACAAGCGTGCGCTGGGCTATGTGTTCCAGGACGCCAACCTGTTCGAGCACCTGTCGGTGCGGCGCAATCTCACCTATGGCATGAAGCGCGTGCCGCGCGACCAGCATCGGGTGGCGCTGGAGCAGGCCACCGAGCTGCTGGGTATCGGCCACCTGCTGGAGCGCATGCCGGCGAACCTTTCCGGTGGCGAGCGGCAGCGCGTCGGCATGGCCCGCGCCCTGTTGACCAGTCCGCGCCTGCTGCTGATGGACGAGCCGCTGGCGGCGCTGGACCTCAAGCGCAAGGCGGAAATCCTGCCGTACCTGGAGCGCCTGCACGACGAGCTGGATATCCCGATCCTGTACGTCAGCCATTCGCCGGACGAAGTGGCGCGGCTGGCCGATCACCTGGTGCTGCTCGACCAGGGCAAGGCGATTGCCAGCGGGCCGGTGGCCCAGACCCTGGCGCGCACCGACCTGCCGATCTCACACCTGGAAGATGCCGGCGTGGTGATCGACGGGCAGGTGCTGGGGCACAACGCCGAATACGGTTTGCTGAGCGTGGCGCTGCCGCACTGCGAGCAGCGCATCCGCCTGGCCCATGCGCCGATGGAAAAGGGCCGGGCGCTGCGCATCAAGGTGCAGGCGCGGGACGTCAGCCTGAGCCTGGAACCGGCGGCGCACAGCAGCATTCTCAACGTGCTGCCGGCGACGGTGGTGGAGATGGTGCCCACGGACAATCCCGCGCACCTGCTGGTGAAGCTGGACGTGGCCGGCACACCGCTGCTGGCGCGGATCACCCGCTATTCCTTCGACCAGCTCGGCCTGCACGCCGGGCAGGCGGTGTGGGCGCAGATCAAGTCGGTGGCGTTGCTGGCGTGATCCAGGCACCTCACCCGCTTACGTAGGATGGTGTGGAGCGAAGCGATACCCATCGGTCACGTGCACCGGCAGCATGGGTTTCGCTTCGTTCTACCCATCCTACGGGGGCCGGATATCTCCGCTCACGGGACAAAGAAAAGGGCGGCCAACCAGGGCCGCCCTTTTTTCCTTCAGGTGACGCCTTACAGCAGCGGAATGGTGTAGCTGACGATCAGGCGGTTCTCGTCCTGGTCGCGCTGGCTGGCGGAGCCGGGGGTGCTGGCGGCGGACAGGCCGCTGCGCATGGTGGCGTTCTTCCAGGCCAGGCCCAGGCCCTTGAGGGCGCCTTCGGGGATCACGTAGCCCAGCGCGATGTCGCGCTCCCATTCACCCTGGTCGCCTTGCTTGGTCTTGATGTCGTCGGCGTTCAGGTAGAGCACGCTGAAGGTCAGGCCGGGCACGCCGATGTCGGCGAAGTCGTAGGCGTAGCGGCCGATCCAGGTGCGCTCGCCAGCGCGGTTGAACTTCAGCAGCTGGGCGTCGGAGATCAGGTAGGTGCTGGTGCCTTCGCCGTCGCCACGGTTGAGGTAGGGGAAGTCGCTGTCGCCGGTCAGCACCTGGTAGCCGGCGCCGATGCTGTGGCCGCCCAGGGCGTAGCTGAACATGCCGCTGTAGACGTTGTTGTCCACTTCGCCCTTGACCTGGTTGCCGCCGTAGTAGCCGCTGCTGACGTAGCCGTCGGCGCGGCCGGAGGCGCTGCTGTTCTTGCCGTCGGAGTCGCTATAGAAGACCCGGATGTCCGACTTCAGGGTGCCCGGGCCGATGCCCCAGTTATGCACCAGGCCGAGGTAGTTCTGCTTGTAGAAGTTCTCGAGCTCGCCGTAGTAGTACGACAGGGTCAGGTTCTTGGTGGCCTTGTAGTCGCCGCCGGCGAAGTAGAACTTGTTGCTGTCGCGCGAGTTGGGGCCGCTGCCGTTGGCGCCGGCGATGGACATGCTGCGCCAGTCGGTGGAGTTGCGGCCCTTGGTGTGGGTCAGCTGGCCGCCGGTCAGGGTCAGGTTGTCGATGTCGGTGGAGGTGGCCTGGCCGCCCTCGTAGGTCATCGGCAGCAGGCGGGCGTCGTTGTAGACCACCACCGGCAGCTTGGGCTGCAGGGTGCCGTAGCGGAACTCGGTCTTGGAGACCTTGGCCTTGGCGGTCAGCCCCAGGCTGCTGAATTCGTCCGCCGCGTGGCCATCGTCCAGTGGGAAGATGGTCCCCGGCTGGCGGTCGATGCCCGGCTTGCCGGCCTTGCCGCCGCCGTCCAGGCGCACGCCGAGCAGGCCCAGGGCGTCGACGCCGAAGCCCACGGTGCCGGCGGTGAAGCCCGAGGCGTAGTTGAGCATGAAGCCCTGGCCCCATTCTTCCTGCTTACTGGGCGAGGCGGAGCCGTTGCGGTTGTCGGTGTTGATGTAGAAGTTGCGCAGGGTGAGGTTGGCCTTGCTGTCCTCGATGAAGCCGCCTGCGTTCGCCGATTGCGTGATGATGCCGAGCGAGCTGGCTGCAATGGCGAGCGCCAGGGTGTTTCTGGTCATTCCGTTTGCTCCGAAGTGCGATGTTTTTCTTGTGGGTACCCAGTTGCCAAGGCTTTCCGGCTTGGGTGTATAGAATTCTATATAGCGATGAGCGTGCTGACGATTCCCCGGCAGGCAAAACCTGAGGTTCAAAAGGGGTAGGGGAACGTCTGGGCGGCGTGCATGACGCCAAATTCTGACTTTTAAGTCAAGACTTTATGGCGGTCAGATGTCAGCGGGAATCGCCACCAGGCTGAGCAGGCGATCACCGAGCAGGCTGAATTGCCCGTCTATTTCCTTGCCGTGGTGCCAATCCGCCGACAGGTCGGTGAGCAATCGCAGGCGGGCGTGGCCGTCGGCCGACCAGTGGATCAGCTCGGCGTGCTGGAAGTAGAAGCGCTGGCGCACCAGAGGGAAGAGTGCCTTGAACAGGCTCTCCTTGAGCGAGAAGGTGAGGGTGACCAGCAGCGCCGCCTGCTCGGGGGCGAGCCGGGCCAACTCGCCCGGGGTGAGGATTTCGCCGGCCAGGCGCTGCGCGCGGGCGTCGTCGAGACGGCTTTCCACATCCAGTCCCAGCCCGCGCCAGGCGCTGGTGCGGGCGACCACGGCGGCGGCCCAGCCATCGCCGTGGGTGATCGAGCCGCAGAAGTCCTGGGGCCAGACCGGCGCGCGTTCTTCATCGGTACCGGGCACCACGGCGCCGCCACCGCAGGCCTTGAGCGCCGCGCGGGCGCAGAGGCGGCCGGCGAGGTATTCGGCCTGGCGCTTGGCGACGGCGCGCTGGATGTTCGCCGGGGCCTGCACCTGGCTGGCCTGGAAATCATCGGGCAGCAGGAGGCTGCGATCGAAGTGGGTGCTGCGCAACTGGCAGCCGGCCAGCGGGGTGGGCAGCGGCCAGTCGGCGGAGAGCGGGGTGCAGAAGGCAGGTAGGGTGGTCATGGGGAGCATTCTGCCGCGCCAGAACGTGGCTCACCAGTCACGCGGCGATTACATTCCTTTGCAAACCTTCACCAAAGGCGTACGGACTCATCGGCCCGGCTTTGCCAAACTGCCGGTCGCGTTTCCCAATGGGGACGCAGGTGAGGTTGTTGTCGGGGCGCCGCCAAGGCGGGCTCCGGCCTTTACACTTGATTGAGTGCGGGAGCCCCCAGGGGCTCCCGTTTTTTTTGTGCCGCGCTTTTGTAGGCAGAGAAAGGCTCAGGACTTCTCGTCGAAGAGGCTCTTGAAGAACGCCTGCAGGTCAGCCCAGGACTTCTGGTCAGCGGTCTTGTCGTAGCCGACGTCGAGGCCGTGGCCCTTGTGCTTGTCGGCGTCCGGGTTGGTGAAGCTGTGCTTGGCGCCCGGCTGTACCACCAGTTTGTAGTCAACCTTGGCGTTGTCCATTTCGGTCTTGAAGGCGGCCACGCTTTCGGGCGGCACCAGCGTATCGGCGCCGCCGTGCTCGACCAGTATCCTGGCCTTCACCGTGCCCGGTTGCGCGGGCGTGTCGGTGGCCAGCACGCCGTGGAAGCTCGCCACGCCCGCCAGCGGCAGGCCGGCGCGAGCCATGTTCAGGACCACTCCACCACCGAAGCAGTAGCCGATCGCGGCGATCTTGCCCGGGTCGGTCTGCGGCTGTTTCTTCAGCAGATCGAGACCGGCCTGGAAGCGCGCCTTGGCAGCGTCGGCATTCTTCGTCGCTTCGGCCATGAAGGCCTTGGCGTCGTTGGGGTGCTCGGTGTGCTTGCCGCCGCCGTACATGTCGATCGCCAGCGCGCTGTAGCCCAGTGCGGCAAGATCGCGGGCGCGGCGTTTGGCGTAGTCGTTGAGTCCCCACCATTCGTGTACCACCAGCACGCCGGGGCGGATACCGGACTTGGCGTCGTCGTAGGCGAAGTAGCCGATCATCCTGGTGCCGTCGGCGGACTGGTAGGGGATTTCCTGTGTCTTGATCGCGGCGCCGGCGCTGGCGGCGAAGGTGAACAGCAGCAATGCGGTGAACAGGCGCATGGGATGTCTCCGTGGCGGTGGCCAAAGGCAACCCTGAGAAGATAGCCGCTTCTGCGACAAGCGCCCGCTGATGTGGCCGCAACCGCTCAAGCGCGCGGCGGTGGGTGAAAGACGAGGCGCCCTCGACTACCCTTTGCGCCATTCCCCCGCCCCGGAAAGCGATTGGCTGATGCTCGACCTGAGTACCTGGAACCTGACCATTCCCCAGCGCGGCCCGGCCGCGACCATTTCCACCGCGACGTTGAACCGCGATTACCAGAGTCCTTATTTCCAGCGCAGTGCCAATGGCGTGGAGTTCTGGGTGCCGGTCAATGGTGCGCATACCCACGGCAGCGAGTACCCGCGCACCGAGCTGCGCGAAACCGCGGCCAACGGTGCGCTGTCGTTCTGGCGCTATCCGAAGGCCGACAATAACCTGCTGGTCGCTACCCTGCGGGTCGATGCGGTACCGTCCAGCCGGCGCATGGTGATCGGGCAGATCCACAGCAACGGCAGCGGCAGTGCCGAAGCGCTGCCGCTGGTGAAACTGGTCTACCAGCAGCGCCTGAACCTGGGCCGTGTGCAGGCGCTGGTGCGTGAGCATCCCGATGATGTCTCCACCCGCACCTACACCGTGTATGAAGGCATCGCGCTGGGTGAGGCGTTCAGTTACCGGCTGGGCATATCGCGCAGTGGCCTGTTGAGCATCCAGGTCAAGGACGGCCAAGTGACCCAGCAACTGGACCCGCAGTGGGCCTTCCAGGGGCTGTACTTCAAAGCCGGGCTCTATTTGCAGGACAATCGTGGGCCTGCGAGCGAAGGTGGTCGGGCCATCTTCAGCAATCTCACCGTTTATCACCAATGAGGATGTATTCCATGGCGTTGCGCAATTCCCTGGCCCTTTTCCTGCTGTTGCCGGCCGTGCTGGCGCAGGCGGCGCCGGGCGACGACTTCGGTGGCTGCCTGGATCGCCTGCGGGGCCCGGCGCAGGCCAGCGGCGTCAGTGCTGCCAGCTACGCGCGCTATACCCAGGGGCTGCAGGCGGACATGAGCGTGCTGCCGCTGCTCGACGCGCAACCGGAGTTCACCACGCCGATCTGGGATTACCTGGCCGGGCTGGTGGACGAGCAGCGCGTCGCTGACGGCAAGGCCAGAATGGCAGAGCACGCCGAGCTGCTGCGCAAGGTCGCCGCGCGCTACCAGGTCGACCCGGCCGCCGTGGTCGCGGTGTGGGGTGTGGAGAGTGATTACGGGCGTATCACCGGCAAGCGGCCGCTACTGGTCTCGCTGTCCACCTTGTCGTGCTATGGCCGTCGCCAGTCGTTCTTCCAGGGCGAGTTCTTCGCCACGCTCAAGTTGCTGCAGCAGGGCGACATCCGTGACAGCGGCATCACCGGCTCCTGGGCCGGCGCCTTCGGCCAGACGCAGTTCATGCCGTCCACTTATGCCCGCATCGCCGAGGATTTCGACGGCGATGGCCATCGCGACCTGGTGGGCAGCACCGCCGATGCCCTGGCATCCACTGCCAACTACCTGCGCAAGGCGGGCTGGCGCGAAGGCCAACCCTGGGGCTACGAGGTGAAACTGCCGGCGGGCTTCGACCCGGCGCTGGCCGGGCGCACCAAACGCCGGGCGATTTCCGATTGGACCGCACGCGGCGTTAAACGCATCGATGGCAAGCCGATCCCGAACATCGACTCGAAGGCCGCCATCCTGTTGCCAGCCGGGGCGCAGGGACCGGCGTTCATGGTGTTGCGCAACTACGATGCCATCTATTCCTACAACGCGGCAGAGAGCTATGCGCTGGCCATCTCCCTGCTGTCCGACCGCCTGCGCGGCGAACCGGGCCTGCGCACGCCCTGGCCGACCGATGATCCCGGCCTGAGCCGGGCGCAGCGCAAGGAATTGCAGGAGTTGCTGATCAAGCACGGTTACGACATCGGCAACGCCGACGGCATGATCGGCGACGTATCGCGCCGGGCGATCCAGGAAGAGCAGCGCAAGCGCGGCATCAGCCCGGCTGACGGGCGTGCGGGGCAGAAGATTCTCAAGGCGCTGCAGGGCGAGTAAAAGACGCCGTCTCCACGTCCCCGGACTACTGAGGCCCCGGTATATGCCGGGGCCTCTGCTTTTGTAAGCGCGGATGATGCCCTGCCGTTGCGGGAGCGCCTATGGGCGCAATCGCGGGCATGGCCCGCTCCTACGAAAGCATATGCACCGCATGGCTCTGGCACAGGCTCTGGATTTAAGGATTTCCAGAGAAACTTCCGTACGCACCGGAGCGCCCCTTCAGGAGGCCGAGTGGAATCGAAGTTTCAGGGGTTGAGCGGCATGGATGCCGCGAGAGCCGCGATGGGCCAGGGATGGCCCTTCGACGGGGGGACGCCTAGTTCGTGCCCCTGAAACTTCGATGGAACGAGGGAATTCTTCGCCTAAGCGAAAAACCGGATGTAGGGGCAAGACTTTTGGTTACTTTGCGTGGGGCGGCCATCCGTCGTTTGGCAAAGTAACGCGCCCGAGGGGGCGAAACAAAATCTCCCAGCGCACGCCGAAGCGGCGCAGAAACGCCGAACCAGACGGCGTATAACGCCTGAGGCGTTATACGCCCTACGTCGTGCCACCGAATGCCGTTGTGTGCCTCCCGGTAGCCTCACTCCCACCCCTTCACCCCACTCATGTCCGGCAGGTGGTGGGCGATGCCCTTGTGGCAGTCGATGCAGGTGGCCCCTCCGGAGGCCAGCGCCGTGGAGTGCATCTGCCGGGCGCGCTGGCTCTGGCGGGTGAAGTCCATGGACTCGAAGTTGTGGCAGTTGCGGCACTCCAGCGAGTCGTTGGCTTTCAGCCGCGCCCATTCGTGTTCGGCCAGTTCGCGGCGGTGGTCGAGGAATTTCTCCCGCGTGTTGATGGTGCCGAAGATCTTGCCCCAGACCTCCTTGGATGCCTGCATCTTGCGCGCGATCTTGTCGGTCCACTTGTGCGGCACGTGGCAGTCCGGGCAGGTGGCGCGTACGCCGGAGCGGTTGCTGTAGTGGATGGTGTCCTTGAGCTCTACGAAGACGTTGTCGCGCATCTCGTGGCAGGAGGTGCAGAAGGCTTCGGTGTTGGTCGCCTCCAGTGCGGTGTTGAAGCCGCCCCAGAAGATGATCCCGGCGATGAACCCGGCCAGGGTCAGGAAGCCCAGGCTGTAGTGCACGCTGGGCCGGCGCAGGATGGTCCAGTAACCCGTGAGCCAGGCGAACAATGCTTTCATGGCGCCTCCTCAGGGTTTGCCGTTCGCAGCGGCGTCGCGCTGGAGGATGGTGTCGATGTCTTCGAAGGTGTTGCCCACCAGCGGCTTCGCGTCCGTCTGCGGGACGTGGCACTGCACGCAGAAGTAGCGGCGTGGCGCCACCGCAGCCAGCGGCTGGCCGTCGCGGTCCATGTAGTGGGTGATGCTGATCATCGGCGCCTGCACCCGCGCGCTGTTGGAGCGGCTGTGGCAGGACAGGCACTTGTTGCTGTTGGTGTCGATACGGTAGCCGGTGATGGTGTGCGGGATGGTCGGCGGCTGCTCGGGGTAGTTGCGCTCGCGGCGCACGTCCTTGTTCTCGTCGTTGGCCAGCGGCGGCGCGGGGCGGTCCTGGGTGATGGTGCCGCCGGGGCGGCGGCCATCCGGGGCCGGGGCGTCCAGCGGGTAGTTCACGTCGGCGGCCAGCGCGGGCAGGCCAATCAGCAGCAGGAGCAGGGCGGTCAGAGTCGTTTTCATCGCGCGTTCCTCAGGCCAGGCTGACCAGTTCGATGCGCACCGCGCATTTCTTGTAGTCGGTCTGCTTGGAGATCGGGTCGGTGGCGTCCAGCGTGACCTTGTTGATCAGCTTGTTGGCATCGAAGAAGGGCACGAACACCAGCCCCTGCGGCGGCTTGTTGCGCCCGCGCGTTTCGATGCGCGCGCGGATTTCGCCGCGCCGGCTGATCACCTTCACCTCGCTGCCGCGGCGCATCTTCAGGTCGCGCGCATCGTCGGGGTGCATGTACACCACGGCGTCGGGCACCGCCTTGTACAGTTCCGGCACGCGCTGGGTCATGGAGCCGGTGTGCCAGTGTTCGAGCACGCGGCCGGTGGCGAGCCAGAACGGGTATTCCTTGTCCGGCGCCTCCGCTGGAGGTTCGTAGGGCAGGGCGAAGATGATCGCCTTCTTGTCCGGGTAACCGTAGAACTGCAGGCCGCTGCCCTTGGCCACGTAGGGGTCGAGGCCCTCGCGGTAGCGCCAGAGGGTTTCCTTGCCGTCCACCACCGGCCAGCGCAGGCCGCGGGCCTCGTGGTAAGCGTCGAAGGGCGCGAGGTCGTGGCCGTGGCCTCGGCCGAACTGGGCGTATTCCTCGAACAGGCCCTTCTGGATGTAGAAGCCGAAGGCCTTGGCCTCGTCGTTGTCGAAGCCCTTGGCGATCTGCTCGGTGCCGAAGGCGTCCACCTGGCCGTTCTTGTAGAGCACCTCATAGAGCGTCTTGCCCTTGAGCTCCGGCGCCTTGGCCAGCAGCTCGGCGGGCCAGACCTCATCGGTGGTGAAGCGCTTGGAGAATTCCACCAGTTGCCACAGGTCGGACTTCGCCTCGCCCGGTGCCGCCACCAACTGATGCCAGAACTGCGTGCGGCGCTCGGCGTTGCCGAAGGCGCCTTCCTTTTCCACCCACATGGCGCTGGGCAGGATGAGATCGGCGGCCTGGGCCGAGACGGTGGGGTAGACGTCGGAGACGATCACGAAGTTTTCCGGGTTGCGCCAGCCCGGCAGGATCTCCTGCATGATGTTCGGCCCGGCGTGCATGTTGTTGCAGACCTGGGTCCAGTACACGTTGAGCACGCCGTCCTTGAGCATCCGGCTCTGCTGCACGGCGTGGAAGCCGACCTTTTCCTGGATGGTGCCGGCGGGCACCTTCCAGATCTTCTCGGCGGTCTCGCGGTGCTTGGGATTGGTCACCACCATGTCGGCCGGCAGGCGGTGGGCGAAGGTGCCCACCTCGCGCGCGGTGCCGCAGGCCGAGGGCTGGCCGGTGAGGGAGAAGGGGCTGTTGCCCGGCTCGCTGATCTTCCCGGTGAGCAGGTGGATGTTGTAGATCAGGTTGTTCGCCCAGACCCCACGGGTGTGCTGGTTGAAGCCCATGGTCCAGAAGGACATCACCTTGCGCTTGGGGTCGGCGTACATCTCGGCCAGGGCTTTCAGGCGTTCGGCCGGCACGCCGGTTTCCTTGGCGGTACGGTCGAGGGTGTAGGGTTTGACGAAGGCGGCGAACTCCTCGAAGCCGATGTCGCTCCAGGTGTTGGCCTTGTCCGCGTTCTTCGCCTTCTTCTCCAGCGGGTCGGTGGGCCGCAGGCCGTAGCCGATGTCTTCGGCGCCATGGGCGAAGCGGGTGTGCTTGTCGACGAAGTCGCGGTTCACCGCGCCGCTTTCAATGATGTAGTTGGCAATGTAGTTGAGGATGTAGAGGTCGGTCTGCGGCTTGAACACCATGGGGATGTCGGCCAGGTCGAAGCTGCGGTGCTCGAAGGTGGACAGCACCGCGACCTTCACCTGCGGGGCGCTCAGGCGCCGGTCGGTGACCCGCGACCAGAGCACCGGGTGCATCTCGGCCATGTTCGAGCCCCAGAGCACGAAGGTGTCGGTGGCCTCGATGTCGTCGTAGCAGCCCATCGGTTCGTCCATGCCGAAGGTGCGCATGAAGCCCATCACTGCCGAGGCCATGCAGTGCCGCGCGTTGGGGTCGATGTTGTTGCTGCGCAGGCCGGCCTTGAACAGCTTGTTGGCGGCGTAGCCTTCCCACACCGTCCACTGCCCGGAGCCGAACATGCCCACCGAGCCCGGCCCCTTGGCCTTGAGCGCGGCCTTGAACTTCTCGGCCATGATGTCGAAGGCGGCGTCCCAGCTGATCGGCTGGAACTCGCCCTGCTTGTCGAACTTGCCGTCCTTCATGCGCAGCAGCGGGCGGGTCAGGCGATCGCTGCCGTACATGATCTTCGACAGGAAGTAGCCCTTCACGCAGTTGATGCCGCGGTTGACCTCGGCCTTGATGTCACCGTGGGTGGCGACCACCTTGCCCTCGCGGGTGGCGACCATCACGCTGCAGCCGGTGCCGCAGAAGCGGCAAGGCGCCTTGTTCCAGTCCAGCCGGGTCATGTCCGCGTCGGTGACAAGGTTGCTGGCGGAGCTCAGTATCGGCAGGCCGGCGGCGGCCGCGGCGATGGCGGCTGCGTTGGCCTTGGCGAACTGGCGGCGAGTCAGGTTCATCGGGCACCTCCGGCCTGGGCGGGAACGGGTTCGGGGTCGATCTGCGGGTGTTCGGGCGACTCGACGATCTCGTGGTAGATCAGCACCGCGTTGAGTACGCCGGGCAGGTTCTGGATGGCATTGAGGTTGTCGAGGATGCTCTGCTCATGCTCGGCTTCGAGTACCACCACCAGCTTGCCCTGGGGGCTCTGTTGATGGACTTCCAGGTGCGGCAGGCGCAGCAGGTTGGCCTTCACCGCTTCCAGCAGTTCGGGGTGCGTATGCACGATCAGGCTGGCGATCTGGATGCACTCGGGCATCGTGTTTTCAGGCATGGGTGGCCTCACGGGTCAAGTGAATGGCGTTGCCGGGGCAGGGGGCGAGACAGGCGCCGCAGCCGGTGCAGCGTTCGCTATCGAGGCTGGGCAGGGCGGGGCCGCCGAGCTGCGGCTGGAAGTGGATGGCGCGCGGTTCGCAGCTGTCATCGCAGCTGCGGCAGTGGATGCCGGCCCGGGCCAGGCAGTGCTCGTCGATCTGTGCGCGCCAGGGGAATGCCGCGCGGCTCAGGTCGAATACAGCGGCTTCGCACATCTGCGCGCAGTCGCCGCACAGGCTGCAACCGGTAAGGCTCAGGTCAAGCTGCGGATAGCCGCCGTCGCCTATGCGCAGCACCTGCTCCGGGCAGGCGTCGACACAGGCATTGCAGCGGGTGCAGCCTTCAAGGAAATCGCTGGCGGTCCATGGTGGGCGACGGACTTCGGACGCACCCCCCAGGCGCCGCAGCAGGGCGCGGCGGGCGAGCACCAGTGCGCCCCTACGACGGCGGGCCAGGCGGCCCGGCGATCAGCTGGTACATCCACACGATGAAGCCGTAGCCACCGACGATGGCCACCGACAGCAAGGGGAACAGGCAGATCACGAGGAACAGGAACAGCCGGGTTTCCTTGCTTTTTTCCGCGTCGGCAGCGGTCTTTTCAGTCATGGGGGTCAGCCTCCCGCCAACAATTGGGAATCAGACTAGACCCTGCTTTATGTGTGGGCAAAGTCGTACAGGCGCTGTTCTTTTTTCCTATAGCGCTTTTCGTTCAGCAATGGTTCAGCGGATGGACAGGTTGCGTTCAGTGGCCCGTCGTTAACCTGCTCCCCGTCAACAGATCATTGAAGACCTGACGGGAGAATCCCCATGAAAACCATGAAGAAAATCGCCCTCGCCAGCGCCATTCTCGGTGCCTCCGTCGCCGCCACTGCGGCCAATGCAGCCGATACTTTCGTCGGCATGACCTGGGGCGAAACCAGCAACAACATTCAGAAATCCGATGCGCTGAACCGCAACCTCGACAACCCGAATTTCGATAGCGTGATCAACAACAGCAGCACCTGGGGCGTACGCGCCGGCCAGCAGATGGAGCAGGGTCGCTACTACGTCACCTATGAATACGTTTCCGACACCGACAGTGGCCTGAAGCTGCGCCAGCAGAACCTGCTCGGCAGCTACGACGCCTTCCTGCCGCTGGGTGACAAGGGCACCAAGCTGTTCGGTGGCGGCACCGCCGGCCTGGTCAAGCTGGAGCAGGACTCCAAGGGCTACAGCCGTGACAGCGACGTCGGTTACGCCATCGGCGTGCAAGCCGGTATCCTCCAGGAAGTCGGCAAGAACGCCTCTGTCGAAGGTGGCTACCGTTACCTGCGCACCAACGCCAGTACCGAAATGAGTCCGCATGGCGGCGGCAAGGTCGGATCGCTGGATCTACACAGCAGCTCCCAGCTCTATCTGGGGGCCAACTACTCGTTCTGACCGATACTGCAACCGGGCCATGCTGGCCCGGTTGCCTGATTCAGGGAGCAAGCGCATGAAATTGCTGGTGGTGGAAGACGAGGCGCTGTTGCGCCATCACTTGTATACCCGGCTTGGCGAACAGGGCCATGTGGTCGATGCCGTCGCGGATGCCGAAGAGGCGCTGTACCGTGCCAGCGAATACCACCACGACCTGGCGATGGTCGATCTCGGCCTGCCGGGCATGAGTGGCCTGGACCTGATCCGCGAGTTCCGCAGCCAGGGCAAGACCTTCCCGATCCTCATCCTTACCGCGCGTGGCAACTGGCAGGACAAGGTCGAAGGCCTGGCCGCCGGCGCCGACGACTACGTGGTCAAACCCTTCCAGTTCGAAGAGCTGGAGGCGCGCCTGAATGCCCTGTTGCGCCGCGCCAGCGGTTTCGCCCAGTCGAGCATCGAGGCTGGCCCTCTGCAGCTCGACCTCAACCGCAAGCAGGCGCTGGTCAATGGCGAGTCGTTGCAGCTGACCGCCTTCGAGTACCGCATCCTCGAATACCTCATGCGTCATCACCAGCAGGTGGTGGCCAAGGAGCGGCTGATCGAGCAGCTCTACCCCGACGATGACGATCGCGATCCGAACGTGATCGAGGTGCTGGTCGGCCGCCTGCGCCGCAAGCTGGAGGCGACCTCCGGCTTCAAGCCCATCGATACGGTGCGCGGCCAGGGCTACATCTTCAACGAGTTGTGCAAATGATCCGCTCGTTGCGCCTGCGTCTGATGATCGGCGCGGCGTTGCTGGCCATCCTGTTCATGGCCGCCTTGCTGCCGGCGCTGCAGCGGGCGTTCAGCATCGCCCTGGAAGATGCCATCCAGCAGCGCCTGGCGGCCGATGTGGCCACGCTGGTGTCGGCCGCGCGCATCGAGGGCGGGCGCTTGAACATGCCGGACCACCTGCCGGTGGAGGACTTCAACCTCCCGGAGTCCAAGCTGTTGGGCTACATCTTCGACCAGAAGGGCCAACTGGTCTGGCGCTCCACCTCGGCGCAGGACGAGAGCATCGAGTACACGCCCAAGTACGACGGCCTGGTCGATGAGTTCACACGCATCCGCGATCGTTCCGGCCAGTCGTTCTTCGTCTATGACGTGGAAATCGACCTGGTCGGTGGCAAGCACGCGGCCTACAGCATCGTCACCATGCAGCCGGAGAGCGACTTCCGCGAACTGATGCGGGGTCTGCGTGAGCAGCTCTATGTCTGGCTGGGCGGGGCGTTGCTGGTGCTGCTGGGGATGCTCTGGCTCGGCCTGAGCTGGGGCTTTCGCTCGATGCGCGGGTTGCGCGCCGAGCTCGATCAGATCGAGGCGGGTGAGCGCGAGCGCCTGAGCGACGAGCACCCGGACGAAATGCTGCGCCTGACCGGCTCGCTGAACCGACTGCTCGACAGCGAACGCGCCCAGCGCGAACGCTACCGCAATTCCCTGGGGGATCTCGCCCATAGCCTGAAAACTCCGCTGGCGGTGCTGCAGGGTGTCAGTGAAAACCTCTCGGCGCAGCCGCAGAATCGCGAGCAGGTGCAGGTGCTGCAGACCCAGATCGAACGTATGAACCAGCAGATCGGCTTCCAACTGCAGCGCGCCAGCCTGCGCAAGAGTGGGCTGGTTCGCCACCGGGCGGAGCTCGAACCCTTGCTCGATACCCTTTGTGGCGCGCTGGACAAGGTCTACCGCGACAAGCGCGTGCTGCTGGAGCGCGATATCCCTCCGGGGTTCGCCTTGCCGGTGGAGCGGGGCGCGCTGCTGGAGATGCTCGGCAACCTGCTGGAGAACGCCTACCGCCTGTGCCTGACGAAAGTGAAGGTCAGCGTCCGCAAGCAGGGGCGTTTCGTCGAACTCGTCGTCGAGGACGACGGCCCCGGAGTGCCTCCCAGCCAGCGCGAGCGCATCCTCAAGCGCGGCGAACGCCTGGACACCCAGCACCCCGGCCAGGGCATCGGTACGGCGGTGGTGAAGGACATCATCGACAGCTACGACGGCGAGCTGGCGCTGGAGGACTCCGAACTGGGTGGGGCGTGCTTCAGGATTCGCTTGCCGGGATAGCCCACTCAGCCCATGCTCGCAAGCGCCCACGCACCGAAGCCCCTTTGCAGGAGCGGGCTATGCCCGCGATCCGTCGGCAGGGCCGACGGTCAGCCCCGGTGACATTCCTGCCAGCGTATTCCGGCCTGCTGGATTTCGCGGACAAGGTCCGCTCCTACGGGCGATGGTCCGCGCAATCCTGTAGGAGCGCGCCATGCGTGCGATCGCGGGAATGGCCCGCTCCTACAGGTTGATGCCGTGCCTCCCTGTCATTCCCCCTGCTGCGCCCGATAAGCCCCCGGCGTCAGTCCCGTCCATTTCTTGAACGCCCGGTGGAACGCCGACGGCTCGGAGAACCCGAGCTGGTCGGCAATGTCCTGGATCGACAGCTCATCGCGGCCCAGGTAGTAGATCGCCAGGTCGCGGCGCAGCTGATCCTTCAACTCCTGGAAGTTTGGCCCTTCTTCGCGCAGGTGGCGGCGCAGGGTTTGCGGGCTCATGTGCAGCTGCGCGGCCACCTGTTCCAGGTCCGGCCAGTTGCGGCAGTCGCGGCCGAGCAGGCGGCGGATCTGGCTGGTCAGGCTGTCGCCGCCGTCGGGGCGGGCGAGCAGGTCGGCGGGGGAGTCCTTGAGGAAGTGCTTGAGGGTGCGCTCGTCCTGCAGCAGCGGCATGTCCAGGTAGCGCGCCGGCAGCAGCAGGCTGGTGCTCTGGGCAGCGAAACGGCGCGGGCAGGGGAACAGCAGGTCGTACTCGGCCTGGTGCTCAGGCGTCGGGTAGCTGAAGGTGGCTTCCTCCAGGCGGATGCGCTGGCCGATCAGCCAGCTCGCCAGGCGGTGCCAGATCAGCAGCAGGCTCTCGGCGAGGAAATGGTCAGGGTCGCGCAGGTGGCTCTCGTCCAGGGTCAGGCGTGCCCAATCGCCCTCGCGCACCAGGCGGATCGCTGGCGCCTCGGGAAACAGGCCGTAGAACAGCGAGCCGCGGCTCAGTGCCTTTTCCAGGGTCCGGCAGTGGATGATGGCGTTGCACATCATGGCGAAGGTGCCGCGCTTGCTGGGGCTGCTGCCAAAGCCCATGTACTCGTCGTCCAGCGCTTCCCACAGGCGCTGCATCAGTCGCGTGAACTGGTCGGGGTCGATGCGCGCGCGGGGCTCGTCGAGCACTGCCGGGGCGATGCCGGCGTCGCGCAGCAGGGCCGCGACGTCCAGGCCCTGGCGCTGTGCGCCCTGCACGGCGGCGCGGATGAAATGGCTGGCGATGGTGCGTTCTCGCATGGGAAGTCCTTGTTGCTCCGTCCACGCGTCGTTCGTGCGCGCGGTGTGTCCGGCCGTCCCGGGGCAGGGGGGCCGGGGTCTACAATCTACGGTACGGAGGTCCTGGCGGATACCCGCCAGAGGGCGGGAAATCCGCCAGTCAGGAGGCGGGTTTCCGCCATTTTTAGCTGCCGATGTGCCGTGCCTTTTCGTGCAAGTTATTGAAATTAAAGGATTAAATTTGTTTATAAAGGTCTGGCACAGCACTTGCCATAAGCGTTCAAGGCCTGCCCGTGGGCAGGCCCTGAAAACAAATTCTCCCACTGCAGGGAGATAACGCGTTCGGTCTTGCGTCCCCTGGCGGGAACGCGGGCCCGTGAGGACAGAGCTGCCATGACCAAGCAACCCTTCTACAATAGCCTGTACGTGCAGGTACTGATCGCCATTGCCATCGGTATCGCGCTGGGTCACTTCTACCCCGACACCGCCAAACTGATGAAGCCGTTGGGCGATGGCTTCGTCAAACTGATCAAGATGGCCATCGCGCCGATCATCTTCTGTACCGTGGTCACCGGCATCGCCGGCATGCAGAACATGAAGGCCGTGGGCAAGACTGGCGGCATGGCGCTGCTGTACTTCGAAATCGTTTCCACCATCGCACTGATCATCGGTCTGGTCGTGGTCAACGTCGTGCAGCCGGGCGCCGGCATGCACGCCGATGTCGCCACGCTGACCGCCGAAATGAACAAGAACGCGGCGCTGACCGGGTTCATTGCGTCCGGCGAGAAGCAGAGCACCATCGACTTCTTCATGAACGTGATCCCAAACACCGTGGTCGGCGCCTTCGCCAACGGCGACATCCTGCAGGTGCTGTTCTTCTCGGTGCTGTTCGGCTACGCGCTGCACCGCATGGGTGACTACGGCCAGCCGCTGTTCCAGCTCATCGAGCGCTTCACCCACGTGATGTTCAACATCATCAACGTGATCATGAAGGTCGCTCCGCTCGGCGCCTTCGGTGCCATGGCCTTCACCATCGGCGCTTATGGCCTGGGTTCGCTGGTGCAGCTCGGTCAGCTGATGCTGTGCTTCTACATCACCTGCATCCTCTTCGTGCTGATCGTGCTCGGCAGCATTGCCCGCTACCACGGTTTCAGCATCCTGCGCTTCATCTCCTACATCCGTGAGGAGCTGCTGATCGTGCTGGGCACCTCGTCCTCCGAGTCGGCCCTGCCGCGCATGATCGCCAAGATGGAGAAGTTGGGCGCCGACAAGAGCGTCGTCGGCCTGGTGATTCCCACCGGCTACTCGTTCAACCTGGACGGCACCTCGATCTACCTGACCATGGCCGCCGTGTTCATCGCCCAGGCCACCGACACGCCGATGGACATCAGCCACCAGATCACCCTGCTGGTGGTGCTGCTGATCGCTTCCAAGGGCGCCGCCGGCGTCACCGGTTCGGGCTTCATCGTGCTGGCTGCGACCCTCTCCGCCGTGGGCCATCTGCCGGTTGCCGGGCTTGCACTGATCCTGGGCATCGACCGCTTCATGTCCGAAGCCCGCGCCCTGACCAACCTGGTGGGCAACGGCGTGGCCACCCTGGTGGTCGCCAAGTGGTGCAAGCAGCTCAACGAGAAGACCCTGCACGACGAACTGGCCGCCGGCCCGGGCAATTCGGCGGAAGTGCAGCCTTCGCATTGAGTTCGCCCGTGAAAGCTTTGGCCCGGTGAACGTGAAGCATCGGAGCCTTTCCAGCCCGCTCTTTTGAGCGGGCTTTTTTATGGGCGGGTGGTTGAGGGATCGTTGTAGGAGCGTCATGCCGAGGTGTTTTCCCGGTGGGAGCGCATTCCGCCGCGATGGATTTCGCGGACAAGGTCCGTTCCTACGAAAGCCCGCCATGCCCTTTGCTCTGGCTTTGGCTCTCGAGGACTTCCAGAGAAACGCCCGCGCACTCCCAGCGCCCCTTCAGGAGGCCGAGTGGAGTCGGGGTTTCAGGGGTTGAGCGGCATGGATGCCGCGAGAGCGTCGTTGGGCCATGGATGGCCCGTCGACGCGTGCCCCTGAAACTTCGATGGAGCGAGGGGATTTTTCGCCTAAGCGAAAAACCGGATGCAGGGGCAAGACCTTTTGGTTCCTTTTGGGGCCCCAAAAGGGACTCGCCCGAGGGGGCGAAACAAAATCTCTCAGCACATGCCGAAGCGGCGCAGATACACCCAAGCCCAGAAGCGGCGGATAACGCTTGACGCGTTATGCGCCCTACGAAGAGCTTCGCGGGCATGGCCCGCTCCTACGGTAAGCAGGGGGGCGGGCGTGCGGATCAGAGAATGATCTTGTCCTTGAGCTTCTCGGCAGCCTGCTGCAGCGCCTCGATGACTCGCTCCTTGTCGTAGTTCTGCACGTTGTTGGTGTCCAGGTACATGGAGAAGCCCGGCACTTCGTGCTCGATGAAGCTGGGGTTGGAGCCCAGGTCGCGGCGGAAGTCGACCACCTGGTAGATCTGCACCGGCTTGCTGAAGCCCTTCACCGTGATCTGGCCCTTGTCGCGGCACATCAGGATGTCCTTCACCAGCGAGTAGGTCTCGTGGCTGATGAGGATTTCGCCGGCTTCGGCGGCGTTTTCCAGGCGGCTGGCGAGGTTCACTTCGCGGCCGATGATGGTGTAGTCCATGCGTGTGTCGGCGCCGAAGTTGCCCACGGTGCAGTAGCCGGTGTTCAGGCCCATGCGCACTTCCAGCGGCTTGGTGATGCCCTGGGCGCGCCACTGCTGGCGCATGACCTTCATGTGCTTGCGCATGGCCACGGCCATGGACACCGCTGCCGCGGCGTCCTTCCGTGCGCCCTGGGTGGAGGGGTCGCCGAAGAACACCATCACGCAGTCGCCGACGAACTTGTCGATGGTGCCGCCGTACTTGAGGGCGATCTTCGACATTTCGTTGAGGTAGTTGTTGAGCATGTCGGTGAGGGCTTCGGCTTCCAGCTCCTCCGACAGCTCGGTGAAGCCCTTGATGTCGGAGAAGAACACCGTGAGCTTCTTGCGCTGGGTTTCCAGGCGCACGCTCTTCTTGCCGCTGAAGATCGACTCCCACACCTGCGGCGACAGGTATTTGGCCAGGTTGCTGGCCAACCGCGCGGCCTTCTCCTGTTCGCGGGTGATTTCCGCGCGGGCCAGGGCCAGGCGCAGGCCCTGCTGGTGAACGAAGAAGGCGGTGATGCAGATGTACAGGGTGGAGAACAGCACGCTGACCAGCGCCACGAGGGTCGGGGTGCCGCCCTTGTAGGCCGGGGCGAGCAGCGCTGCGGTGAAGACCGAGGCGCTGAGCATGACCAGCAGGCCCAGGCCGAGGGAACGCAGGCCGCCGATGATCAGCGAAGAGAAGGCCAGCACCAGCACCAGCATCAGACTCGGTACTTCCGAGAAGCCCATCAGTGCGGTGGCGCTGCCGGCGTGCAGGGCATCGACGAACATCAGGACCAGGCGCGTGCGCTGCGGGTGGTCGTGCTTGAAGCGACGGCTCAGCTGTTGCGCGAGATGCGGGTAGAGCAGGGCATAGGGGACCATCCAGAGGATGTCATAGCCGAAGTACTGGCTGAAGGTGCCGGCGGTGATGGTCGCCGCAACGGCGACATAGGCCAGCACGCGGGAATGGTATTCGCGCAGGGGGGCGGAGGTGAGCGGCCCGGCGGGACGCTCGGTGACGATAGGCTTCATGCGCAGGAATAGTCCCTGGTTAGTGTCGGCGCAATCCAGATTGGCGCCTCCCGCGCGATTGCGGGTGTAGGAATCTTATTCCATGCGCTGCCTGCTGGGCCAGCGGCGGTTCGCGACGGCTCGTCGCGGGCCGCCGGGCCGTCTATCTCAAGCCATGCTGCCGTCGGGCCTCTGGTAGATCGAGCGGCGTGGCTGGGCGAAAACCCGGCGCAGCATCGGCTCGAAGAACTCCAGCGGCAGGGATTCCGCGTCCGGATCGAAGGCGGCGGCGTCGTAGCGGGCGCAGAACTCGATGGTCCGGGCGTACTCCGGGTGGTCCTTGAATTGCTCGCGCAGGTGCCGGTCCAGACCCAGATGATGGAAGAAGTAGTAACCCTGGAAGATCGCGTGCTTCTCGACCATCCACAGGTTCTCCTCGGAAACGAAGGGCTTGAGGATGGCGGCGGCAATGTCGGCGTGGTTGAACGAGCCGAGGGTATCGCCGATGTCGTGGAGCAGGGCGCAGACCACGTATTCCTCGTCACGCCCATCGCGGTGGGCCAGGGTGGCGGTCTGCAGCGAGTGGGTCAGGCGGTCCACCGGGAAACCACCGAAGTCGCCGTCGAGCAGGCGCAGGTGGTTCAGGATGCGGTCCGGCAGCAGGGGCGCGTACTGGGCGAAGTCCTTGGCGATGATCGCCCAGTCCTCGGCGCTGCTGTCTTCCATGTGGGTGAAGCTGGCGCGTGCGTTCATCAGGCTGTGCTCTTGTGATTGTTCTGGGAGTGGCTTCGATGACACCGGTCCAGTCTAGAAGCCTGGGCGGGGCGCGGTAGTGTCTGCAGGGGGCCAGCGGGGTGTCCCGCTGGACGCGAAGGGGGCGGCGGTATCGGCGTTTCAGGGGTTCTGCGGGTCATGCCCGAGAGATTGCAGGAACAGCGAGAACAGCTCCGGCTGCGAGGAGATGTCGAGCTTGTTGTACAGGTGGCGGCGGTGCACCTTGATGGTTTCCGGGGAAATAGCCAGGCGCTCGGCCATCGCCTTGGAGGAGTAACCCCGCAGGATCAGCCGGGCGATCTCCAGCTCTCGTTCGGAGAGCACGCCGGCGCCGAAATGGCTCAGCGCGTCCCGCACCTGTACCGCCACACCGTCGCTGGCGCCCGGCAGCAGGCGCTGGCTGCGCTGTTGCCAGTGCTGCTGCATCAGCGCCAGGACCCAGGGGCAGAGCATCGCCAGCAGGCCGGTCTGCTCGGCCTCGAACAGCTTGCGCATACCCAGTGACAGCGACAGCGCCCCCTGGCCGGGCAGCTGCAGGATGAACTGCACCTCGTCCTCCCGCACGTTGTCGTGGAAGTAGCTGAGGAAGTATTCGCTCTGGCGGAACTGGTCCGGGGAGATTTCCTCCAGCCGGTACAAGCCGCTGGACACACCCTCGCGGCAGGCCTGGTAGAAGGGGTCGAGCTGGTACAGGCCGTCGAGGTAGATGGCCATCGCCGCAGGCCCTGCGTTGGGCTCGGCGTCGTACTCCTCCAGCGCCACCGGGGTGCCGCTGGCCGGGTAGAACATCGCCAGGGCGTTATCGAATGGCAGCCACTGGTGCAGCAGCAGGATCAGTTGCTTCCAGAAACGCGGTTGGCCGATCTGCTCGATGGCGCGGCCGAGGTTGGCGTGCATGCCGACCTCGCGGAACAGGGTGTGCATCGGCGAGTTATCTCCGGCAGGCAGTTGTGGAGGGGCAGGCGTGGATTCGGCCCACGGTTTCCTCCTTTTACCGCTTCGCCGTCAAGGGGGCGTAACCCCAAATGGTGATTGGCCGCCACCCTCGCCATGCCCAGACTGCACACCACCCAGCGTCCCGCACAGAGGGCGCGACAAGGTTCTCGTTCCTGCCTCAGCCACCAATAACAACACGAGGAAACAACGATATGAGCGCTTCCCCTGCGCCAGAAAGCGCGCTCAAGCCCAGCCTGGGCGTGATCGACGTGGTCGCCATCACCGTCTCGGCGGTCACCCCCGCCAGCTCCGTGTTCGTCATCGCGCCCTTTGCCATCCAGCAGGCCGGCAGCGGTGCCTTCATGGCTTTCGTCATCGCCGGCTTCCTGGCCCTGATGTTCGCCTGGTGCTATGCCGAGCTGGGCCGTGCCCACAGTTCCGCTGGCGGCGAGTACGTCTACGCCAAGCGCGTGTTCGGCGGCCTTGCCGGCTACGCCACCTTCCTTACCGTGCTGGTCTCGCTGCTGTTCATTCCACCCGTGCTGGCCACGGGGGCGGCGACCTACCTCAACAATGCCCTGGGGACGAACTTCGATACCCAGACGGTCGCGTTGGTGATAGTCGCCGCCAGCTACGTGCTGGGCATCCTCAATATCCGGGTGAACGCCTGGATCACCGGCGTCTTCCTGCTTTGCGAAGTCGCAGCGTTGTTGGTGATAGTCGTGCTCGGCTTCGGCCATGTCAGCCAGCCGGTGAGTGTGCTGCTGCAGCCGCAGCACATCGACGGCGGAGTGCTGGCCGCCGCACCCTGGGCGCTGGTGATCGGCTCCGTGGGCACCGCGTTGTTTGCCTACAACGGCTTCGGCGGCGCGGTGCTGCTGGCCGAGGACATGAAGTGCGGTGGGCGCAATGTGCACCGTGCGGTGATCTGGTCGCTGGTGCTGGTACTGGCCATTGAGTTGGTGCCGATGACCGCGTTGCTGCTCGGCGCGCCCTCGCTGAAAGACATGATCGCCAGCCCCGATCCGGTCGGTTACCTGCTCACCGCCCACGGCAACGAGACGCTGTCGCGGCTGGTCAGCGCTGGCATCTTCCTCTCGGTGTTCAATGCCATCGTCGCCATCGTCATCCAGGTCGGTCGGGTGATCTTCAGCAGTGGCCGCGACGAGCTGTGGACGCCGCTGATGAACCGCGCTTTCACCCGCATCCACCCGCGCTGGGAGTCGCCCTGGATAGCCACGCTGTTCCTCGGAGTCCCCTCGGCCGCGCTGAGCTTCAGCTCGAACCTGGAGGAGCTGACTTCCTTCACCGTCCTGCTGCTGGTGATGGTCTATCTGGTGGTGGCGCTCTGCGCGCTGTTCAGCCGCGTTCTGCGCCGCGACCGCGAACACCCGTACCGCATGCCGCTGTGGCCGCTGCCGGCGATGCTGGCGGTGATCGGCGCCGGGTATCTGTTGCTCAATCTGCTACTGGACGCCTCCTCGCGGGACGTCATGATCATTGTCGGAATACTGGCCGTGTCGGTGATTCTCTACAGCACCTACGGCAAGCTCAGCCCGGCCTTCCAGAAGCTCTGAAAGCCTGCCCAATGTCTGCCTGCGCTTGCTCATGCTGCGTTAAAAGCAGGCTCGTGCGCGAGTCCGATCAAAATACTCATTTACCATTCGTAAACTGCGCTTTTTCGCCTGTTTGACTCGCTGCGCTCGCCCTTCGGGCCAGCCTTCGGCTGTTACTCCCGTTGGTCGTTGCGCCTTGCCTGAGCTGCGCTCGGCGAGACATTGAACAGGCTTTGCACTCAAGGAGACAGCATGCGCGCTCGTCAACTCGGCATCACCCTTGGCCTGGGCACGCCCGGCCCGTTCAACGCCATCACCGATGTTCCCGGCATCCGCGTCGGCCACAGCACCTTGATCGAGCAACGCGACGGTCGTGCCGTGCGCACCGGGGTCACGGTGGTCCAGCCGCGCGATGGCGCGGCACGGCAGCAACCCTGCTTCGCCGGCTGCCATGTGCTCAACGGCAACGGTGACGCCACCGGACTGGAATGGATACGCGAGGCGGGACTGCTGACCACGCCCATCGCCATCACCAATACCCACAGCGTCGGCGTGGTGCGTGATGCGCTGATCGCCGCCGAACATGCCGAGCTGGCGGACCCGTCGATCTACTGGTGCATGCCAGTGGTGATGGAGACCTACGATGGGCTGCTCAACGACATCTGGGGCCAGCACGTTGGCGCCGAGCAGGTGCGGGAAGCGCTGGCTGCCGCCGAGTCCGGCGCGGTTCGGGAAGGCTCGGTAGGCGGTGGCACCGGGATGATCTGCCATGAATTCAAGGGTGGCATCGGCACGGCTTCACGCAAGCTGCCGGCAGAGCAGGGCGGCTGGACGGTGGGCGCGCTGGTGCAGGCCAACCACGGCCAGCGCCGCGAGTTACGGGTGGACGGTTATCCGGTGGGCCGCCAGCTGGGCGATATCCCATCTCCTTTCGCCGACCGTGGCGAGCCGGGTATGGGTTCCATCGTGGTGATCCTTGCCACCGATGCGCCGCTGTTGCCGCACCAGTGCCAGCGCCTGGCGCAGCGTGCGTCCGTCGGCATCGCCCGCACCGGTGGCGGGACCGAGGATTCCAGTGGCGATATCTTCCTCGCCTTCGCCACCGGCAACCGCGATCTGCCGCCGGCGGACTACGGGCGCAAGGACCTGCCGTTCTCCACACCCTTGGCGATGGTCAACAACGACCACATCTCGCCGCTGTTCGCCGCGGCGGCGGAGGCGGTGGAGGAGGCCATCGTCAATGTGCTGCTGGCCGGGAAGGACATGCATACCGATGACGGCGTGCTGGTGCCGGCACTGACCGGGGAGCGTCTGCTGGGCGCTTTGCGCGAGGCGGGCTGGAAGGGATAACGCGTGGCATTTGTAGGATGGCGTGGAGCGCAGCGATACCCATCGATGGGCCTTGTGCCGATGCAGCATGGGTATTGCTGCGCTCCACCCATCCTACGGACCTGGCGCGGATGAAGGTGTAAGCCTGTAGGAGCAACTGTCTTTTGGGCTCCCGCGTTCGCGGGAGTGACGATGTCGTGCACCGCGCTCCGCAATCGTCTTCCCCGCGAACGCGGGGACCCAGAAACAATGTAGGAGCGGACCATGCCCGCGATCGCGCGCATGGTGCGCTCCTACAGGGGAATGTTCGTGCCATGAAAAAAGCCGGAGCTGCTGGGCAGCTCCGGCTTTCATGCTTTTGCAGGAGCGGACTCCGTCCGCGATCCCGCAGCAGGGCCTGATCAGTTCGGGGTATAGATCTGGTCGAACACGCCACCGTCGGCGAAGTGGGTCTTCTGCACGGTGCGCCAGTCGCCGAAGGTCTTCTCTACCGAGAAGAAGTCCACTTTCGGGAAACGGTCGGAGAACTCGGCGAGGATTTCCGGATTGCGTGGACGCAGGTAGTTGTTCGCCGCAATGGTCTGGCCTTCGTCGGACCACAGGTACTTCAGGTAGGCCTCTGCCTCGGCGCGGGTGCCTTTCTTGTCGACCACCTTGTCCACCACGGTCACCGGCGGCTCGGCTTCGGCGGAGACGCTCGGGTAGACCACTTCGAAGCCGCCACGGCCGAACTCGCGGGCGATCATCTCGGCTTCGTTCTCGAAGGTCACCAGCACGTCGCCGATCTGGTTCTGCATGAAGGTGGTGGTCGCTGCGCGGCCACCGGTGTCCAGCACCGGAACGTGCTTGAACAGCTGGCCCACGAATTCCTTGGCCTTGGCCTCATCGCCGCCATTCTTCAGGGTGTAGCCCCAGGCGGAGAGATAGGTGTAGCGGCCGTTGCCGGAGGTCTTGGGGTTCGGTACCACCACCTGCACGCCGTCCTTGAGCAGGTCCGGCCAATCCGTCAGGCCCTTGGGGTTGCCCTTGCGCACGATGAACACCGTGGCTGAGGTGAAGGGCGCGCTGTTGTTGGGCAGGCGCGCGGCCCAGTCCTTGGGCACCAGGCCGCCGTTGTCGGCCAGGGCGTCGATGTCGGTGGCCTGGTTCATGGTGATGACGTCGGCCGGCAGGCCGTCGATCACCGCACGGGCCTGTTTGCTGGAACCGCCGTGGGACATCTGGATGACGATGCTCTGGCCCTTTTCGGCCTGCCAGTGCTTCTGGAAGGCGGTGTTGTAGTCCTTGTAGAAGTCACGCATCACGTCGTAGGAGACGTTGAGCAGGGGCTGGGCGGCCTGGGCGGCGGAGGCCAGGGCGAGGCCGGCGGCCAGCAGCGAGGCGCTGAACAGACGTTTCATTGCAGATCCTTGATCGGAGAGAAGTTCCAATCGCGCGAATATAACGACCAGTTATATAAAGGAAAAATATCGAATTCTGCTTTGCTTAGAACCAAATTCGCCGACTGGCCGTCGATGCCTGTCAGGCGGCGGGGTCGATGCCCGCCGCCCGCCATAAAGTCAGTCCAGCCCGCTGACTGCGAGCTCCTTCGGATACTCCACGCTGAACTTGAAGGTCGTGCTGCGTTTCTCGCCCGGTTTCAGCTGCCAGTCCCACATCAGCTTGCCGTCGTCCTCCCGGGCGACCGACGGGTCCTCGGGCTCCAGCAGGGCCACCTTGATCTGCTCGTTGCGCGAGACCGGCAGCCGGTCCTTGAACTGCAGGCGCTGCTCGGTCTTGTGGTTGTTCTGCGCGTCGATGCGGAATTCGTAGGTGATGCGTTTGCGACCGCCGGTGAGGCCGGTGGACTCGGTGTAGCGATTGACCAGCTTGCGCTTGATCGACATGGCCTCGTCGCCGCCCAGGGCCAGCTCGAAGGTCTCGCCCGGCATCACCGCGCGCAGCTGGCCGCTGGCGACGAAGGTGTTGCCCAGGTAGGTGTTGAGCGTGCCCGGCAGCAACGGATAGTCGCTGGCGTTGCGGGTATCGGCCTGCAGGTAGGCGGCTTCGCGCAGCGACGGCGTGGCGAGGTAGCGGAAGGTGGCCGGCAGCTTGAATTGGGCGATGGAAACCTTCTGCGAGCTGCCGTCGCTGTTCAGCGTGGCTCGGGTGGGGATGTGGAAGGAGGCGCTGGTAGTGGCTCCGCTGACTTCGGCGATGGCGACCGGCATGTCCGCCAGGGAGCCGGCCACGGCCAGTTCGTCCGCTTCGAAGCGCTGCGCCTTCTTCGCTTCCATCGCCATCATCGGCACGACCGGCGCTGGCGCGGGGCTGGCAGCCAGCGCCACGCGCGGGTCGAAGGTGTCGACGAACCATGGGGAAAGAGCCGGCACGCTACTGCCCAGGTTGGGACGCGCGGTGGAGAGCGTGAGGTCGACGTCGGTCCAGTCCTCGCCGCTGCTTTGCCGGACGATGCCCTGGTAGGTCATCTCGATCTGCTCCTCGCCATCGCGAAGACGGGCGTCGTAGGCCGGTCGCCAGGAAGCGTCGTAGAGGGTGTAGCTGAGCTGCAAGCGGACCTGCGCGGGCTTCTCCAGGGCCACCCGGAGGATGGCGCGCTTGTAATGGGTGCCGTCCCCGGCGAGGTGGCTGCGCTGGTTCTCCAGCTCCTGCTTGCGCTGCTGCAGTTCCTCGCTCTGCTGGTCGAGCTTGCGCTGCTCGTCGAGGATGCGCCCGAGATTGCCCTCGCTCATCTGCAGCAGGTTCTTCAACTCATCGATGCTCGGCAGCGCCTGGCCCTTGGCCGGCTTGGTGCTGCTGGCCTGGATGTCGGCGAGGAACTGCTTCTGGTTCTCCAGCACGCTGCCGCGGTCGCTGATTTCCCGCTCCTGCCGGGCGATCTCGCGCAACTGGCTGTCCAGCTGTTGCAGGCGATTATCCTCGGAGGGCGGCGAGACCTGCGGCGCGCTGCTGACATCGAGCAGGGTCGCCGCGGCGCTGGCGCTGAGCGAGGCCTGCAGGCTGTTGTCGTCGATGCGCAGGGGCAACTGCTCCAGGGCAATCTCATGCTGGCCGGCGGGCAATTGCAGGGTGGCGGTGCGGGTGACGATGGCGCGGTCGGTGTAGACGGTGACCGCGCTGATGCGGCTGTCGGCCACCTGGGGGGCGGCGAGCAACGGGGCGCTGGCCAGCGCGCCGGCCATGGCAAGGATCAGTGGATGGAGTCGAAAGGGCATGGGGTCACCTCGGCAAGGCCGTTCCCTGGAGTGCGGCCGACACAGCGGAGCGCCACCATGGCGTCCGTCCATGCTGCTTGTGACGAAGGGGCTGGAGAAAACGGGTTGAGCGCGGGCGAGGGAATGCCGTCATGACCGACGAACGGCAATTGAGGACGCAGCGGATAAGGCGGGGAGCACCGAGGCGGCCGCAGCCGCCCCGGTGGGAGGATCAGGCGCGTTCGCCGGCCTCGGGGCTGTCGGCGTCGTCTTCGGCCAGGCAGGCCGCGGCGGTGAACAGCACGTCGGTAGAGGAGTTCAGTGCGGTTTCGGCCGAATCCTGGAGGATGCCGATGATGAAGCCGACCGCCACCACCTGCATCGCCACTTCGCTGGAGATGCCGAACAGGCCACAGGCCAGCGGGATCAGCAGCAGCGAGCCGCCGGCCACGCCGGAAGCGCCGCAGGCGCAGATCGAGGCGACCACGCTGAGCAGGATGGCGGTGGGCAGGTCCACGGCGATGCCCAGAGTGTGCACCGCCGCCAGGGTCAGCACGCTGATGGTGATGGCGGCGCCGGCCATGTTGATGGTCGCGCCCAGCGGGATGGACACGGAGTAGGTGTCCTCGTGCAGCCCCAGGCGCTCGCACAGCTGCAGGTTGACCGGGATGTTGGCCGCCGAGCTGCGGGTGAAGAAGGCGGTGATGCCGCTCTCGCGCAGGCAGGTGAAGACCAGCGGGTACGGGTTGCGGCGAATCTTGCTGAAGACGATCAGCGGGTTCACCACCAGCGCCACGAACAGCATGCAGCCCAGCAGCATGGCCAGCAGGTGCAGGTAGCCGAGCAGCGCGTCGAAGCCGGATTCGGCGAGGGTGCTGGCCACCAGGCCGAAGATGCCCAGCGGGGCGAAGGCGATCACCACGCGGACGATCAGGGTCACGCCGTTGGCGACATCGTCCAGCAGGTCGCGGGTGGTCTGCCGGGCGTGGCGCAGGGCGATGCCCAGGCCGATGGCCCAGGCCAGGATGGCGATGAAGTCCGCCTCCAGCAATGCCTTCACCGGGTTGGTGGTGACGCTGAAGAGCAGCGAGCGCAGGACTTCGCCGATGCCGCCGGGCGGGGTCAGTTCGTTGCTGGGGGCGTGCAGGACCAGGGTGGAGGGGAAGGCGAAGCTGGCCATCACCGCGACCACCGCGGCGGCGAAGGTGCCGATCAGGTACAGCAGCAGGATCGGCCGGATGTGCGTGCGCTGGCCTTGCTTGTGGTTGGCGATGGAGGACATCACCAGCACCAGCACGAGTACCGGTGCGACGGCCTTTAGGGCGGAGATGAACAGTTTGCCGAGCAGGCCGACGGCGACGGCGCCTTGCGGCCAGATCAGGGCAAGGGCAATGCCGCAGAGCATGCCGATGAAGATCCGCAGGACCAGGCTGGTGTGCTTGAGTCGCTGCAGGAGGGTGGGAGTTGGAAGCGTCATGACATCGTTCGCTGCATGGAAATGGGATCGCACCGGCGGGCCGGATGCGCGAGGGCGCGGATTATGCCGTCGGATTCCGGGAAATGCGCGGTTACCCGTCGATTGAGCGGTCAGCTTCCGCTTCGGTGGGCGTCAGGTGGCAGTCTGGAGGAGGGCGCCCGGACCGGCATTGATCCATGCCGGTCGCGGCGGGATTAGCGGCCGGGTTCAGCCAAGGTCGTTGAAGGCTTCCGGATCGAGATCGAGGCCGGCGACCCGTTGTACGGCGCCACGCATGGTGACCTGGAAGTCCTCCGCGACGCGGATCTTCAGTTGGCCGCCGGCCAGGTTCAGGTCGATACGTTCCTCGCACAGGCCCAGGCGGCGCGCCACGGCGGCGGCTGCGCAGCTGCTGGTGCCGGAGGATAGGGTGTAGCCGGCGCCGCGTTCCCAGATCTCCACGCGCAGGGCGTTGCAGCCCTGCCATTCCACGAACTGTACGTTGGTGCGCCGGGGGAACAGTGGATGGCGTTCCAGCAGCGGACCGAGGCGACAAGCCAGTTCGCGGCTGGTCTGCTCGACGAACACTACGCAGTGCGGGTTGCCCATGGACACCGCGTTGATCTTCAACGACTCACCGTCGATTTCCAGCGGATAGCCCAGGGCTTCCGGCGCATCGATGAGCACCGGTATGGATGCACAGGCGAACTCGGCGCGGCCCATGGAAATCTCTACGCTGCGGCCTTCGTCGAACACCTGGCTGGTGACGGTGCCACCGGCGGTGACGATGTCGAACGGCTGGTCGGCGACCAGCCCGCAGTCCCACAGGTAGCGGGAAAAGATGCGCAGACCGTTGCCGCTCTTCTCCGCCTCGGAGCCGTCCGGGTTGAGGATGCGCAGGCCGAAGGCGCTGTCCGTGTGCTGTGCCAGCAGGATGCCGTCGGAACCGATGCCGAAGTGACGGTTACAGACCCGGCCGATCTGCGTTGGCGTCAGCGCGAACGGCTCGGGGCCGGCATGGACCAGATAGTCGTTACCCAGAGCCTGGTATTTCACGAAGTGCATGGCGCGATCCGTCGCTGAAGGAAGTACCCGACAGACTATAGACGCGGTCAGGCCTTTTCCGTGTGCAGGGTACGCAGCAGCATCGACAGCAGGCGCTGGCCCAGGATCACCAGCCAACAGGCAAAAATGAAGGGCGCGGTGAAGGCCGGCAGGCCGACCAGTGCGAAGCAGGGTTGCAGCAGCACCGCGAGCAGGATGCCGCACAGTGGCGCCAAGGCACTGCGATAGCGCAGCGACAGGGCGATGCCGGCCAGTGCGCCGTTCAGGCCGAGCAGACCGGCTTGTGCCGAAGCAGCCGGCAGACTGAGCAGCGGAGCGATGAGCAGCGCACCGGCGGCGCCCACCAGAGCCCAGAAGGCGGCGCGGCGGTCGGCCAGCAGCAGGCCGAGGGCGATGGTCAGGCCGGCCAGCGGTTCGCCGAGGAAGATCACTTCGCCGAAGCCCAGTGCCGTCGAATCGAGGAAGCGCTCGACCAGATCGCAGGACAAACAGCCCGGGCCCGTCGCGGGGGCCAGCCCGATGGCCTTGCCCAGCGCCGCGCAGACCCAGCCCATCAGTACGAAGGCCAGCGTATAGGCCGGCAGGCCGAAGCGCAGGCGCGACTGGCGCAGCATTCCCGCCTGCACGACCACGGAACTGAGAATGGCCGCGACGCAAAGCACCAGCATGGCCGGCGACCACTGGAACAGGAAGGGCAGCATCAGGCCGACGAGGACCGGGTTGTAGTCGTACAGGCCGGCATCGACGTCCGTCCGCGGTACGCGCAGGAAGCGCGCGGCGAGGGCGCTGAGCAGGCTGCCGAGCAGTGCGCCGGGCAACAACCGGGGGGCCGACCAGGCGATGCTGAGCAGCAGGATCAGGCCGAAGCGTGCGTCAGCCTGCAGATAGATCTGGCCGAATCCGACCAGCCGGGTGCGAGCGAATTGAATGAGGGACATGGTGCTACAGGGTTGTGGGATGCGTGGACTGCGCGGCGCCCGGTGATGGGCGCATCGAGGCGCGCAGCGTAGTGCATCTTGTGACGCCGGCATACGGGCCCGCGCCACCGGGTGGAAAAGAAAAGAGGCTGCCTGCGGGATCGCCGCTGACAGCCTCGAAATTCCATGGCCAGCATGGGAGTTGCTCGTGGGGGGCCATGGACCGACAAGCATTCGGTCAAGGTCAAACCCGGACGGACGGGGACGCGGCCCCGTATTCCCGGCCCCGTCCGTCCGGGAGTGACTCGGTGCGGAGGCGCGCCTTGGGGCGCGGCTCCTGAACTCGGTTGCCTTCTCCCCAACCCTTTCCTTCAGGGTGAGGGTGGGGGAGAGGGACTTTGTCTTAACCCTCCAGCGCCGGCGCGACCGTCTCGATGCGCAGCATGTTGGTGCTGCCCGGCTGGCCGAAGGGCACGCCGGCGGTGATCACCACAGTGTCGCCACGGCGCGCCATGCGCTGGGCCAGGGCGATGTCCAGGGCGGTGGAGCAGATCTCGTCGACGTGGGCGAGCTGCGCGTTGACCACCGAGTGCACACCCCAGGCCACGGTCAGGCGGCGGGCGGATTTCAGTTGCGGCGTCAGGCTGAGGATCGGTGCCTTGGGACGCTCGCGGGACGCACGCAGGGTCGAGGCGCCGGACTCGGTGTAGTTCACCAGCACCGCTACCGGCAGGATGCGGCTGATCCGGCGGATCGCGCAGCTGATGGCGTCGGAGACGGTGGCGTCGGGTTCCGCGCGGTTGAGTTCGAGTTGGCCCTGGTAGTCCGGCTCGGCTTCCACCTGGCGGATGATCTTCGCCATCATTTCCACCGCTTCACGCGGGTACTGGCCCGAGGCGCTCTCGGCGCTGAGCATCACGCAGTCGGCGCCTTCGCTCACGGCGTTGGCCACGTCGGTCACCTCGGCGCGGGTCGGCGCCGGGGAGAAACGCATGGATTCGAGCATCTGGGTCGCGACCACCACCGGGCGGCCGAGCTGGCGGCAGACCTGGATGATGCGCTTCTGGATACCCGGCACGCTCTCGGCCGGCATTTCCACGCCCAGGTCACCGCGGGCGACCATGATGGCGTCGGCCAGGCGGGCGATGGCTTCGATGGACTGCACCGCCGACGGCTTCTCGATCTTGGCCATGAGGAAGGCCTTGTCGCCGATCAGGGCGCGGGCTTCCTCGATGTCTTCGGGACGCTGCACGAAGGACAGTGCGACCCAGTCCACGCCCAGCTCCAGACCGAAGTCCAGGTCACGGCGGTCCTTGGCGGTCAGCGGGCTGAGCTTGAGTACGGCCTCCGGCACGTTGACGCCCTTGCGATCGGACAGCTCGCCGCTGTTCATCACGCGGGTCTCGATGGCGTCGGCGTGGGCGTTGACCACCTGCAGGCGGATCTTGCCGTCGTCCAGCAGCAGGCTCATGCCCGGCTCCAGCGCCTGGATGATTTCCGGGTGGGGCAGGTTGACGCGCTTGTCGTCGCCCGGGACGTCGCTCAGGTCCAGGGTGAAGCTCTGGCCCTTTTCAAGCTGCACCGCACCGTTGGCGAAACGGCCGACGCGCAGTTTAGGACCCTGCAGGTCCATGAGGATGCCGATGGGGTAGTCCAGCTCGGCTTCCACTTCGCGGACCCAGGCGAAACGCTGGGCGTGGTCGTTGTACTCGCCGTGGCTGAAGTTCAGGCGGAACAGGTTGGCGCCTGCCTCGACCAGAGCACGGATGTCGTCACGGCTTTTGATCGCCGGGCCCAGAGTAGCGAGAATTTTTACTTTCTTATCAGGAGTCATTTGTCGTTCTCGAGGACCAGGATGGCGCGGAAGTCGTTGACGTTGGTACGGGTCGGCCGGGTGATCACCAGGTCGCCCAGTTCGGCGAAGAAGCCGTAGCCGTTGTTGTTGTCGAGCTCATGCAACGGGTTGAGGCCGGCCTTGAGGGCGCGGTTGTAGCTGCACGGCGTCATCAGGGCACCGGCGTTGCTTTCCATGCCGTCGATGCCGTCGGTGTCCCCCGCCAGGGCCCAGATGTTCGGTTCGCCCTTGAGGTCGGCGGTGAGGCTGAGGAGAAACTCGGCGTTGCGTCCGCCACGGCCGGTGCCGCGTACGGTCACGGTGGTCTCGCCACCGGAGAGGATCAGGCATGGCGCCTTCAGCGGCTGGCCATGCTTGCGGATCTGCCGGGCGATGCCGGCATGGACCTTGGCGACCTCGCGGGATTCGCCTTCCAGGTCACCCAGGATCAGCGTCGGGATACCAGCGGCTTCGGCCTTGGCGGCCACCGCATCGAGAGCGTGCTGGGGCGTGGCGATCAGCTTGAAGTGGCTGCGCGACAGGCACTCGTCACCGGGTTTGACGGTTTCCGAACGCGGGTCTTCCAGCCAGGCACGCACATTCGCCGGGACTTCGATGTCGTAGCGCTTGAGGATGGCCAGGGCGTCAGCGGAGGTGGTCGGGTCGCCCACTGTCGGGCCGGAGGCGATCACCGTGGCCTCGTCGCCGGGTACATCGGAAATCGCGTAGGTGTACACGCTGGCCGGCCAGCAGGCGCGGGCCAGGCGGCCGCCCTTGATGGCGGAGAGGTGCTTGCGCACGCAGTTCATTTCGCTGATGGCGGCGCCGGATTTCAGCAACGCCTTGTTCACGCTGCGCTTGTCGTCGAGGCTGATGCCTTCGGCCGGCAGGGCGAGCAGGGCGGAGCCGCCACCGGAGAGCAGGAAGATCACCCGGTCGTTCTCGGTCAGCCCGCTGATCAGTTCCAGCACGCGGCGCGCAACGCGCTCGCCGGCATCGTCCGGTACCGGGTGCGAGGCTTCCACCACTTCGATGCGGCGGCAGTCGGCGCCGTAGCCGTAGGGGGCCACGACCAGACCCTGGACCTGACCGTTCCAGTGCTTCTCGGCGACTTCGGCCATGGCACCGGCAGCCTTGCCGGCGCCGATGACGATGGTGCGGCCACCCTTGTCGGTGGGCAGATGCTTGGCCAGTACCTGGGCCGGGTGCGCGGCGGCAATGGCGGTGTCGAACAACTCGCGCAGGAAGGTGCGTGGGTCCAGGCTCATGACAGGCTCCGGTGATTCTTCTTGTGGTGTATCCATGGCTCAGGCTTCTGTCTCCAGAAGACTCAGCGATGGATTCGAACGCCCCGGCCGGCGAGGCCGTGATTCCCTACGGCCGGGTGTTCGATTCTGGTTTCTGGTCCCCCGCCTTCGTGGGGGTGACGTGCTTTGCGTGGTCCGGACATCACTCCCATAACGCCCTGACCTGCACCGCTTTCGTCATCCCCGCGAAGGCGGGGACCCAGTGGGCAACGCTCAGTCCTTGCGGATCGAGAAATTGGCCATGTGCTCCAGGCCCTTGATCAGGCCGGAGTGGTCCCAGTTGCTGCCGCCGATGGCCGCGCAAGTGCTGAACACTTGCTGGGCGTTGGCGGTGTTGGGCAGGTTCAGGCCCAGTTCGCGAGCGCCGGCCAGGGCCAGGTTCAGGTCCTTCTGGTGCAGGCTGATGCGGAAGCCCGGATCGAAGGTGCCCTTGACCATGCGGTCGCCGTGCACTTCGAGGATGCGCGAGGAGGCGAAACCGCCCATCAGCGCTTCACGTACCTTGGCCGGGTCCGCGCCGTTCTTGGCGGCGAACAGCAGGGCTTCGGCGACGGCCTGGATGTTCAGGGCGACGATGATCTGGTTGGCGACCTTGGCGGTCTGTCCGTCACCGTTGCCACCGACGCGGGTGATGTTCTTGCCCATGGCCTGCAGCAGCGGCAGCACGCGCTCGAAGGTGTTCGGGCAGCCACCGACCATGATGCTCAGGGTCGCGGCCTTGGCGCCGACTTCACCGCCGGAAACCGGGGCGTCCAGGTACTGCGCGCCGGTGGCCTTGATCTTCTCGGCGAAGGTCTTGGTGGCGGTGGGGGAGATCGAGCTCATGTCGATCACGACCTTGTTCGGGCCCACGCCTTCGGCGATACCGTCCTTGCGGAACAGTACGTCTTCGACCTGCGGGGTGTCCGGCACCATGACGATGATGAACTCGGCTTCCTGGGCAACTTCCTTGGGGGTGGCCAGGGCGATGCCGCCGGCTTCTACCAGGGCAGCGGGAGCTGCGTCGTGGTGGGTGGAGACGAAGATCTGGTGGCCGGCTTTCTGCAGGTTCTGCGCCATGGGCAGGCCCATGATTCCGGTGCCGATGAATCCGATTTTGGCCATGAGGTGTTCTCCTGGTTTCTCTTGTTGGGTTATCGGGCCCCCGCGTTCGCGGGGGTGACGCTGGAAAGGTTCGGTTTCCCCGTCATTCCCGCGAACGCGGGAACCCAGCAAAAAAGCATCAGATGACGTTGTGGCTCTTCAGCCAGCCCAGACCGGCTTCGGTGGTAGTCTTGGGCTTGTATTCGCAACCGATCCAGCCGCTGTAGCCGATGCGGTCCAGGTGCTCGAACAGGAAGCGGTAGTTGATCTCGCCGGTACCCGGTTCGTTACGGCCAGGGTTGTCGGCCAGCTGGATGTGGTTGATGGCCGGGAGGTTCTTCTCCATGGTCCGGGCCAGGTCACCTTCCATGATCTGCATGTGGTAGATGTCGTACTGCAGGAACAGGTTGGCGCTGCCGACCTTCTCGCGAAGCTCCAGGGCCTGCTGGGTGTTCTTCAGGTAGAAGCCGGGAATGTCGAGGGTGTTGATCATTTCCATGACCAGCTTGATGCCCGCGGCTTCGAGCTTGTCCGCCGCGTACTCCAGGTTGTTCAGGAAGGTGTTCTCGATGGTGGCGCAGTCGTAGCCCTGCGGGCGGATGCCGGCCAGGCAGTTGACCTGCTTGTTGCCCAGCACCTTGGCGTAGGCGATGGCCTTGTCCACGCCGGCGCGGAATTCCTCGACGCGATCCGGATGGCAGGCGATGCCGCGCTCGCCCTTGGCCCAGTCGCCGGCGGGCAGGTTGAACAGCACTTGTTCCAGCTTGTTGGCGTCCAGGCGGGCCTTGATCACCTCGGCCTCGACGTCATAGGGGAAGAGGTACTCGACACCGCTGAAACCGGCCTTGGCGGCGGCATCGAAACGGTCGAGGAAGTCCACTTCGGTGAACAGCATGGACAGGTTGGCGCAGAAACGGGGCATTGTGTGACTCCTTGATGGCGTGTTGCTCGAACAGCCCCCTCTCGGCAAGGAGAGGGTCAGGGGAGAGGGCCTCGCGGCGCCTCTCCCGCAGATGGATCAATCCAGCAGAGAGATGGCGGTCGGTGCGTCGGCACCCTTGAGCGCCAGTTCCTCGAACTCGTTCACTGCGTTGATCTCGGTACCCATGGAGATGTTGGTGACACGCTCCAGGATGACTTCCACTACGACCGGCACGCGGTGCTTCTGCATCAGCTCGCGAGCCTGGACGAAGGCAGCGCCGATCTGCTCCGGGTCGAAGACGCGGATGGCTTTGCAGCCCAGGCCTTCAACCACCGCAACGTGGTCCACGCCGTAGCCGTTGAGTTCCGGCGCGTTGACGTTGTCGAACGCCAGCTGCACGCAGTAGTCGATCTCGAAGCCACGCTGCGCCTGACGGATCAGACCCAGGTAGGAGTTGTTCACCAGCACGTGGATGTACGGCAGGTTGAACTGCGCACCGGCCGCCAGTTCTTCGATCATGAACTGGAAGTCGTAGTCGCCCGACAGCGCCACGACCTGACGGCTCGGGTCGGCCTTGACCACGCCCAGCGCTGCCGGAATGGTCCAGCCCAGCGGGCCGGCCTGGCCGCAGTTGATCCAGTGGCGCGGCTTGTACACGTGCAGGAACTGGGCGCCGGCGATCTGCGACAGACCGATGGTGCTGACGTAGCAGGTGTCCTTGCCGAAGAACTCGTTCATTTCTTCGTAGACGCGTTGCGGCTTGACCGGCACGTTGTCGAAGTGGGTCTTGCGCTGCATGGTGCGCTTGCGCTCGCGGCAGGCTTCCACCCAGGCGCTGCGGTCCTTCAGCTTGCCGGCGGCTTTCCACTCGCGGGCTACTTCCAGGAAGACTTCCAGCGCGGAGCCGGCGTCGGAAACGATGCCCAGGTCCGGAGTGAAGACGCGGCCGATCTGGGTCGGTTCGATGTCCACGTGGACGAACTTGCGGCCCGCGGTGTAGACGTCGACCGAACCGGTGTGGCGGTTGGCCCAGCGGTTGCCGATGCCGAACACCATGTCCGATTCCAGGACGGTGGCGTTACCGTAGCGGTGCGAGGTCTGCAGACCGCACATGCCGGCCATCAGCGGGTGATCGTCCGGGATGGTGCCCCAGCCCATCAGGGTCGGGACTACCGGTACGCCGGTCAGCTCAGCGAACTCGACCAGCTTGTCGGAGGCATCGGCGTTGATGATGCCGCCGCCGGCGCAGATCAGCGGACGCTCGGCGTCATTGAGCAGGGCCAGGGCTTTTTCGGCCTGGGCACGGGAGGCCTTCGGCTTGTTGACCGGCAGGGGCTCGTAGGCGTCGATGTCGAATTCGATTTCGGCCATCTGCACGTCGAACGGCAGGTCGATCAGCACGGGGCCCGGACGGCCGCTGCGCATTTCAAAGAAAGCCTTCTGGAAGGCGTAGGGCACCTGGCCCGGTTCCAGAACGGTGGTTGCCCACTTGGTGACCGGCTTGACGATGCTGGTGATGTCCACGGCCTGGAAGTCTTCCTTGTGCATGCGTGCACGGGGAGCCTGGCCGGTGATGCAGAGAATCGGGATGGAGTCGGCGGAGGCCGAGTACAGGCCGGTGACCATGTCGGTGCCGGCGGGGCCGGAGGTGCCGATGCACACGCCGATGTTGCCGGCGGTGGTGCGGGTGTAACCCTCGGCCATGTGCGACGCGCCTTCGACGTGGCGAGCCAGGACGTGATCGATGCCGCCGAGTTTCTTCATGGCCGCATACATGGGGTTGATGGCGGCGCCCGGCACGCCGAAGGCGGTATCGACGCCTTCGCGACGCATTACCAGTACGGCAGCCTCGATTGCTCTCATTCTGGCCATATTTTGTTCCTCGGTTCTTATACTGATTGTGTACAAAAGTTGAGGTGATTCTATGCAGGCTTCGGCGAGAAGGTCAAGGCGGGTTGTATACGTGGGACTGGGCGGTCATTTTTCTTGTAAACCCAGATAAAACAGTATGTTGCGCGTAAAGCTGATCCGTGGGTCAAACTGTCGTTTGAAAAAATGTATACAAAAATAGGTGCTCATTGTCCTTTTGTGTTGCTTTGGTCAGGGCGTTCGGCTACTAGATTGCGTACAGATTTCTGATGCGGATGTGTGCAGGCGAATCGCCAGTGCCGTCCGTGCCCCTGACTTACTCAACCTTGAAGAGGAAAACCTCATGAGCACTATCAGTCTGGAAACCGCGCTGGATATCACCCGCCAGGCCCTGGCCGCCAGCCGCGAGTTGTCCACCGCGCCGCTGACCATCGCCGTGCTGGATGCCGGCGGGCACCTTGTGACCCTTCAGCGGGAGGATGGCGCCAGCATGCTTCGTCCGCAGATCGCCATCGGCAAGGCCTGGGGCGCCGTGGCGCTGGGCAAGTCGTCGCGTCTGCTGGCGGCGGACGCGCAGCAGCGCCCGTCCTTCATCGCAGCGGTGAACACGCTGGCGCAAGGCAATGTGGTCCCCGCGCCGGGCGGCGTGCTGATCCGTAACTCGGCCAATGAAGTGATCGGCGCCATCGGCATCAGTGGCGACGCCTCGGACATCGACGAGCAGTGCGCGATCCGTGGCGTGCAGGCGCTGGGGCTGGTGGCCGACGCGGGCTGATCGAAGAGGGGAAGGGCGCGCAGTTCACCGCGCGCCAAATGCTTTCTGTAGGAGCGTTGAGGTTCGCGAGCAAGCTCGCTCCTGCAGTTCCAGCGGGCGGGAAAGTGCGATCAATCAGATCGACAGCGGCCGCAAACGCCCCTGGGACTTGGGCTCGTTGCCGTTGTCCGGCGCGGTGCCGCGCAGCACCAGGCGGGTAATGGTCTCGGTGGCTGCCTCGAAATCGGCGTCGCTGAGGCTGGTCTTGCCGGTGACCATGGAGATCTGCCAGTCGAAATCGGCGTAGGTCTGGGTTGCCGCCCAGATGGTGAACAACAGGTGATGCGGGTCCACCGGGGCGAGCAGGCCGCGGTCGATCCAGCTCTGCAGGCAGGCGATGTTGCGCTGGGCCTGGGCGTTCAGCTCGTCCAGGTACTCCTTCGGCAGGTGCGGCGCACCGTGCATCAGTTCGCTGGCGAACACCTTGGAGGCGTGGGGCAGCTCCTGGGAAATCCTCACCTTGGATCGGATGTAGGCCTTGAGTGCCTCGCCCGGCTCGTCGTCCTCGCGGAACGGCGCGGAAGCCTGGAGCAGGGGTTCGACGACGCTTTCCAGAACGCAGCGGTAGAGATTTTCCTTGGTCTGGAAGTAGTAGTAGACGTTGGGCTTGGGCAGGCCGGCGCGAGCGGCGATGTCGCTGGTCTTGGTCGCCGCGAATCCCTTTTCGGCGAATTCCTCGCTGGCTGCGCGGAGGATGAGGCGCCGGTTACGCTCGCGAATGCTAGTCATGGATGCTGGTCTTCTTGTGCTGCTGTTGTTGCCCAACTTAGCCGGGCATGGTAGCACCGGCCTCGTAGCCCTCTCAAGGCGACGGTCTGCGGGCAATTTCCTGACTTGCGGGTCGAATTCGTGTATACATCGGTCTGCAACTCATGTATTCCTAGCGCACTTTCGTCTGGCCAGCCTGCCAACCGGAATCCTGACTACCCATGCCTGACTCCCAACTGGTCGATCCCTTCGGTCGACGCATCACCTACCTGCGCCTGTCGGTCACCGACCGTTGCGACTTCCGCTGCACCTACTGCATGAGTGAAGACATGCAGTTCCTGCCGCGCGATCAGGTGCTGAGTCTGGAGGAGCTGGAAGCGGTGGCGGACGCCTTCATCGGCCTGGGTGTGCGGCGTATCCGCATCACCGGCGGCGAACCGCTGGTACGCAAGGGACTGACCGGCCTGCTGG
The DNA here is from genome assembly GCF_009189165.1 of Pseudomonas sp. SCB32. NCBI lineage: Bacteria > Pseudomonadati > Pseudomonadota > Gammaproteobacteria > Pseudomonadales > Pseudomonadaceae > Pseudomonas > Pseudomonas sp. SCB32. Next base: position 2,041,477 of record NZ_CP045118.1, read on the forward strand.
CGAAGCTTGGGGCGCGCCGGGAGTTGGACGACCTGGCCATCACCACCAACGGCTCGCAACTGCGCGAGCGTGCCGCCGAATTGCGTGCCGCGGGCGTGCGTCGCCTGAATATCAGCCTCGATTCCCTGCGCCGCGAGCGCTTCGCCGCCTTCACCCGCGCTGACAAGCTGGAGCAGGTACTTGACGGCATCGATGCCGCCCGTGAAGCGGGCTTCGAGCGGATCAAGCTGAACACCGTGGTGCAGAAGGGGCGCAATGACGACGAAGTCTGCGACCTGGTGGCGTTTGCCCTGGGCAAGGGCATCGACATCAGCTTCATCGAAGAGATGCCGCTGGGCACCGTCAGCAGTCACGAACGCAAGCTCACCCTGTGCAGCAGCGACGAGGTGCGCGCGCACCTGGCCGAGCGCTGGCAATTGCTGCCGACGCCCGAGCGCAGCGGCGGGCCTTCTCGCTATTACCGCATCGATGGCTACGACAGCCGCATCGGTTTCATTTCCCCGCACAGCAATAACTTCTGCGGCGATTGCAATCGCGTGCGGGTGACCGCCGAAGGCAAGCTGGTGCTGTGCCTGGGTCATGAGGGCGCGCTGGACCTGCGCCGCCTGTTGCGCGAACACCCCGGCGATGTCGCGTGCCTGCGCGCCGCACTGATGGAAGCATTGCGCCTGAAGCCCGAGCGCCACCATTTCGAAGCCGACCAGCAGGTGCAGGTGCTGCGGTTCATGAGCATGACCGGCGGCTGAGTCCGCCACGGCGGGCCAGCGGGCTTGCCCGACAGAACAACAACAATGTCACCAGGAGGGTACTTTGAAGCTCAAGGCTTTCTGCTGGGCGCTCGCCAGCATCGTTTCCACCGGGGCCATGGCGCAGACCTATGTGGTCGGCGTCGAGAACCTGCCATTCGCACCGCACTACGTCACTGACGCGCAGGGTCGTTACCAGGGCTTTGCCCGGGACCTGCTCGATCTCTTCGCTGCCTCCGCCGGCATTACCCTGGAGTACCGCCCGATGCCTGTGGACGCGTTGCTCCCGGCGCTGCTCAAGGGAGAGGTCGATTTCAAATACCCGGACAACCCCAATTGGGCGCCGGAGCAGAAGGCTGCCAAGTCGCTGCGCTACAGCCAGCCGGTGACCCAGTACGTCGACGGTGTGCTGGTGGCGCCCGATCGCCTGGGGCAGGGTGTCGGCGCCCTGAAGCGGCTGGCGTTGGTGGAGGGCTGGACGCCGCGTGGTTACGAACAACAGGTGCAGTCCGGGCAGATCGGCATCGAGCCCAGTGCAGACCTCCGGCAGATGATCCACACCGCACTGAAGAAGCAGGCCGACGGCGCCTACTTCAACGTGGTGGTCGCCACCTACTACCTGGACAACATCCGCGCCCGCCCCGGTGCGCTGGTGTTCGATCCGTCGTTGCCGCACACGCGCAGCACCTTCCAGCTTTCCACGGTGAAGCAGGGGGAACTGATGGATCGCTTCGACCGCTTCCTCAGCGACCACGCCAAGGAAGTTGCCGCGCTCAAGGCCAAGTACGGCGTCGAGGCAAACCTGGACTCCGAGCATCTGGGCGTCGAGCAGTGGAAAGTGGATTTCCTCGAGCGACAGAAAGCAAAACAGAAGGCGCCGGCCTCGCCCTGAGCCGTCATCTTCCCTAGAATCGCCGCTGCCGTTCGCGCGCCAGCCGTAGGGAGGATGAAGTGCGCCGCGCTTTGTTCATCTGCAGCCGCAATTGCTTGCGCAGCCCCACCGCTGAAACCGTCTTCGCCAGCTGGCCGGAGGTCGAGACCGACTCCGCCGGGCTGGCGCCGGACGCGGACGTTCCGCTGAGCGCCGAGCAACTGGACTGGGTCGACCTGGTATTCGTCATGGAGCGCCGGCAGCGCCAGGCGCTGCTGCGCCGCTTCCCCCTGGCAATGCGCGGCAAGCGGCTGGTGTGCCTGGATATCCCCGATGACTTTGCCTACCTGCAGCCGGAGCTGGTGCTCCTGCTGGAGCGCAAGGCTGGTCCCTTCCTGTGGCAGGAGGGGGTATGAACGAGATCCGTATTCCGCTGCGCGAGGGCATGCTCGTCTGTCCCGGTTTCCGTATTCAGGCGCAGCCGGAGCCTTCGCTGGAAATCGACGGCGACCTGCTTTGGGCGCTGGAGCAGCCTCACTGGAGTGATCTGGCTGTCGAGCTGCACGAGCGCGACGGTGCCTGCTGGATATCGCCCTTGCCACTGGAGCGACAGGCTGGCTTCGACCCGCAGCGGGTGATCGGTTGGCGTGACGAGCCGGTGCGCATCGAGCAGCCCGACGACGTCTCGGATGCCGAGGGCGCTATCCACTGGTGGCGCGGCGGTGCGGTGGCCGACGTGCGCGGGCGCATCAGCCATTATCCCTGGGGACGACTGCTGCGCGTGGAAGGCGGCGGATTCGGGCCTGAGCACTTTCTCTTTCCCCGTGGTCACGCCTGTGTCTACCTGGGGCATCTCGACACTGACTGGCGCGCATTGCGCTTCGAACTCTTTGCCTGACTGAGCATCTTAATAGGTAGCGGCCCAGCGGTTGGCGCCGACATGGCGGGAGCGTTGCGGCTTGCCGGCTTTTGCGCCGAGCGGCAGCACCTCGTGCCTTACGTGCAAGTAGTCAAAGATGAGGAAACCCATAATGACCATAACAAAGCGGGTGAAAAGCCTTGCGGCCATGCTGGTGCTGGCGCAGTTGGGCGTGGTGGCGGAGGTCCCGCTGGCACAGGCGAGCATGGTGGCGACTGGTGAGGTGCTGCAGGCGCAGCAACAACAGGTCGACCGCGAGCAACTGCTGAAGATGCTCGATGACCAGGGCGTGCAGAAGAAGTTGCAGTCCATGGGCGTTGAACGCAGCAAGGTCGAGCAACGCATCAAGAGTCTGTCCAACGAGGAACTGGCACAGTTCAATCAGCAGCTGAACCAGGCGCCAGCCGGTGGTTTCATCGAGATCATCATCCTGTTCCTGCTGATCTTCGTCATCACTGACATGCTCTGCATCACCCACATCTTCACCTTCGTCAGGTGCCAACGTTGAGTCGCTGGGCCATGGCTGCCGCGTTGGTGGCGGCCATGGTGCTCGGCGGCTGCGCGCAGGCGCCGAAGTTGCCGTCCAGCGTGGAGGTGCTGCCCGAGCGTGTGGAACTGAGCGATGTGCAGTTCTTCCCGCAGCAGGAATTCCAGTGCGGCCCCGCCGCGCTGGCGACCATGCTCAACCAGCGCGGCGTGCGGGTTACGCCGCGGCAACTGAAGGATCGTGTGTTCCTTCCGCAACGACAGGGCAGCTTGCAGGTTGAGCTGGTCGCGGCGGCGCGGGAGAAGGGCATGCTGGTCTATCCGTTGCAGCCTCGCCTGGAGGATGTGCTGAGCGAGGTGGCTGCGGGCAATCCGGTGCTGATTCTGCAGAACCAGGGGTTGGACTGGCTGCCGGTGTGGCATTTTGCGGTGGTGGTCGGCTTCGATCGGCAGCGCCATGAACTGATCCTGCGTTCGGGGATTACCGAGCGGTTGGTGATCGACTTCACCGCCTTCGATGTCACCTGGGCTCGCAGCAAGCGTTGGGCGGTACTGACCTTGCCGCCGGATCGTCTGCCGGCCACGGCGCAACCCACCGCCTGGCTGCGTGCCGCCCATGATCTGGAGGAAACCGGTCAGCCAGCCCTGGCAAAGCAGGCGTATCGCAAGGCAACACAGGCCTGGCCGCAGGATGCGCTGGGCTGGTTCGCCCTGGCGAACGCGCAATACGCCGGTGGTCACCTGGGCGAGGCGGAGTCGTCCTTGCGGCATAGCGTGGGTGCACGCCCCGATTTCGCCGCGGGCTGGTTCAACCTGGGCAATGTGCTGGGCGAGCGGGGTTGCTCGAAGCAGGCGCGCGAGGCGAGCAGTTGTGCGGCTCGGTTGGCGCCGGCGGACTCGCGCTTTTCGGTGGCGCCCGGTGGAACTGCAAATCCCTCGGCGCGCTGTGAATCGCTGCCGGCTTGTCCGGGCGGCTGACTCGCTCCCCGGAAAAGAAAACGGCGCCTCACGGCGCCGTTTTTCTTCGAGCGGAGCGTTACACGCCCAGCTTGTCGCGCATGGTGTAGTACCAGGCACCGATCGCGGAGAACGGAACCTGGAACATGCGGCCGCCCGGGAAGGGGTAGTGCGGCAGGGTAGCGAAGGCGTCGAAACGCTCGGCCTGGCCACGCAGGACTTCGGCCAGCAGCTTGCCTGCCAGGTGGGTATAGGTCACGCCGTGGCCGGAGCAGCCCTGGGAGTAGTAGATGTTGTCGCCGATACGGCCAACCTGCGGCAGACGCGAGAGGGTCAGCAGGAAGTTGCCGGTCCAGGCGAAGTCGATCTTCACGTTCTTCAGTTGCGGGAACACCTTGAGCATCTTCGGACGAATGATCGCCTCGATGTTCGACGGGTCGCGCGCACCGTAGACCACGCCGCCACCGAAGATCAGACGGTTGTCGCCGGTCAGGCGGTAGTAGTCGAGCAGGTAGTTGCAGTCCTCGACGCAGTAGTCGGTCGGCAGCAGGGACTTGGCCAGGTCGGCGCTCAGCGGCTCGGTGGTAATTACCTGGGTGCCGCACGGCATGGACTTGGAAGCCAGCTCCGGTACCAGGCCGCCGAGGTAGGCGTTACCGGCAACCACGATGAACTTGGCCTTCACGCGGCCTTTCGGGGTGTGCACGACCGGGTTGGCGCCACGGTCGATCTTCACGGCAGGGGACTGCTCGTGGATCACGCCGCCCAGCGACTCAACGGCTGCGGCTTCGCCCAGGGCGAGGTTCAGCGGATGGATGTGGCCGCCGCTCATGTCGAGCATGCCGCCGACATAGCTGTCGGTGCCGACGACTTCGCGGATGCGCTTGGCGTCCATCAGTTCCAGCTGGGTGTGGCCGAAGCGCTCCCACAGCTTCTTCTGGGACTCCAGGTGGCCCATCTGCTTGGTGCTGAGGGCCGCGAACACGCCGCCGTCCTTCAGGTCGCACTGGATGTTGTACTTGGCGATACGGTCGCGAATGATGCGGCCGCCTTCGAAGGCCATGTCGCCCAGCAGTTTCGCCTGCTTGGCGCCGACACTGCGCTCGATGACGTCGATGTCACGGCTATAGCTGTTGACGATCTGGCCGCCGTTACGGCCCGACGCGCCGAAACCGACCTTGGCGGCTTCCAGCACGGTGACCTTGAAACCGTTTTCCAGCAGGAACAGGGCGGTAGACAGGCCGGTGTAGCCTGCGCCAATCACGCAGACATCGGTTTCCACCTCGCCCTGCAGTTCAGGACGGGCCGGGACCGGGTTGGCCGAGGCTGCGTAATAGGAAGAGGGGTAGGAGGTGTGCGGCATAATGCACCTGTGTTTGTTATTTTTTACGAGATGTGAGGATGCTACCTGAGTCGAATCTGGCCGGCTAGTGCCCGTGCAAAATAATTTACGGACGGTCGAACATAAAAAAATTCTCTTTTTCAGTGGCTTAGCGAAAAAAAGTGCTTGACCGTGAAAAACGATCGCGTAGAATGCGCCCCACACGACAGGCACATAGCTCAGTTGGTTAGAGCACCACCTTGACATGGTGGGGGTCGTTGGTTCGAGTCCAATTGTGCCTACCAAACATAGTCGCTTCGGCGGTTACGAAAAGGGCGATCCGAAAGGATCGCCCTTTTTGTTTGCCCGCAGAAAAGCCTGTTCGCCTGTTATGGTGTGCCCTGGGTGTGTCGGAGGTGATGATGAGCGCTCTACGATCCTGGGTGTTGCTCGGTGCGCTGCTGGCGTCGGGGCCTGCGTTGGCGGAAATGCAGGTGATCTGGCCAAGCGGTTGGAATGTCTCGCGCTCGCCGGAGCCGGCGGCGGTCGATGCTCCACTGATTCGCCAGCGCGGTGTGCGCCTTGCGGAGGATGGCTCCCAGGAGCTGGTCATGGAGATTACGCGCAGCCGTTTGGGGGCTGGCACCTCTATTAATGTGGAGAACGTCATCGTCGAGATGCGCAAGGCGCTGCAGAAGGACTTCCTCCGGCAGGGCCTTCAGGCGGCCTGCAGCAAGCCGCAGGCGGTGAAGCTGGGTGACCTGGATGGGTTGGAGGTGCGTTGCGGCATCAGTCGGAATGGCACTGAGGTGCTGAAGCAGGCCTTGCAGGTGGCCCTGGGTGACGGTGTGGCTTATTCGTTGACGTATGCTGTGCCGGCGGAGCGCTATGCGGCGCTTGCGGATGAAATCGAGTCGGTGAAGGCGGGGATCAGTCTGCACTGATCTTCATCTGGATCGCTGCTTTATTATAGAAGGCAGAAAGCAAAAGCCCCGCTTCGGCGGGGCTTTTCATTTTCAGGCTCAGGCGGCGAGGGTGGCTTGCACGCGCTCGATGACCGCTTGCAGTGGCGCTTCGGCCTGGTACTGCTGGGGATAGAGGCGCTCGGTGTGCTTGGCGATGCCGTGCTCGTTCACCAGGGTGAAGCTGAAGCCGTGCTTGCGCTTGGCCTGGATGACGCAGTTCAGAGGAGCGAAGGCTACCGAAAGGGTGCGAATCGCCTCCTGGATATGCGGGGAGTTTTTCATTGTCTTGTCTTTCCAAATAGGTAACGGTCCTGTGACCGTTGAAATCGTAAAAAGCTCCGGGTGCAATCTGAGGATGCAGAAAACGTGTGACCGGAATATGGCAGCGAATGGAAACTTGAGGGTCGGTTCGCGTCAGTCTGCGGCGTTGGGTAAAGGCAATTGAACTGACGCGGGCGCTATCGCTCGGGCAAGCTTTCCTGGCGCGGCTGACGTGCTCTGGAATCGATGCGGAGGAGGCGCTGGCCGTGGCCCTGTAGTGCCCAGCTTCAACCCTGGATCAAGGTAGGGGAGTGCTGGGAGGGGCGACCTTAGGTTTGGTACTCGCGTTCGGAATTATATGGATTTCTGTCGGCAATGGCCAGTTGGTGCTTGGCCGTTGGTCAGAATCATTGCGAACGGGTAGAGAAAAAGCCGCAGAGCGGGAGCGCTCTGCGGCTTTTTTCGTCTTACTTCTGCAGCCAGGATTCGACGGTTTCGGCGCCGTACTGTTGCTTCCAGGCTTTCAGGGTCTTGTGATTGCCACCCTTGGTCTCGATGACTTCACCGGAATTCGGGTTCTTGTAGGTCTTCAGTTGGCGGCTGCGGCGATGCTGGATCGGCGCCGGTTCGCCAGTGGTCTGCGGGTCAAGAATGTTGATGACATTCCGCAGGTTCATGCCGTACTGGTCCATCAGCGCTTGCAGTTGGTCCTTGAACTCCAGTTCCTTTTTCAGGCTGCTGTCATTCTTGAGTTTTTCCAGCAGGGCGAGTTGTTCTTTAAGCTGGCGTTCGGCTTCGCGGAATTCCGCAAGTTTGGACATCGTGTGCTCCCGTCGGCAGGGGTGAATTGTGGGGGCGATTTTCTGTTCTTGTCGTTATCGCCGTCAACTATGGATATGAATTGTTGCGATTCGGGCAATGCGCCTTAAATCCTTCGGCTGTTATCCGGGAGCGCAGATTAGTTGTTTCTTGAGGGATAATGCGCGGATTAAAGGGGCGGCGCCTGCCAAACCCTTCTGGATTCTGTGTGCTTTATTGTGGTGCGTTGAGTGCGAGTGCTGGATGAATAGTGAGATTGTGCGGTATCGGGTCAATGATTATGAGCTCACGTGCCAGGTGGCAGGGCAGGGCGTGCCGCTTGTGCTGGTTCATGGATCACTCTGCGACTACCGCTATTGGCAGGGGCAGTTCGCCGCGTTGTCGGCTCGCTATCACGTGGTGGCGCCCAGTCTGCGCCATTATTTCCCTGAACAGTGGGATGGCGAGGGCGCGGGGTTCACGACCGAGCAGCATGTGAGTGATCTGCTTGCTTTGCTGGATCAATTGCCTGGTCCTGCGCATCTGCTCGGGCATTCGCGCGGTGGCGGTCTCTGTCTGAGAGTGGCGCTGGCGGCGCCGCAGAAGTTGCGTTCCCTGGCGCTGGCCGATCCTGGTGGGGACTTTACGGAAGATGTATTCCGTATGGCGGGCCTGGTGTCGCCAATATCCCCGGTTGAGCGCAATCAGTTTCGCCAGCAGGCGCTGATCATGATTCGCGCGGGGCGTATTGGCGAGGGATTGCAACTCTTTGTCGATACCGTGAGTGGCGCGGGTGTATGGGAGCGCTCTTCCGGGCAATTCCGCGAGATGGCCACGGCTAATGCCATGACTCTGGTGGGGCAGGTGGCGGATCATTCGCCGCCGATTTCCAATGCTCAACTTGAACAACTGCAATTGCCTGTTCTGTTGATCGGAGGGGCGAAGAGTCCGGAGCCATTCCCGCGCATTATCCAGGCGCTGCAATCGGCGCTGGTCGATGTCCGTACTTCGATGATTCCTGGCGCCTCCCATGGTATGAATGTGATTCGTCCGGCCTCCTTCAATCGCGCCGTGCTGGAATTTGTCGACCAATACTGAGCGAAGTCAGGGCTGCCGCTCGTCAGCTATCCAAGTTTGCAGTAACATCCCACGCCTTGCCCGCCAACGATTGTGGGCAGGTTTCATTCGATTTCTTCCAGTGATCTCCGTCCGCGCGCGAATGCGCAGGGCGCCGACAAGGCGCCTGCCACTGTGAGGCAGGCCTGCCCGGCGGGCGACGCTTACTGGCACATCCCAACCCATGTGGCCTTTCGTAGGGGTCACCACTAGGAGAGGAGGCGCCATGCCCATCATTACTCTTCCCGACGGTAGTCAGCGTTCCTTCGATCATCCGGTCAGCGTGACCGAGGTGGCGCAATCCATTGGCGCAGGCCTGGCGAAAGCCACCCTGGCCGGCAAGGTCAACGGCCGTCTGGTCGATGCCTGCGACATCATCGACAGCGACGCGACCCTGCAGATCATTACCCCGAAGGACGAGGACGGGCTGGAAATCATCCGCCACTCCTGCGCTCACCTGGTGGGCCATGCGGTCAAGCAGCTGTATCCGACCGCCCGGATGGTCATCGGTCCGGTGATCGATGAAGGCTTCTATTACGACATCGCCTTCGAGCGCCCCTTCACTCCTGAAGACATGGCTGCCATCGAAAAGCGCATGGCCGAGCTGATCGACAAGGACTACGACGTCATCAAGAAGATGACCCCGCGTGCCGAAGTCATCGAGACCTTCAAGGCTCGTGGTGAGGAGTACAAGCTGCGCCTCATCGACGACATGCCGGATGAGAAGGCCATGGGCCTGTACTTCCACGAGGAGTACGTGGACATGTGCCGCGGCCCGCACGTGCCGAACACTCGCTTCCTGAAAGCCTTCAAGCTGACCAAGATTTCCGGCGCCTACTGGCGTGGCGACTCGAAGAACGAGCAGCTGCAGCGCGTCTACGGCACCGCTTGGGCAGACAAGAAGCAGCTGGCTGCCTACATCCAGCGCATCGAAGAAGCCGAAAAGCGCGACCACCGTCGTATCGGCAAGCAGCTCGACCTCTTCCACCTCCAGGAAGAAGCGCCGGGCATGGTCTTCTGGCACCCGAACGGCTGGACCGTCTATCAGGTGCTCGAGCAGTACATGCGCAAGGTGCAGCGTGACCACGGCTACGTGGAAGTGCGCACCCCGCAGGTCGTCGATCGCATCCTCTGGGAGCGTTCGGGCCACTGGACCAACTACGCCGAAAATATGTTCACCACGGCGTCGGAAAGCCGCGACTTCGCGGTCAAGCCGATGAACTGCCCGTGCCACGTGCAGATCTTCAACCAGGGCCTGAAGTCCTACCGCGACCTGCCGCTGCGTCTCGCCGAATTCGGCGCCTGCCACCGCAACGAGCCGTCCGGCGCGCTGCACGGCATCATGCGTGTGCGTGGCTTCACCCAGGACGACGCCCACATCTTCTGCACCGAAGAACAGGTGAAGAAGGAGGCGGCCGACTTCATCAAGCTGACCCTGCAGGTCTATTCGGACTTCGGTTTCAGCGACGTTTCCATGAAGCTGTCCACTCGTCCGGCCAAGCGTGTCGGTTCCGAAGAGCTGTGGGATCGCGCCGAAAGTGCGCTGGCCGACGCCCTGAACGAATCCGGTCTGGAGTGGGAATACCAGCCGGGCGAGGGTGCCTTCTACGGTCCGAAGATCGAGTTCACCCTGAAGGACTGCCTCGGTCGTAACTGGCAGTGCGGCACCCTGCAGTACGATCCGAACCTGCCGGAACGCCTGGATGCCAGCTATATCGCCGAAGATAACAGCCGTACCCGTCCGGTCATGCTGCACCGCGCGATCCTCGGCTCCTTCGAGCGCTTCATCGGCATGCTCATCGAGCACTACGCCGGCCTGTTCCCGGCCTGGCTCGCACCGACTCAGGCTGTGGTGATGAATATCACTGACAAGCAGGGCGAATGGGCTGAAGAAGTGGTGCGTCAGCTCGAGCAAAGCGGATTCCGTGCCAAGTCCGACTTGAGAAACGAGAAAATTGGCTTTAAAATCCGCGAGCATACTTTGCTCAAGGTTCCCTATCTGTTGGTCATCGGTGATAGGGAAGTTGAATCGCAGGCCGTCGCCGTACGTACGCGCGAAGGGGCAGACCTCGGCTCGATGCCGGTCGCCCAGTTCGCTGAGCTGCTCGCTCAGGCGGTTTCCCGGCGTGGTCGCCAAGACTCGGAGTAATCATTATTAAGCGTGAAATGAGACAGGATAAGCGGGCTCTCCCGAAACCGCCGATCAACGAGAACATCACCGCCCGTGAGGTTCGTCTGATTGGTGCTGACGGTCAGCAGATTGGCGTGGTCTCCCTCGACGAGGCCCTCCGTCAAGCCGACGAGGCCAAGCTGGACCTGGTGGAAATTTCTGCTGATGCGGTGCCCCCTGTCTGCCGCATCATGGACTACGGCAAGCACCTCTTCGAGAAGAAGAAGCAAGCCGCTGCTGCGAAGAAGAACCAGCACCAGCAACAGATCAAAGAAATCAAGTTTCGTCCAGGGACGGAAGAAGGGGATTACCAGGTAAAACTACGCAACCTGGTACGTTTCCTTAATGAAGGGGACAAGGCCAAGGTATCGCTTCGATTCCGTGGTCGTGAGATGGCCCACCAGGAGCTGGGCATGGAGCTGTTGAAGCGGGTCGAAAACGACCTCGCCGAGATCGGCACCGTGGAACAGCATCCTAAGCTGGAAGGACGCCAGCTGATGATGGTCATCGCTCCCAAGAAGCGTAAATAACCTCCCGGGCACTGGCAGGCCTGATGGTTATCAGTTGTTAACGAATGCGGAGTACTAAACATGCCAAAGATGAAAACCAAGAGTGGCGCCAAAAAGCGCTTCAAAGTGACTGCTGGTGGCATCAAGCACAAGCACGCTTTCAAGAGCCACATCCTGACCAAAATGACCACCAAGCGTAAGCGTCAGCTGCGCGGCACTTCGATGCTCGCTGCTTCCGACGTTCGCCGTGTAGCACGCTCCCTGCGTCTGCGTTGATTTCTGGTAGAGGATAAATAAATGGCTCGTGTTAAGCGTGGCGTGATTGCCCGTCGTCGTCACAAAAAGATTCTGAAGCTCGCAAAAGGCTACTACGGCGCGCGTTCGCGCGTGTTCCGCGTTGCCAAGCAGGCGGTAATCAAGGCTGGCCAATACGCCTACCGTGACCGTCGTCAGCGCAAGCGTCAGTTCCGCGCCCTGTGGATCGCCCGTATCAACGCTGGTGCTCGTCAGAACGGTCTGTCCTACAGCCGTCTGATCGCTGGCCTGAAAAAGGCGGCCATCGAGATCGACCGTAAGGTCCTGGCCGATCTGGCTGTGAACGAAAAAGCGGCGTTTACCGCAATTGTCGAGAAAGCGAAGGCCAGCCTGGCTTAAGCCCCACGACAGTTACCGGATCTCGGTCCGGACGTAACGTCACCGATAGGGGAAGAGCCTTACCGCTCTTCCCCTATTTTGTATCTGGAGTTGGTACATGGAAAACCTGGACGCGCTGGTTTCGCAGGCCCTGGATGCCGTGCGAAACACCGAAGACGTCAACGCCCTGGAGCAGATCCGGGTTCACTACCTCGGCAAGAAAGGCGAGCTGACCCAGGTCATGAAGACCCTGGGCGACCTGCCGGCCGAAGAGCGCCCCAAGGTCGGCGCGCTGATCAACGTCGCCAAGGAAAAGGTTCAGGATGTGCTGAACGCCCGCAAGGCCGAGCTGGAGGGCGCCGCCCTCGCCGCCAAGCTGGCAGCCGAGCGCATCGACGTGACCCTGCCGGGCCGTGGCCAGTCCTCCGGCGGCCTGCACCCGGTCACCCGCACCAAGGAACGCATCGAGCAGTGCTTCACCCGCATCGGCTATGAAGTTGCCGAGGGTCCGGAAGTCGAAGACGACTACCACAACTTCGAAGCGCTCAACATTCCGGGTCACCACCCGGCTCGTGCCATGCACGACACCTTCTACTTCAATGCGAACATGCTGCTGCGCACCCATACCTCGCCGGTACAGGTCCGCACCATGGAAAACCAGAAGCCGCCGATTCGCATTGTCTGTCCGGGCCGCGTGTACCGCTGCGACTCCGACCTGACCCACTCGCCCATGTTCCACCAGGTCGAAGGCCTGCTGGTCGATGAGGACGTCAGCTTCGCCGACCTCAAGGGCACCATCGAAGAATTCCTCCGCGCCTTCTTCGAGAAGGAATTCTCCGTCCGCTTCCGTCCGTCCTTCTTCCCCTTCACCGAACCTTCGGCGGAAGTCGACATCCAGTGCGTGCTCTGCAGCGGCAAGGGTTGCCGCGTCTGCAAGCAGACCGGCTGGCTGGAAGTCATGGGTTGCGGCATGGTCCACCCCGACGTGCTGCGTATGTCCGGCATCGACCCCGAGAAATACCAGGGCTTCGCCTTCGGCATGGGTATCGAGCGCCTGGCCATGCTGCGCTATGGCGTGAACGACTTGCGCCTGTTCTTCGACAACGATCTGCGGTTCCTCGGCCAGTTCCGCTAGCCCGCACGACCGTCAACGCATTTAGGAGAGCAGGATGAAGTTCAGTGAACAGTGGCTGCGGAGCTGGGTAAATCCGCAGGTATCCCGTGACGAGCTGGTGGCTCGTCTGTCCATGGCTGGCCTCGAGGTCGACGCCGTGATCCCGGTTGCCGGCCAGTTCAGCGGCGTGGTCGTGGGCGAAGTGCTGTCGACCGAGCAGCACCCGGACGCCGACAAGCTGCGCGTCTGCCAGGTCAGCAACGGTTCGGAGACCTTCCAGGTTGTCTGCGGCGCGCCCAACGTTCGCCCGGGTCTGAAGATCCCCTTCGCCATGATCGGCGCCGAACTGCCGGGCGAGTTCAAGATCAAGAAAGCCAAGCTGCGCGGCGTCGAATCCAACGGCATGCTCTGCTCGGCCAAAGAGCTGGAGATCAGCGAAGAGAACGCGGGCCTGATGGAGCTCGCCGCGGATGCGCCGGTAGGCGCCAATATCCGCGACTACCTCGAACTGGACGACGCCTCCATCGAGATCGGCCTGACCCCGAACCGCGGCGACTGCCTGTCCCTGACCGGCCTCGCTCGTGAAGTCGGTGCGTTGTACAGCGCCGAGGTCAAGCCGGCAGTAGTCAATTCCGTTGCTCCGCACATCGACGAAGTGCGCAGTGTCGAGCTGCTGGCGCCCAAGGCCTGCCCGCGCTACCTCGGCCGCGTCGTTCGTAACGTCGACCTGAGCAAGCCGACTCCCCTGTGGATGGTCGAGCGCCTGCGCCGTTCCGACATCCGCAGCATCGATGCCGCCGTCGACATCACCAACTACGTGATGATCGAACTGGGCCAGCCTATGCACGCCTTTGACCTCGACGAGATCAAGGGCGGCGTGCGCGTGCGCCTGGCGGAGGAGGGCGAGAAGCTCGTCCTGCTCGACGGCCAGGAGGTCACCCTGCGTGCCGACACCTTGGTGATCGCCGACCACGAACGCGCACTGGCCATTGCTGGCGTGATGGGCGGCGAGCACAGCGGCGTCAGCGCCAAGACTCGCGACCTGTTCCTCGAAAGCGCCTTCTTCGACAACATCGCTGTGGCTGGCAAGGCCCGTTCTTATGGTCTGCACACCGATGCCTCGCACCGCTTCGAGCGTGGCGTGGACTCGCAGCTGGCCCGTCGCGCTATGGAGCGCGCCACCGAACTGCTGCTGCAGATCGTCGGCGGCGAAGCTGGCCCGATCGTGGAAGCAGTCAACGAAGCCGACCTGCCCAAGGTCGCGCCGGTCACACTGCGTGCCGAGCGTGTCACCCAGATGCTGGGCATGACGCTGGAAAACGCCGAGATCGAGCGCCTGCTCACTGCCCTGGAGTTCGACGTCCAGAAAGCCGGTGCCGACGCCTGGACCGTGGGTGTGCCGAGCCACCGTTTCGACGTCTCCATCGAAGTCGACCTGATCGAAGAGCTGGGCCGTCTATACGGCTACAACCGTCTGCCGGTGCGGTACCCGCAGGCCCGCCTGGCGCCGAACACCAAGTCCGAGTCCCAGGCCGAACTGCCGGCGCTGCGCCGCCTGCTGGTCGCCCGCGACTACCAGGAAGCCATCACCTACAGTTTCATCGATCCCAAGCTGTTCCAGCTGTTCCACCCTGGCGTCGAGCCGCTGATGCTGGCCAACCCGATCTCCGCCGACATGGCCGTCATGCGCGCCTCGCTCTGGCCGGGTCTGGTCAAGTCCCTGCAGCACAACCTCAACCGCCAGCAGACCCGCGTGCGCCTGTTCGAAAGCGGCCTGCGCTTTGTCGGTCAGCTGGAAGGGCTGGTGCAGGAAAACATGCTCGCCGGCGTCGTTTGTGGTGCTCGCCAGCCGGAGGGCTGGGCCAACGGCCGCGAGAGCGTCGACTTCTTCGACGTGAAAGCCGACGTCGAAGCGCTGCTGGGTAACGCCGGCGCCATCGAAGCCTTCACCTTCTCCCCGGCGGAACACCCGGCACTGCACCCGGGCCAGACCGCCAAGATCGAGCGCGACGGCGTGCTGGTCGGCTATCTGGGCGCCCTGCACCCGGAGCTGGCCAAAGAGCTGGACCTGGATCGTCCGGTCTACGTCTTCGAGCTGGTACTGGCCGAAGTAGCCAAGGGTCGCCTGCCGAAATTCAGTGAACTGTCGCGCTTCCCCGAAGTGCGCCGTGACCTGGCCCTGATCGTTGATCTGGATACTCCGGCAGAATTCGTGCTGGCCAATATCCGTGAAACGGCGGGCGAATGGCTGACGGACCTCAGGCTGTTTGACGTCTACCACGGTAAAGGCATTGATCCGCTTAGAAAAAGCTTGGCGGTTGGCTTGACCTGGCAGCATCCATCACGCACTCTTAATGACGACGAGGTGAACGCGACTACGCAGAATATCGTCGCCTCGCTGGAACAAAGGTTCAACGCCACGTTAAGGAAGTAGCGTATGGGGGCTCTGACGAAAGCTGAAATTGCTGAACGTCTGTACGAAGAGCTGGGCCTGAATAAGCGGGAAGCCAAGGAACTGGTGGAGCTCTTCTTCGAAGAGATCCGCCAGGCGCTGGAGCATAACGAACAGGTGAAGTTGTCGGGTTTCGGCAACTTCGATCTGCGCGACAAGCGCCAGCGTCCCGGACGCAACCCGAAGACGGGAGAGGAAATCCCGATTACAGCCCGGCGTGTCGTCACCTTTCGTCCAGGGCAGAAACTGAAGGCTAGGGTTGAAGCTTATGCTGGAACCAAGTCATAACGACGAGCTGCCCCCCATTCCGGGCAAGCGCTACTTCACCATCGGTGAAGTGAGCGATCTTTGCGCGGTGAAGCCGCACGTGCTGCGGTACTGGGAACAGGAGTTCCCGCAACTCAACCCGGTCAAGCGACGAGGCAACCGGCGCTACTACCAGCGTCAGGATGTACTCATGATCCGCCAGATCCGCGCGCTGCTCTACGACCAGGGCTTCACCATCGGCGGGGCTCGTCAGCGTCTTACCGGCGACGAAGCACGCGAGGACGCCACCCAGTACAAGCAACTGATCCGGCAGATGATCGCCGAATTGGAAGATGTGCTGCATGTGCTGCGCAAGTAACTGAAAAAAATGAAAAAAGCACTTCTCCAAAGCAAATGCTTGGGGTATAGTGCGATCCGCTTCTGAGGGAACTCAAAAGCAACGTCGGGGCGTAGCGCAGCCTGGTAGCGCACTTGCATGGGGTGCAAGGGGTCGAGTGTTCGAATCACTCCGTCCCGACCAAAAATCCCTAGAAAATCCAGTCACTTAGCGGTGACTGGATTTTTTTATGCCTGATGCTTTTGTGGTGCTTGGAAATTTTCCCCACTTTTTGCCCCACCGGAAAATACAGATAATCACCGGACCTCTTTTGACTAAGGATAGGTGACCGCTGCCCGATCGAGAACGGGCAATCGACGGCCACTATCAATGCGCTAGTCGCTGCTGACAGCAACCGCCCAGGAGAGTGCGTCTAACCTCTGCAAATGCGGGTGCTATTTACTTTCCGCCCTTAGCATCACGACCGGCCCCAGGCGGGGGAAGGTTACTCTTGGCGATCTGGTCACCGGTTCAATGCTTGCTGTCGATTGCCAAGCCGACGATAGCTAGTCGCCTTTCTCCACGGTCTGATGGGCTGGCTCAAGCGGATCGGTCCATCTTCTTATCGCCCGATATGGCCAGATCGTGCGCTATCCCATTCCAAATCTCCGTCTATTCCGTCAGAAATGGGGGCGCCGCTACTAAAAGCACTGTCCAAGACCCACGCAATTGAGGCGGAGGTAGTGATGAATACCCTCTAAGAGTCATTCTCCGAGCCATGCCATGACTGCGAATCTGCGGCCTCCGAAGGGACATCCCCTTCATCGGAGGCGCTATGAAATCAAAAATAATAAAAGCGAGAGGGCGGCAACCTATATTGCTGCCGCTGGTATCCCTGACCCTGGCTTCACAGGCCCAGGCTCTGACTTTCAATATCGGGGAGATCCAGGGGAGTTTCGACAGTACCCTCTCCATCGGCACCAGTTGGGCCGTGCGCGATCCGGACCGGGACTTCGTCGGCGTTGGTAACGGCGGCACTGCATCGACCCTGTCGTCTGACGATGGGCGGCTCAACTTCAAGAAGGGCGATGTGATCTCCAACATTTTCAAGGGAGTTCACGACCTCGAGCTCAAGTATGGCGATTCCGGTGTATTCCTGCGCGGCAAGTACTGGTACGACTTCGAGCTGAAGGACGGCCACCAGCGACTCTATGACATCGACGACAGTGGCCGTGACCGCAGCGCCAAGGCATCTGGCGCGGAGTTTCTTGATGCTTTCGTTTACACCGGTTACCAGATCAGCGACCTGCCGGGCACTGTGCGCCTGGGCAAACAGGTAGTCAGTTGGGGGGAGAACCTGTTCATCCGGGGCGTCAATCAGATCAACCCCATTGATGTCGCTGCCTTCCGCCGCCCTGGAGCGGAAATCAAGGAGGGCCTCATTCCGGTCAACATGTTCTATATCGGCCAGGATTTGGCCAGCAACCTGTCCATGGAGGCCTTCTATCAACTCCAGTGGGACAAGACGGTCGTCGACAACTGCGGCACCTTCTTTTCAGGCACTGACGTGGTCGCTGATGGCTGCAACGACCGCAACGTGATTTCCGGCAGTGACTACAACCCGAACAATTCGGGCAACCAGGTGGTGCCTCGCCTGAAGGACCGGGATGCCCGGGATGGTGGGCAGTATGGGTTGGCCCTGCGCTGGTTCGTTCCCCAACTGAACGATACCGAAGTTGGCCTCTATGCCATGAATCTGCACAGCCGGATGCCGGTGTACAGCATGGTCAACAGCTCGGTGCTGGATCCCAGCGATCCTCGCTTCGATCCCAATCTGGTCGGCAACTCCCCAAAGGCTGGCTACCTCATCGAATACCCCGAGGACATGCGCCTATATGGCCTGAGCTTCCAGACCACGCTGGGCAGCACATCGGTTTCCGGCGAGTTCAGCTATCGCCCGAACATGCCGTTGCAGCTCAACAGCACCGACCTGACTTTCGCTGCTCTGGGGCTGGACTCCGTCACCGGTCTGCCGCCCGCCTGGGGTGGCGTGGGGCAACCTGTCAGCCCCGAGGTCATCCAGAACGGTCCGCTGCACCCCGGCGCCTACATGGCAGGCTACAAGCGCATGCCGGTTAGCCAGGTTCAACTGGCGGCGATCCACTTCATCGATCAGGTTGCTGGTGCCGATCGCCTGACCCTCCTGGGCGAGGTGGCCTACAACCGGATCAACGGCCTCAAGAGCGGACCGGGTGAGCTGCGTTTCGGGCGTGATTCCATCTATGGCTACGGTGAAGTCGGCGTACCGGGCCTGTGCGAGAACCTGCTGAACACCGATAACCCGCGTGAGTGCAATGGCCATGGTTTCTACACCCGTAGTTCCTGGGGCTATCGCCTGGATGGAAGTCTCGAATACAGCAACGTCCTGGCCGGTATAAACCTCACCCCTGAAATCGCCTGGTCCCATGATGTGGACGGCTATGGTCCCAACTTCAACGAGGGGGCCAAGTCGGTGTACCTGGCGCTCAATGCCAGCTACCGCAACCGCTACAACGCCTCGCTTTCCTATACCGACTTCTTCGGTGGCAGCTACAACCCGACCACCGACCGCGACTATGTCGCCGCCAGCTTCAGCGCAAGTTTCTAATTCAAGGATAAACGCGATGAAAGTGCATTTGTGGTTTTCGGCCTGCGCTCTGGCCATTGGCTTCTCGAACCTGACGGCCGCCGACTTCAACGGCCTTACGCCCCTGGGTGCTGAAAAGGCTGGCAACAAGGAGGGCACTATCCCAGCCTGGACTGGTGGGTTGCCGACCAATGCGGCGAGTGTCGACAGCAAGGGCTTCCTGTCCAACCCTTTCGCAGGTGAAAAGCCACTATTCGTGATCACTGCGCAGAATGCCGAGCAGTACAGGGCGCATCTGAGCGAGGGGCAGATGGCAATGCTGCGCCGCTATCCGGAAACCTATCGGCTGCCTGTCTACCCGACCCATCGCACGATGGCCTTGCCCGAGCGCCTGTACGAGGCTGCGGCAACCAATGCCAAGGTTGTCAGGCTGGGGGCGGATGGCCTGAGCATCGAGAACTTCACTACCAGTTACTACCCCTTCCCGATCCCTAAAACCGGTGCCGAGGTGATCTGGAACCATGAGGCCCGGTATCACGGCGGCAACTTCCGGCGCTGGATCACCCAGGTCACGCCCCAGGTGAACGGGGATTTCACCCCCGTGCATTTCGAAGAAGAAATCGTCGAGCCAGCCCAGGTGGAGGGCCTCGAGCCGGAGCGCGCGCGCAATCTGTTGCAACTGTTCAAGCAGAGGGTCACCGCGCCGGCGCGCATGGCCGGGAACGTACTGCTGGTGTACGAGACCCTCGACCAGGTGAAGGAGCCGCGTTTGGCCTGGGTCTACAACGCCGGCCAACGACGCGTGCGGCGTGCCCCCCAGGTTGCCTACGACGGGCCGGGCACTGCCGCTGATGGGCTACGCACCACCGACAACTTCGACATGTTCGGTGGAGCAATGGACCGCTACGACTGGAAATTGCTGGGCAAGCGCGAGGTGTATATCCCCTACAACAGCTACGAGCTGGACTCACCCAAGCTCAAGTACGACCAGATCATCAAGGCGGGTCATATCAATCAAGACCTGACTCGTTATGAGCTGCACCGGGTTTGGGTCGTCGAGGCCACCCTCAAGGAGGGGCAGCGCAACATCTACGCCAAGCGTGTGTTCTATGTCGATGAGGATAGCTGGCAGATCGCCCTGGCCGACCATTACGACGGACGTGGCCAACTTTGGCGAGTCGGCGAGGGGCATGCCCAGCAGTATTTCGACCACCAGACCATGGGCTACACCCTTGAAGCGTTGTACGACTTGCAGGCTGGACGTTACCTCGCACTCGGCATGAAGAACGAGGAAATGCGCAGTTTCGAATATGGCTTCAAGGCCCAGATGAGCGATTTCACGCCCTCGGCGTTGCGTAAGAGCGGCGTGCGCTGAGGCACCCCGGAGCTGGGGCTAAGGGCCCCGGCCCAGCAGAAAAATCAATCGCAAACAGGCAGGAGAAGTCAATGAAAGTCTTGTCAATCGGTGGTGGTGGCGGCATGGGAAGGACCACCGCCCGTACCGCTCTGGGGTTTCAATTCGTAGAGAAAATCGTATTGGCCGGGATCGACCACGAGAGGGCAGCACGCTTCGCCCGTTCGCTTGACGACCCGCGCATCAGTGCGATCTCGCTGGATATCACCGACGAGGAGAGTCTGCGCCAGGCCATCCGTCAGTGCGACGTAGTGCTCAACTCATCGGGTCCCTTCTTCCGCTTCGGCTTGCCGGTGCTCCGTGCCGCCATTGCCGAAGGCAAGCACTATTGCGACATCTGTGACGACTGGGAACCGACCTTGGACATGATCGGCCTCCATGAGGAGGCCCAGAGCAAGGGCGTCACCGCAGTCATCGGTCTCGGTGCCAGTCCCGGTATCGCCAACTTGCTGGCGGTCAAGGCGGCAGAACAATTGGACGAGGTGCACGAGCTCTATTCGGCGTGGCGGCTTTCCAACGCCCATAACGAAGACGACGGGTTCTTCGACGAGGGCGAGTCGAATACAGATGCCGCCGCTGTCCATCTGGTCCACTGCCTGACGGAGAAGATCCCGTTGGTACGCGATGGCGCGGTCGAAGAGCGCCTGCCTCTGGAGCACTGCCGCATTGATTTCCCTGGCCATGGCGAACTGGACATCTGGTCCATCGGCCATCCCGAAGCGGTGACGCTGCCTCGCCACTATCCCAGTCTGCGCAATTGCCTGAATGGCATGCTCGGCGTCGACGGGATCATCGACGACTTGCGCCAGTTGGCCGATCAGGTTCGTGCCGGCGCGCTGAGTCTGGAGCAGGCCGCCGCCTTGCTGACGAGCGACGGTGGTCGAGAAAAACGTCGGCAGCGCCTGCAGGAAAACGAAGCCCCCGATGCTCCAGGCATACTGGCCTTCGCAGCTGGTCTCAAGGATGGTCGTCCGGCTCGCGCAGGAGCTCGCTTGAAACGCGTGCCTGGTGGTGGCATGAACGCTGTCACCGGGATTCCCCATGCGCTGTTCCTGCCATTGCTGCGGCAGGGGGCTATCAAGGGTGCTGGGGTATTTGCCCCGGAGCAGGCGGTGGATGCAGATGCATTCTTCGCCTTGCTGGATGGTTTTGCCGAAGGGCGGGATTGTGGTCTGAGCGTGACATTCGCCCATTGATACTGGCGAGAGGAGGGGACATGACCAAGGCTGATGAAGTACCGAAGGAAACCGGCCTGATCGTGCGTCCCCGTTTGCTGGAAAAGCTTGCCAGCGGGCGGCGCATCCGCCTGCTGCTGGCTCCGGCCGGGTTCGGCAAAAGTGAACTGGCTCGTCAGTTCGCCGAACGTTCCGCTTTCAATCCATTGCTCTGGATCGAACTGCAAGGTGCGGAAAGCAGCGTTGAGCAGCTCGGCGCCCGGGTCGCTGAGTTGCTCAATCTACACAGTGATTCCATCGAGACAGTCGAGGACGCGTTGAAGTGTCAGCAGCAAGGCCTCATCGTGCTGGATGGCTACTGCCCGAGCAAAGCCACCGACCAATGGCTTGAAAACCTGTTCGTACATTGTCCCGCCACTCTCCAGTGGTTGATTTGTAGCCGCCATCGTCCCTCCTGGAGAATCGGCAAGTGGCTGCTGGCCGGCGACCTTCTGCTGCTGGAAGGAGAAGAGCTGGCGATGACCGCAAGCGAGATGGAGCTTTTGCTCTGCCAACTGGCGGTGGGCCGGGGAGTCTCCGGGGCGGATCTGCATCGGCAGAGCGATGGCTGGATTGCAGGCACACGTCTGCACCTGCTGTCCTTGCAATCATCCGGCCGAAGGGCCAACGGCCAACTGCACCGTAACCCGCTGGTGCAGGAGTATCTCGACAATGAAGTGCTTGAGTGCTTGCCGGCGGAAATGTTCTCGCTCATGCCGAGCATTGCCCATGCCCCCTTCGTCGATGCCCCCCTCTGTGCGTTTCTTGCCAACGATCCCCTGGCCCTGCGCAAGTTGTTGGGACAGCAGGCCTTCCTGCGCCGCCTGCCCGGAACCCAGGATCGCTTCACGCTATTTAACCCGCTCAAACGGCTCCTCCTGGAGCGCTACCCGGATCAGCGTGAACCCCTGCTAGCCGCCTGCAACTGGCTGCAACTGGCAGGACTGCACGTCGAAGCGTTTCGTTATGCCTTGGCCATCCAGGACACCGCTCGCGCACTGGTCTCCGTTGGACAGATCTCGGCGAGAGACCTGTACGCCGGACAGAACCTGAACTGCCTCCTGGAGGGCATCGATCAACTTGGCTCCACCTGGATCGAACAGCATCCGCAGGCTCTGGAGATCGTCGCCAGAGCCCTGCTGCTTGGTGGGCGGCTGGAGCAGGCCGAAAGCACTATACGGCTCATTGACGAAGACGAGCGTAGCGACCTGCGGCTAGCCCTGGACGCTGAACTGGCTCTCCATCAGGGCCAGGCGCAGAGGGCGCGGGAACTCGGCTTCCAGGCTCTTGACGGCCTGGCGCAAAGCGGACTCTGGGCACAGATGATCTTGTGCTTTTCTTGCCTGACCCGAGCCAGCCTGGCCGTGGGCGACATAGAAACGGCGAAGCGTCTACAGCATCAAGGTCTGGAGCTGGCCCGGCGCAAGGGCGAGGCACTCTTCGAGTGCCTGCTGATGCTGGACCAGGCCCAGATCGAGGAACTGGCCGGCAACCTACCCCAGGCCCTGCGGGTACTCGACCAGCTCGCTCAACTTTTGGCCCAGGGGCCAGGCTCCGCACTGTTGCAGGGAGGAGAGCTGATCCGCCGAGGCTGGCTACTGATACTGACTGGCCAGGAGCCGCAGGCTCGCCATACCCTGGAGGAGGGGCTGCTTTTCACTCAAGAGATCCGCAGCCCGGTCGCCTTCTACGCCCATGCATTGCTTGCGCAGCTCGACGCAAACAGTGGCGACTTCGTCTCCGCACAGCAGCGTCTGACGGATGCGCAGAGGTTGATGCATTCCTGGAATGTCGCCGAGATACTCTATCGAAGCGTCCTGAGCGTCAGTACGGCCAGGGTCTGGCTAAGGAGCCAGCACCACGGCTCGGCCAACCAGCTGCTGTCTCGTCTGCGCGAGCAGTACGAGGGCGAGCTGGCCTTGTCTCCACCTAGTTCCTTCCCCGAACTACATGCCCTGATGGGCTTTCTACAGGCTGAAGCACTGTGCTCCCGGGGGGCGCTCGGCGAGGCCGGTCAACTGCTTGACGCGGTGCTGGATTGGGCAAAGGGCAATGCCTTCGAGGTCATCGTCTGCCAGGCCTTGTACGCGCTGGGTGAAGTTCGCCGGCTGAGGGGCGATATGTCCCAGGCGGAACGATTCCTCGCCTCGGCGGCTGCAATGGCGCTCCGCCAAGGCCAGCACAACCTGCTCACAGGCCTCCAAGCGGAAAAAACCGAGCTTGGGCTGCAGGCTCCTCAGACCGTGAACACTCCGCCGGCTACCCAGGTGGAACTGTTGAGCCCGCGGGAGCTGGCAGTACTCGGGCTGATCGCCAAGGGTTACGCCAATAGCGAGATAGCCACAATCCTCTCGCTTTCTCTGCATACCGTGAAAACCCACGCCAAGCACATTAACGCGAAGCTGAAGGTCAGCAACCGGACGATGGCGGTGGCTCGTGCCAAGGCGCTAGGCCTGCTGCTCTGACCCAAAAGGAAACGACATGTCCCGCTCCCTGCACTTGCCATCGTGGTACTTTGCGCCTGCCTACGGCCTTGGCAGCTTCGGCCCCGCCATCTTCATCCTGACGCCCCAGGTGCTGCTGCTGTTCTTCATGACCGAGACCCTGGGCATCCCCGCTGGCATGGCCGGTGGCGGACTGCTGATCCCGAAGATATGGGAGCTCGTCAGCGATCCGCTGATCGGCCGCTGGTCCGACCGCCTGAACAGCCGCTGGGGACGCCGTCGCCCCCTGATGGCCATTGGAAGCCTGGCCTTTCTTATTGCCTTTGCCCTGATGTTCGCTCCACCGAGTTTCGCGGATTGGCGCTATTCGCTGGCTTGGGTGATAGCGTTCTACACACTCACGTCTACGGCCTATTCGCTGTTCACTGTTCCCTACGCGACCTTGCTCGCTGAGGCCACTGAAGATCCGCATGCTACAACCCGAGTTGCTGCTTGGCGCAGTGGTTTCCTCGCCATCGGCTTCGTCCTCGCCGGAAGCCTGGCCCCCTGGCTGGTGGGGGCCAATGGAGGAGGTGAGCAGGGCTATGCGCAGATGGGAATCCTGGTGGGCCTGATCGCCTTTGCTGGCATGGCTGGGGCGGTAGCTGGCACGGGCGGTATTCCCGTACATCCGCCATTGGCACAGCCATCGAAAAACATGTTGGCGCCATTCCGCAATAAGGCCTTCACCTGGCTGTGGCTGGGCTTCATGGTGCAGATGATCTCGGTGAGTATCAGTACGGCCCTCCTGCCGTTTTACGATAAGTACTGGCTGGGTAACAAGGAAGGCACCATCCCCAGCATTTTTGCTGGCATGGCCCTGCTGACTGTCGCCACTACCTGGTGGTGGACATTGTTGTCGAGGCGCATTGGCAAGCACCGGGCCTTCGTACTAGCGACTGTGCTCTATGCGGCAGCCACGGCCTCTCTATGGCTGATCATGTACGGCTCTGTTGGTTTGTGGATCGCTATTGCTTTGTTCGGCGTTGCAAATGCTGGTCAGCAGTTGTTCTGCTTTGCGATTGTTCCCGACATCATCGCCCAGCAGCGGAGGGATACCGGAATTGCCGAGGAGGGGGCTTTCACCGGTCTATGGATTTGGGGCGAGAAGATCGGCTTGGCCATTGGTACCGGGTTTAGTGGTCTGGTACTGCAACTGTCTGGATTTCAGCAAGGTGCGGGAGCTGAACTACTGGAGCAGACCGAGAACGCTCTAAATTGCATATTGCTGATGGTCGCCTTGGTGCCGGCACTGGTGTGTCTGCTCTCGATACCGGCCTTGCTGTTATCCGCCAAGGCCATGACCAAACAGCTTCGTAGTCAACCGAGATTGGCTCGGCAGGATGCACACTCGAGTGTCGAAGTGTCCAAGGTATAGCCTGGCGACCGACTTGTCTGAATAGCGGCTGTCGTCCTTGCGCTAAACCGGCGACTATCAAGCCGAAGCAAACGAGGAGGAGAGTTCTCGGTACAGATGTCGCCGCCGCAGGGCTCGAAAGGAACTGGGTGGGAAACGCGCGCATCACGGACATCTAACCGCGTGGCGGAGGGCTGTTTCGGAGCGGAAGCAGACCTCCGGCCGAGATGTGTTTATCCAGGATAACCCTTGGTCACCGGATGCTATCGACCCATTGTGGTCATTCAGGAGCTTCAGATTTTGGCCTGTTGTGGCCGACGAACCCAAGAAGCCGCCCTGGAGGGCGGCTTCGTCAGTTTCGCGGGAACTGCTTCGGAGCTTCTGGAAGAGTCGAGTCATTGCTACAGAGCGACGGTGTACTCCTGTTTGCGGTGCGAATAGGGAGGCGCGGAGAATATGCGCCGCAACATAGGTTCGAAGTGCGAAAGAGGGAGGGTGTCGTATTCTGGGTCGAACGAGGGGCAGTCCCACTTGAAGCAGAACGCCTCACATTCCTCGAACCAAGGATGATCCCGATACTTCTCCCTGGCATTCTTGTCCAGCCCGATGACATCCCAGTAGTAGTGCCCCTGGAATACGTCATGGTTGCAGATGATCCAATGGACCTTCTCGGAGACATACGGCTTTATCAGCGCTGCGGCAAATTCAGCATGGTTGTAGAGAGCCATTGGATCACCAATGTCATGAATCAGCGCAGCCACAATCATCTCTTCGCTGGCGCCGTCACGCAGTGCGCGTGTAGCGGTCTGCAAGCAGTGCTTCAGTCGACTGACGGCATAAGGCTGCTCTCCCTCGTCCAATCGATGCAGCTCCGCCAATAGGCGATCCGGCAGGGACTTGGACTGCTCACGCTCCTGGGTCTCGATGAGCTCCCAGTCTTCCCGAGTCATTTGATCAATACGGGTGAATGTCGCTTTTTCCATGATGCTTAGTGCTCTTATGTAACTATCGGGCAGCCCAGGCGTTGAAGCGCTGCTCCAGCTCCTCGCCATTGTCGAGCCAGAACTGGGTGTCCATGCGATGCGCCTTGGCCAGGTTGACCTCGGCGGTTGGCAGGTCTGGCAGCATGCTCGCGCTCATCTGGCTGAGTGCTGCCCTGTTGACCGGGCCGTTGTGCATGATTTCGGCGAAGCGCTGCTGCGGTGTGGGTTGCGATGCGAATGCGATGAACTTCTTCGCCAGCTCCGCGTTCCTTGAGCCTTTGACTACAGCCCAGCTGTCCATGTCGTAGAGGCTGTCCTTCCATACCACTGGAAAGTCATATCCATCCTGGCGCGCGCCCATGGCTCGGGCCGTGTAGACCGAAGTCATTACCACGTCGCCGGCCGCCAGCCATTGCATCGGCTGTGCGCCGGACTCCCACCATTGGATGTAAGGCTTGATCTGATCGAGCTTGTGGAACGCCTGATTGATACCGGCCTCGGTACGCAGTCGATTGCTGAGTTGATCTGCCGGAACGCCATCGGCCAGCAAGGCGATTTCCAGCGTGAACTTCGCGCTCTTGCGAAGAGCACGCTTGCCGGGAAAACGCTGGGTATCCCAGAAATCGGCCCAGCTACCGGGTGCGTCTTTCAAGCTCTTGCCGTTGTATGCGATAGCGGTCGACCAGATGAAAATCCCCACACCGCAGTTGCTCAGAGAGCCGTCTACGTACTGTGCGGGGTCGCCCAGAAGGGAGTGATCCAGCGGCTCGAACAGCCCTTCCTCACAGCCACGCTCCAGCTCGGCTGACTCAACCTCCACGACGTCCCAACTGACCTTTCCCGTATCCGCCATGACCTTGATTTTGGCCATTTCGCCGTTGTATTCGCCGGCGCGGATCTCCTGCGAGAAATGCTTCTGGAAAGGAGCATAGAAAGCCTCCTCCTGCGCGGTTTTGTTCAGGCCGCCAAAGGAGATGACGGTCAGCGGATCGGCCAGCAGAGGGGCCGATAGAGTGGACAAGGCTATCAGTACCAGGGGCTTGTACATCGCAGTAGTGCCTCTTGTTGTGTGGGGGAGGGCACATCAGAACATTGTTTGTTGTATGTTGCAACATACAACAAACAGCGTTCATCTCTTACCCGCTGCCGGCTGATATAGTTGTCGCCCTTTCTGGCCCCATTCACAGCACGTAGGTGCCTAATGCAGTACTCATTTGCCGAAGTCGGTCATACGTCGCTTGGCTCCAGCGTCTATCAAATGCTGCAGGAAACCCTGATGAGCGGGCAGCTGAAACCGGGCGACAGGCTGCGCATCCGAGAACTCTCGGCTCAACTCGGCACCAGCATCACGCCGGTGCGGGAGGCGTTGCTTCAACTGGTCAATGAGCAGGCTCTGGTGATGCAGAGCGCGAGAGATATGCGCGTTCCGGTTCTGAGCGCCGCGCAGTTCGAGGAAACCCAGTCCATTCGCATAGGGCTGGAAAGCATTGCGGCACGGGCGGCCGCGAAACTCGCGACAGAGGAGCAGATCGAAGGGTTGCGTCAGAACATCGAAGCCAACCTGGCTGCGATTGCTCGAGACGACATGATCGAGACGCTGAGGCTGAACCGGAGCTTCCACTTCATGCTGGCGGACATCGCTGAGATGCCGCTGCTGCGCTCGTTTCTTTCCAGCCTATGGATGCGGACTGGGCCGCTGATTGCCGTCCTTTATGAGCGATCAAAACCCATGACGATCGACCATCACGGAGGGGTCGTGGAGGCATTGGCCGCTAGGAACCCAGTGGCCGCAATGCATGCTGTCACGCAAGACATTCTCGATGGCCAGGAGATTGTCTTGGAGTTCCTGCGCAGCCGGATGTGACTCGCTGAGGTATTGGCGAAGCATCACGGTTTCGCAGCAGATTCCGGATCTGTTTCGTACTGCTGTTCATGCTCTATGGGGCCGACCTGAAGTATGTGCTGCTGGCCACCGTAGCCTGGGGCGCTGGCCTGGCGCCGTTCGTCCTTGGCAAACGTGATTGGCGTTTGAAACTGTCTATCGCTGAAGGGATAGACAGTTTGGCGCTTCTAGCCATGTTTCTCGCCGGGCTCCTGGATCTCAGGACTGGCCATCTCCCGCGAACGCCCGCTTCTGGCCGATTGCAGCCGGTGACGATGGGCAGCTTCCGGCCAAAAGCAGCCAGCCAGAGACCTGAGGCACCAACCAGCAAGTGAGGCGACGGAGAAACCTCCGCCGTCTCAATCTTTACAGAGCGGCAGCCTGATTCACGTTCGCAATGACCTGTTCGAGTCGCTGCTTGCTCTGTGCAGAGACTTTCTGCAGCCCTATAGCACGTGCCATGGCATAGAGCAGGTTATCGACCAGTTCCCCGCGCGCCAGGGCTTCTCGCGCCAGAGCTTCAAGCTCCTTCTGACTGATCTCATCCACGGCGCGTAGGCTGTCACTATCGGCAGCCTTTCGGAACGATACTGCGCTGTCATCTTCGAGATGGGATGGCCAATAGAAGTCGCCGACATCTTCTACCGTTTTGCGGTGCGACTTCTCCGCTAGCCGGCTGACGCGTTCCCGAATTCGATTGCCCGTGCGTACCCAGCCATGCGCCCGTGCAATCCGCTGAGCCAGGATAACGTCAAGCACTGGGCCCTCATGGACCACGACGTGAGCGATCATGGCGGTCAGGACGTCGTTGTAATGCTCCTCGAAGAATGCATCCGGGTCGACGGACGCAACGGCGGCAAGCGGATCGACCTTACGGTACACTGCCGACTGCTGTTCACGTATGGCACCAGAAGTGGGGGTAAATGCCCTCGCATATTGGTTGCTGACCGGAGGGGCGTCGGCCACGCTGCCAGCAGGCAGGGCAATCTCCTCTATCGGTGGGGCGTCTTCGCTGGTGACCTCTACTTCCTCTTCCATCACGTCAGAGTGGTGTGCCAAATCGGCTTGCGCACTGGCGTGGCGGGCACGGCTTTCAGTCAGCAAAGCTTCCAGGCGCTCATGGAGTTTTTCGGCGGTTCCGATGGGGTTGATCCACCAGTCGGTCGACCAGACACGCAATATCTCCCAGCCGAGACCACGTAGCACCTGCTCGCGGAGCTTGTCGCGGTCTCGGGCCGTGGCGCTGCGATGATAGGTGGCACCGTCACATTCAACGCCCGCGAGGTAGCGGCCTGGGGCGTCCGGATGAACCACGGCGAGGTCAATCCGGAACGCAGAGACGCCAATCTGCGTCGCAACATGCCAGCCCTTGCGGCCCAACGCTTTGGCGACTTGTTCCTCGAAGGGGCTGTCGAAGCTCCCAAGACTATCAGCGGTCGCCTCGATGATTGCGCGCGGACCGCGCTCGGCGAATTCGAGAAAGTGCTTCATGTCTCGCACGCCGATGGACTGGGTACGGGCCAGATCGATGAGGTCCGGGCTGATGGTGGAGAACACGAGTAGCTCATGGCGAGCGCGGGTAACCGCAACGTTCAAGCGGCGTTCACCACCTGGACGGTTCATCGGCCCGAAGCTCATGGCCATATGGCCTGCGGCATCTCGGCCATAGGTGATGGAGAAGTAGATGATGTCTCGCTCATCGCCCTGCACGCTTTCCAGATTCTTGATGAAAACCGGTTCCAATTGCGTATCGGCAAAGTAGCTCTCGAGTGAGGAGTCCTTGCGCCGCTCGGCATCAAGCAGGTCTTCAATGAGGCGCTGCTGCTCGCCGTTGAAGGTAACGACGCCGAAGGTTAGCTTGTTTTCTTTAACCTCGCGGGTGCGCAGGCGTGCCACGAGATGTGCCACTAGGGCTTTTGCTTCGCCCAGGTTGGTGCGTGAGCCGCCCCTGTCATAGACGCCTTGAACGATGCTCAGGCTTACCGCTCGATCTGAAGTGACCGGTGCCGGGAAGGTGACCAGATTGCCTTTGTAGTACCGATGGTTGGAGAAAGCGATCAGGCTTTCGTGCCGGCTGCGGTAGTGCCAATTTAGATCGAGCGTTGGCAGGTTTGCACTCAGGCACTCGTCCAGGATGCTCTCCAGATCCGGTTCTATATCATCGTCTTCATTCGTCGTTTCAGCGCGATCGAAGAAAGAGGTTGGTGGCATCTGCTTCGGGTCGCCAACCATGATCACCTGGCGTCCCCGTGCGATGGCGCCGATGGCATCCCACACCGGAATTTGTGAGGACTCGTCGAAAATGACCACGTCGAACACAGTCGATGTCGTCGAAAGGTATTGTGCAATGGATAGTGGGCTCATCAGCATGCACGGCGTGAGTTTTGCCAGGGCGGATGGAATCGTCGACATCAGTTCACGAAGTGGCTTGTGCCGAGTTTTCTTCGAAATTTCGTGGCGCAGTACGCCCCATTCCGAGGCTTGAGTGACGCTGTCGGAAGTCGGCAGTCCTGCACACAGGCGAGCTCGCAGCAAGTCTCGGGTGAGCGCGGTAAGTTGCTCGTCGAGCGCGCGGAAATCTCGGATGCGTTGTTCATGCTCAACGCTGACGAAGTTGCGAATAGTCGGCTCTTGGTCGACCGTCGCATTCAACCACCAGCGAGCATAGTTGGCTTGGAACACTTTCTTGATCGTGCCTTGAGCAAGGAGTCCATCTTCAAGGGCTTGTATGAGCGGTCGGAGCCCCAGCCCGGATGCTTCGTCGCGGACTTTGCACCATGCGCTCCAAGCATGCAGGCTGTGCTCGGCCTGGACGATACCTTCACACTGCTGACGTAGCGCGTCTAGGGAATGGCTGCCAATACGTTCTGCGCCTTCGATACTGAATTTCCCAGCCGAGGCCAGTCGCTCCAGGCTGCTATTGAGCTTTGCCGAGGAATCCAGGTACTGCCGACCATACTGGTTAACCAGCCCTTGCGGTTCGAGGAGGGCGTTGCCATCACCCAGTAGCTGCGTCAACGCCGACTTCAGGGGGGTGATTTCATCGGGGGTACGTGCCAGCTGGGAAATGGCGGTTGCGATGTGCCCTTGGAAATTCACTGCGGCCAAGGCCACGTCTGTCTTGGTGTGCAAACCGGTCCAGGTGCCGGATGTGAGGTCACGCAGCTCAGCGTATTCCTTCAGACTCCGTTCGCTGTTTGCCCGCTGTTCGAGCAAGTTGTGCTGTGCCTGAAGTGCCGGCCCACACTTGCCGCTGGCGATCAGGTCATGGTCCTGTTCCAGGCACCCTTCTTCGACTATCGCACGACGTTCTTTCTGGAATGCAATCGCGGCAGCGAGATTGGTTTTACTCGTTTTGAGACCCTGCCATAGGCCTGCGTCGGCTAACTTCAGAGACTCGCCGTGGGCAGTAATTTTCCGCTCAAGCACACGTTGTTCACGCATCGCATCAAGTGTGCCCTTCAGCGCAGGGCCGGCCGCACCCTGACTGATCAGTTCAAAGCCTACATCCTCCCAGCCACGGTTCTCCTTGGCTGCTTGAATGGCGACTTGAAGCGTTTTCACCTGGTGGATTACAGCCGGATCTGAGTTCGCTCCCCGCCAGAACTCGGCGGTTTCGGAACCGAGCCGCAGGCCTTCTATCTGCTGACGCCCAGTCCGTATTGAGATCAAGTTCTGGAGGTCGGCGGGGATGTTGGCTTCGGAGTTACCGTCGATGACCTGACTCAGTTGCTGCTTGATCCGCCGCTTACCCAACCAGGATTTAGGCCAGAACGATTGGTCGGCCTGGTTCCATTCGTCAAGTAACGCGGCGACATCCAGATCTTCAATGCCAGTGCCATAGGTAACCGATAGGCACTGATGCAATGCTGCGATTTCGTCAAACAGCTTGAGTGCCTGTGACAGCACGACCATGGTCGGAACGGGGAGTGGCTCCGGCAACGACTGCGTCAGCCGGGTGTGCTGTTCAAGAAGCTCCAAGCCATCCTTGCATGCAGTAATCGTGGTTTGCGACCAGGGCGCTGGGAGCTTGCCGTTGATCTCGCGATGCAGGGTTACCAGATCACAGCCTTGTTGTAGGCGCTGTGCAACTAGGCGGGCATCTGGCCTAAGGGCAAATCGCCAATCCTGTCCGGCTGCCTGGGGCAGGGTGGTGGCGAGAGCGGAGAGGCCGTCGCGCACAGTAAGAGTGAGCTCTGCGTTGGGGATGTTGGCTGCCCCAATGAAGTTTGCTGCGTCCTTTGCAGTCGAATTGATCGTCGGGATAACCTCGCGCGCGGCTAGGATTACCTGCTGCTGCCAAGTTGGTGACCAATCGTGCTGGCTAATAGCGCCAAGGGGGTGTTCGGTCAGCTTGTGGTACCCAATTGATTGCGCATTTACTTCCAGCCGATCAGTGATTTCCAGCAGGCGATGCAACGCCTCTCGGTCGTGCATCAGCGGTGTGGGCCATGACAGCGAAATGACGGGCAGGTCTTGGCCGGCGATGGTGGCGCCGATTGCGTCGTAGATGCTCAGCCCATTTGGGTAGCGATGGTGCAATCGATCGACGTAGATGTTTAGGCCCGTGCGCAGCGACTCAAGGCGTTCGGCCTCGACTTTCCAGGTCTCAGTGTCCGCGTTGCCGCGGGCCTGCCACGCGGAATTGAGTTGCGACAGCACATCCGTCTTGCTCGCCTTATTGGAGTGGACCTCCAGGCAGAACTCGCCTAGCCCCACTTCGCGTAGGCGGCGGTACACCACATTGAGCGCTGCGATCTTCTCCGAGACGAAAAGCACGCGCTTATCTTCGGCGATGAACTGGGCGATCATGTTCACGATGGTTTGGCTTTTGCCGGTCCCCGGCGGCCCGATCAGGACGAAGTCCTTCTGCTGTGACGCAGCCAGCACCGCCGACAGCTGTGAAGAGTCATAGGGCAGGGGGCAGAAAACCTGCTTCGGACTGTACTCTGCGTCGAGCCTGTTGCTGGCAGGGAAGGGGGTATTGGTGGCTGAGACATACGCGTCGCGGGGCGTATCCAGCAGATGACGCACCACTGGGTTGTCCCGCAGAGCATCGGTGCGCTCGGTGAGATCCTTCCACATCAGATATTTGGCGAAGGAAAACATTGAGAGAACAACGTCCTCACTCACTTCCCAGCCTTTGATGTCCTTGACTGCATGCGCGACATTGCGCCAGATCGCATCGATGTCCAGGCCCGATTCGTCTCGCGGCAACTCGCCCTCGGCAACGCCAAGGTTCAGATCGTAGTCCTGGCGCAGCATTTCGATCAGGGTCGGGTTAAAGCGTGGTTCGTCGTCATGCAGGATGATCGTAAAGCCCGAGCGCGCACTTTTCCGCTCCAGCGTCACCGGAATCAGGATCAGCGGTGCACGATAGCGTTGGTTGTCCCGATCCTCCCGTGTCCATGAAAGGAATCCAAGAGCGAGGAACAGGGTGTTGGCACCTCCTTCCTGAAGGTTGGTCCTGGCTCCCCGGTACAGCTCGATCAAGCGGCTGTCGAGTTCTGCTTGTGACAGGGCGATGAATACCTCATTGCGCTTAAGCGCATCCAGGGCGTGTTGCCTCCGAACGTTTTCGTGCTCACGGGCTTCGTAAAGCTCCTTGTCGCGCGGATCCGCGCCATCCATCAGATCCGGTCGTATCATCAGTTTGATTTGCTTGCCGGTGGCTAACAAATCTTCCAGCGCACCTGGGCTAGGTGCCTCCAGCTTCAGCGCTTTTTTCCCGGCTTTGAAATTGAGCAGGTTGTTTCGTAGAGACAGGTCGAGCAGCTTGCGCTGCCAGCGACCGAGACGATCCCGAGGGTCGAGGCCGGCGACATCCACGGTGTCCGCGACATCGCTCGGTAAGGCCATGGGCGCTTCGATCTCGGGGGCAACCACTGGGGTGGTTTCTTCTTGAGCGGCACCACTGCCATGAACCTGCGCATCGCCGCTGGCCATTGGCTTGATTCGCTGCAATCGTGCTCGACGAATGTCCAACGCCATTTCGAACGAACTCTCTTTACCTTCGGCAAGGTGATCTGCCCCACGTTCGATGGCGTAACGCAACCCCACCGAAGGGCGCTGGGTTACGAGGGTGGTTTCGAACAGCACGAGTTCGTTGAGCTTCATGCGCTTGCGCAGCGCGGTGATATCGTCGACGACAGTTGTCGTGAACTCTTCGTTCTTCAGCCATACGCCGGCAAACGCGTGGCCATGCGTAAAGATGATCAGAGGATTAAGGCCTGCTTGCTCAAGTAGGGCACAAAACAGCATGGTGGTGTCGAAGCAGGTCGCAAGACCGTGCTCAGCCAGGTGGCTGGGGCTTCGCACTTTCTGCCCGTCTCTTTCGAAACTGGCCGGCGGTAGCGCATAGTCCAGCCCCATGGACACTACCGTACTCCAGACTGCGGAAACGATTTCCCAGGCATGCTCTGAGCCGCTGGTATAACCATCGAGAGCGGCGCTCTTGCCGTTCTTACGCAGCAGTTCGGCCGCCTTCTTAAGCAGGGCTTCCACGGCCAGATCGTTGGGCTGCACGAACGCGGCCGTTAATTCCGGAAGATGGGCCAGTCCCCCCCACTGATTCCGTGGTAATACCTCCAGCCGGAGTTCAGTCTGAGCAATGACTGTGCGGGGCTCTGCAGGAGAGTCGGCTCTGCAGGTCAGGACGAAGTTGAGCGTCGAGTGCTCGGCCTCGGTCAGTTTGGCGAGCATGCCTCCATCGACGGCTAGGTCGAGTCCTGGAATTTGCCGAAAAGCCTTCGCCGCGAGCTCAGAGATATGCCAGGTTTTTGGCTTGAAAACTGCTGGATCGGAGGACAGCGTAAGCTCTAGATCGCTGTACCTCGTTGTGGTTTCGTTGATGACGCGTAGTTCACGGATAAGTGGAACAGCATTCTGATAGTCGGCGAGGTTGAGCTTGGCGACGACGGTGGTTTGGATCTTCACCGTTTTGACTGGCGCCGGTTCGATTGGCGAAGTGTCTTCCACAATCAAAGGCTCGGAGATTGGGGTAGCTACCTCATGGCTGGGCTGGTCACTACTTCCACTCTCAACTACATCGTCGCTCATCTGAGCCTCCCTGGCGCTTAGGGTCAGCCATTAGCCAAGCTGAGCCTTCTTGATTAGTTTCGGTACGTGCTTGCTGCAACGCTCTCAGCGAGCCAGCTCAATAAAAAAACTAGCTGGCGGATTGCAGGCTGCTCGACTGTAGGTCAAACGCGTGCAGTGGAATCTAGTTGTTTCCCTGCGCATGCATTTCGCCACTATAAAGGCATTCGGCGTGATGGTAGCTATTTCGTGGGGATTGAGGCCATGGGCTGAATTCAGCGGGCGGGAAGTACGCCCATTGAGGCCACACTAGACCGTCCGCTATTGGCCGATTGCTACCGCTGGCGAGAGGCAGCTTCCGACCCGAAGCAATGGGATGGACTCCCCCTCACCTCGGCACCTTCAGTCTGGCACTCAAGGTGCCGAGGTGAGGGGGAGTCCATATACAGATATTCAGTATTCATCTTTGACCGAAGACGACTGTCGACGACTGCTCGCTCTGCGACTATTGGATGGCGCCATGTGTCGTTCGTTGCGAATGCGGTCCCATTTCTTGTCCTGTGCTTCGTCACGACAAGGCCCGAACGAAATATCAGCGGGATGATCGGGCCTGTATTGGGTTCTTTGCACTAACAGGGGCTTTCAGGAGACTTATCTGCGATTTGGCTGGGTATTTTGCCGCCAATCCTCACTGGATAACCGGAGAATCTAACCAGCTCCGGCCTAAGCAAGCATGCCCCTGGAATCGCGCCATATGATGAAGTGCTTTACGTTCAGCCACAAAGTCCTTCTGGCTGCCTCACTGGTCGTTTTTTCCGCCTTCACCCTGTTCAGTCTCTACAACGACTTTCACCAACGAAGCGCTATCCGTACCAATCTCGAGACTCACCTGAGCGAGATCGGTGTGCTTGCCGGGAACAATGTGGCTAATTGGCTTGAAGGTCGTATTTTGCTTGTCGAACAGACCGGCCAGAGCATCTCGCGCGATAGTGATTCAGCCTCGCTCGGCACTCTACTGGAGCATGAGGTGCTGTCATCCACCTTCGGCTTCATTTATCTGGGTCAGGCCAATGGCGTTTTCACCCAGCGGCCAGACGAAGAAATGCCCTCCGGATACGACCCGCGAGACCGCCCCTGGTACAAGGCTGCCCTGGCCGCCGGCGGGACCACCCTGACGGAGCCTTATGTCGACAGCAACACAGGAGAGTCGACCATTACCATCGCCACGCCCGTACGCTCTGCCGGCAAGACCATCGGTGTAGTCGGTGGCGACATTGGCCTGAAGACCCTGGTGCAGATCATCAACTCGCTGGACTTCAGCGGCATGGGCTACGCCTTCCTGGTCAGCGGTGACGGCAAGATCCTCGTGCACCCGGACAAGAACCTGGTGATGAAGACCCTGGCCGAGGTCTACCCGCAGAACACCCCGCGCATCGGCGCCGGCTTCAGCGAGGCCGAACTGGACGGCCATACGCGCATCCTCAGCTTCACCCAGGTGCAGGGGCTGCCCTCGGTGAACTGGTACATCGGCCTGTCCATCGACAAGGACGCGGCCTACGCAATGCTGAGCAAGTTCCGCGCCTCGGCCATCATTGCCGCAGCCATCGCCATCGTCGCCATCCTGCTCCTGCTGGGCATGCTGATCCGCGTGCTGATGGCCCCGCTGACCGACATGGGCCGCGCCATGCAGGACATCGCCCAGGGCGACGGCGACCTCACCCAGCGCCTGAAGGTCGCCAGCAACGACGAGTTCGGCGTGCTGGCCAACGCCTTCAACCGCTTCGTCGAGCGCATCCACGAATCCATCCGCGAAGTGGCCTCCACCGCGCGCAGCCTGCACGACGTTTCGCAGCTGGTGGTCAACGCCTCCAACTCGTCCATGAGCAACTCCGACGAGCAGGCCAACCGCACCAACAGCGTGGCTGCCGCGATCAACGAGCTGGGCGCCGCCGCCCAGGAAATCGCCCGCAACGCCGCCGATGCCTCGCACCACGCCACCGACGCCTCGCACCAGGCCGGCGATGGCCGCCAGGTGGTCGAGCAGACCATCAGCGCGATGAACCAACTGTCCGACAAGATCAGCTCGGCCTGCGCCAACATCGAAGCGCTGAACAGCCGCACGGTGAACATCGGGCAGATCCTCGAAGTGATCAAGGGCATCTCCGAGCAGACCAACCTGCTGGCCCTGAACGCCGCCATCGAAGCGGCCCGCGCCGGGGAAGCCGGCCGTGGCTTCGCCGTGGTCGCCGACGAGGTGCGCAACCTGGCGCACCGTGCCCAGGAATCGGCGCAGCAGATCCAGAAGATGATCGAAGAACTGCAGGTCGGCGCCCGCGAAGCCGTGGACACCATGACCGAGAGCCAGCGCTACAGCCTGGAAAGCGTGGAGATCGCCAACCGCGCTGGCGAGCGCCTGGCCAGCGTCACCCACCGCATCGGCGAGATCGACTCGATGAACCAGTCGGTGGCCACCGCCACCGAGGAGCAGACCGCCGTGGTCGACTCGCTGAACATGGACATCACCGAGATCAACACCCTGAACCAGGAAGGCGTGGAGAACCTGCAGGCGACCCTGCGCGCCTGCGCCGACCTGGAGAACCAGGCCGGGCGTCTGCGGCAGCTGGTGGACAGCTTCCGCATCTAGACCTTCGCCTGCCCCTCGAACGAGGCAGAAGCGAGAATGGGATTAACGAGGCGGCTTCGCCGTGGAGCCTCTCAGCGCCTCCAGCCGCTGGAGCCGTCGGGAGGCTTTGTCGCCAAGTGCCTTCAAGAGATGCATGGCGAAGTACTCCACCTGCGCCATGGCGGGAACCAGCGTGTCGTAGGCCGAGCCGGAGACGATATCCGACACGACGACGTGGCTGCTTAAATCCGCAATGGGGGACAGCCACTTGTCAGTGAACAGCACCAAGGTGGCGCCTTGTTCGCTGGCAAGTTTGCCCAGGTGAAGGGTATCGGGCTGATAGCGCCGGTAGTCGAAGATGACGACGATGTCCTTGCGTGAGACATCGACGATGGCATCCAGGTCCTGCGTCGGGTTGCGCCCGAGGATCTCGGTGTTCCCGCGTATTTCGCGCAGGTGGGAGTAGAGGTATTCGGCCAGCGGTTGGCTGAATCGGCCGCCACGAATGTAGATCCGGCGATTGAGGTCAGCCAGCAACCGAACCACATCGGCGGCCTGGGTGGCTTCGTTGATTCCCGATTCGACCAAGGTGCCCAGCTCCCGTCCGAACACGTTATCGGCGTCGTCGTGCGTGTGGTCGATCAGTTTCAACGGAGAGCTGAGCTTGAGTTCCAGCTCGTTCAGCCACGCATTCTGGAATTCCGGAAAGCCTGAGTACCCGAGCTTCACCGCGAAGCGCAGGACTGTCGGTGCACTCACATTCGCTTGTTTGGCGAGTTGATGAATCGAGCCTAGTGCGACCACCGGGCTGGGGCCGGTCAGCAGCCTGACCAGCTTGCGCTCGCTTGGAGTGAAGGAGGGACTGCTGTCCTGTATCTGCTGTCGTATCGATCGCTGAGACGTCATATCTGGAGTCTGTGGTTACGCACATGTGGCACGCCGATTATGGGCGGGCCGGAAGTCTTGCTTGGATTGTCCTCCTGCAAACTACCAACTTTTGGGCCTTGAGTGCGAGTGTCGCGTCCAGGCTCCTGCTCTTGAAGCAAGGGCTGGAAAAAGCCCGGCAGGGCGCCGGGCGTTAGTGGGAGGAGTCGGGAGCCTCTGCCTCTAGGCGCCCGCCGGCTCGGCGGGCGCTACCTTGACCCGGTACTTGAAGAGGTAGATGAAGGCCAGCCAGCCGAACCAGGCAGGCATGAGGGTCAGGGCGGCCCGAGTATCCGGCTGCAAGGTGAGCAGCCAGAGGGTGAAGATGAAGAAGCCGATGCAGAGGATGCTCAGCGGGACGCCAAACGGCATCTTGAAGCTCGATGCGAGATGCAGGTCCGGGCGCTGCCTGCGGTAAACCAGGTAGGTGACCAGGATCAGCGTCCAGATGAAGATCAGCAGGGTGGATGCGACGGTAGACACCAGCGTGAAGACCGTCATGACCTCCGGGATGAAGATCAGCAGGCCCGCCCCGATCGAGATGCACAGGCAGGAGAACAGCAGGCTGCTGCCGGGCACCCTGGACCGGGTGGTGCCGTTGAAAAGGCCGGGAGCCTGTTGCGCCGAGGCCATGCCGAACAGGGTCCTGCTCGTGCAGAAGACGCCACTGTTGGCGGCGGAGATGGACGAGGTCGTCAGCACCAGGTTGATGAAGCCGGCGGCCAAGGGCAGGCCCGACAGCAGGAAGAGTTGAACGAACGGACTGCGCTCGGGGGAGATCTGGCTCCAGGAGCAGACGCCGATGATGCAGGCCAGGGACAGGACGTAGAAGATCATGACCCTGATCGGTACCGCGTTGATGGCCTTGGGCAGGGTCTTGTGCGGGTTCTCCGCTTCAGCGGCGGTAGTCCCGATCATCTCGATACCGGCGAAGGAGAAAATGGCGATCTGGAATCCGGCGAAGAACCCGGCGACGCCATGGGGCAGGAAGGCATCGCGATCCACCAGGTGGGCAAACGAAGACTGCACGCCATTGGGTGAGGTGAAAGAGGTGCCGATCAGGATCAGGCCGGAAACGATCAGTGCGACGACCGCGACCACCTTCACCAGGGTGCACCAGAACTCGATTTCGCCAAAGACCTTGACCGTCACCAGATTCAGTGCGAGGAGGGCGATGAGGATCGACATGGCCGGAGCCCAGGCCGGCAGCTCGGGGAACCAGTACTGGATATAACCCCCGATGACGACGCAGTCAGCGGTTGCCGCGACGATCCAGGTCAGCCAGTACGACCAGCCGATGAAAAAGCCGGCCCAGGGACCGAGGTAGTCCGCGCAGAAGTCCGCGAAGGTCCTGTAGTTCAGGTTGGACAGCAGCAGCTCCCCCATGGCGCGCATGACGAAGAAGAGCACCATGCCGATCATGAAATAGGTGAGGACGATGGAGGTGCCCGAGGTGCTGATGGTCTTGCCGGCACCCATGAAGAGCCCGGAGCCGATCGCTCCGCCCAGTGCAATGAATTGAACGTGACGATTGGAGAGGCCCCGGTGCAAATCCGTGGATGCGTCATTCATGCACACAGGGGCGGGGAGGTCTTGTTTGTGGGGGGTACTCATTCCTACTTCCGTCTATCTATTTGTACTTGTGTAAAGGCGAATAGGCGCGGGGAGCTTTCGCCCCGCGCCTGGGCAGGTGCTTGGTTTCCGGTGTCAAAGGCCGTTCGAGATGTGTCGGACGATCGTCAGTGGGTCCGGGCTGTTGATGATCGAGTACATCAGGTGCCGCCGTTGCCGGGGGAGGCGCTCGGCACAGCGCTTTGCGGTTTGCCGGATGGACTGCGCGGAGCCGTAGATTTTCTGGCTCAGAAGCAGCGCTACGATGGCATCGAGCGTTGTGAATGGAATCTTTCTGGCCATGCCTGTCCTGTCCCGGTGTGTCGTTGCCCGTAATTGGTGATGTGCGTGCTATGTCAGTAGTCGCAGTGAAAGTCGACTTGCCCCTTCAGCGCCTGGCCCTGTCTGTACCGCGACAGGTTCTCCAGGAACTGCCTGGCCATCAGGTTGGGAACCAGAGGGCCCGCAACATGGGCGGTGATGGTCAGGCGTGGTGTTGTCCAGAAAGGGTGCTGG
Organism: Pseudomonas sp. SCB32; assembly: GCF_009189165.1. Classification (NCBI taxonomy): domain Bacteria; kingdom Pseudomonadati; phylum Pseudomonadota; class Gammaproteobacteria; order Pseudomonadales; family Pseudomonadaceae; genus Pseudomonas; species Pseudomonas sp. SCB32. The sequence goes on from NZ_CP045118.1 coordinate 2,082,049, forward strand.
CGAGGCAGGGGTTCTTCCCTGAACACGTCCAGCACCGCCCAGGCGAGACGCCCATCGGCCAGGGCGGAGATCAGGGCCTGGTCGACGACCGAAGTGCCACGTCCGGCATTGATGAACACGGCGTTCGGATTGACCGCGTGAAAGAAGCGCTCGTCGAAGATGTCGGCGGTTTCCGGCGTGTCCGGCAGCAGGTTGATGATGAAATCCGAGGCGCCAGCGGCACTCAGGAGCTGGTCGGGGCCGATGATGCGATCGAATGCCGGATCAGCCTTGGCGCCCCTGGCCATGCCGGTGATCGTCACGCCGAACGGGCGGAGGAAGCGGGCCAGGTCGCAGCCTATTTCACCGGCTCCTGCAATCAGGACTCGGGCGCCGGAAAGCCCTGCGGGTGTCCCGGAGTCCCAGGTAGCCTGCGCCTGGCTTAGATCCCGACGTCGCAGGTGTTGCGTATGCGCGAGCAGGTGGGTCAGTGCGTACTCGGCTATCGCCTGCCCGAATACCCCGACGGCCCGGCTGAGTCGGTAGGACTTGGGCAAGCCGGGAGCCAGGAGCGGTTTGTAGCCGGCCCAGGTGGATTGAAGCCAGCGAGGCGAGTAGCCCAGCCTGAGCAGCGCCGCGGCACGATCGGGCTCGCCCAGCCATATCTCACAAGTTTCGACTTCGGCGGAGTTGCTGAGCTCCTCGATGATCCGGATTTCGGGAGCCGCCAACGCCAGTATCGATCGGATTTCGGCGGCGCGGGATTCCAGAAGTAGTACAGGAGTTGCCAATTTGACCTCGGCCGGAATTCCGGAAACGGTGGCGGCACATGCGCCAAGGGGCGGGTGATTCATACGGAAAAAAAAGGCCGGTTGAGCACCGGCCGAGAGGTGACAAGCAAGGGAGAACTTAGGCCTTCAGCTCATCCATGACGCTGAGTACGGCCTTCTGAGCAATGTCGATGATCTGATCCACCTCCTTCTCGGTAGTAACCAGTGGCGGGGCGAACCCCAGGATGTCGCCGTGAGGCATGGCGCGGGCGATCAGGTTGAGGTCGCGTGCAGCTTTCGATACGCGGGCACCGACTTTCAGGGCGGGGTCGAAGCGTGCCTTGGTTACCGGGTCGGCTACGAACTCGATGGCCGCCATCAGGCCGACACCGCGAACCTCACCCACGATCGGGAGATTGGCGAAGGTTTCCTGCATGGACTTCTGGAAGTACTCGCCGACGCGGCTGACGTGGCCCGGGATGTCTTCGTTCTCGACGATGTCCAGGACGGCGTTCGCGGCGGCGACACCGATCGGGTGGCCGGAGTAGGTGTAGCCATGGGAGAAAGCGCCTACGCGGTCTGCACCTTCTTCCATGACCTTGTAGACCTTCTCGCCTACGATCGATGCGGACAGCGGGGCGTAGGCAGAAGTGAGGCCCTTGGCGACGGTGATCAGGTCCGGCTCGATGCCGTACTTCTCGCAGCCGAACATGGCGCCGGTGCGGCCGAAACCGGTGATGACTTCATCGGCGATCAGCAGGATGTCGTACTTCTTCAGGACCGGCTGGATCGCGGCCCAGTAACCGGCCGGGGGCGGTGTGATGCCGCCGGTGCCCAGGACGGGCTCGGCGATGAATGCACCAATGGTGTCCGGGCCTTCGCTCAGGATCAGCTCTTCCAGCTCCCGCGCACGACGGGCGGAGAACTGTTCTTCGGTTTCGCCGGGCTCGGCGCCCCAGTAGTGATGCGGCACACCGGTGCGCAGGATGCCCGAGACCGGAAGATCCATGTAGTCGTGATAGAAGCTCATCCCGGTCATGGAGCCCGATACGACGGAGCAGCCGTGATAGCCACGATCGCGGGAGATGATTTTCTTCTTCTTCGGCAAGCCGCGCAGGTTGTTGTAGTACCAGACGATCTTGGCCTGGGTTTCGTTGGCATCGGAGCCGGACAGGCCGTAGAACACCTTGCTCATCTTGCCCGGCGCCATGCGGACCAGACGATCCGAGAGACGAGCCAGTTCGTCGGTCGTGTGCGCTGCGTAGGTATGGTAGTAGGCGAGCTTGTGGGCCTGGCGCGAGATCGCCTCCGCCACTTCCGTACGGCCGTAGCCGATGTTCATGCAGTACAGGCCGGCGAAGCCATCGATGTACTCGCGACCGGTCGCATCGGTGATGCGGATGCCCTTGCCCGTCTCGACGATGGTCGGGTCGCCCAGCTTGCCGCTGGCGAAGTCCTTCAGGTGGGTGAACGGGTGCAGTACGGAGCCACGGTCTTGAGCGGCGATGAGTTCTTGAGTGTGCTTATCCATTGTTGTTCTCCTTAGATTAAAGGCCGCCTACGCAGACGTATTTGAGCTCCATGTACTCAGCCAAACCGTGCCTGGAGCCTTCCCGGCCAAGGCCGGATTGTTTCCAGCCGCCAAAGGGGATTGGCGCGCCGGTAAATTTCGGGGTGTTCAGGGCGACCATGCCGTATTCGAGGCGGTCGGAGACCCGGGCCGCGCGGCGCAGGTCATTGGTGTAGACGTAAGCCGCCAGGCCGTACTCGGTGTCGTTCGCTCGCCGAACCACCTCGTCTTCGGTGTCGAAGGGCAGAACTGCAGCCACCGGGCCGAAGGTTTCCTCGAAAGTGATATCCATCTCGTCGGTCACGTCGGCCAGTACGGTCGGGGAGACGAAGCTGCTGCCCAGATCGTTTTCCATGCCGCCGGTGAGAACGCGAGCGCCCAGGGAGATCGCGTTGCCTATGTGATCGCGGCACTTGTTGGCCACGCTCACCCGGGTCATCGGGCCGATATCGACATCTTCTTCCAGGCCATGGCCCACCTTGAGGGCTGCGGTGGCTTCCGCGAATGCCTTCACGAACGGCTCATAGATGGAGCGCTGTACATAGATGCGGTTTGCCGCCAGGCAGTCCTGGCCGGAGGTCGCGAACTTCGCACCGATGCAGCCTTGCACCGCCTCTTCGATCGAGCTGTCGTCAAAGACGATGAAAGGCGCATGGCCACCCAGTTCAAGCGAGACTTTCTTCACTGTCTCGGCCGATTGGCGCAGGAGAATGCGGCCTACCTGGGTCGATCCGGTGAAGCTGAAGGCGCGCACTTCCGTTCGCTGCAGCAGCCTGGCCGAGAGCTTCGGTGCGTCGCCGGTGACGACCTGGAAGACGCCCGCCGGGATGCCGGCTTCTTGTCCAAGCTTGGCCAGGGCGAGCGCGGAGAGAGGGGTTTCCGGAGCGGGCTTGACGATCATGGGGCAGCCGGCCGCCAGCGCAGCACCAGCCTTGCGGGTGATCATTGCGCTCGGAAAGTTCCAGGGGGTGATCGCCGCAGTCACGCCAATGGGTTGCAGCTTGGTGGTCAACTGGCTGCCATCGAGGTGACTGGGGATCGACTCACCGTAGCTGCGCTCGGCTTCGGCGGCGAACCACTCAAGGAAATTGGCGCCATAGGCGATTTCGCCCAGGGACTCCTTGAAGGGCTTGCCTTGCTCGGCGGTCATGATGATCGCCAGGTCGTACGAATGTTCCCGGGTCAGCGCTGCCCAGCGACGCAGGATCGCCCCACGTTGAGCTGGAGGCGTGTCGCGCCAGGACTCGAACGCTTCGGTCGCGGCATCGACCGCCTTGTCGATCCAGCCTTCGCTGCAATGGGCAACCTGGGCAATGGTCTCGCTGGTTGCCGGGTCGACTACCGCCAGACAGGTTTCACCTTCGATCCACTGCCCATCGATGTAGGCACGTTTTTCCAGAAGGTCGGGGCGGCGCAACTTCTCGAGCGCAGCCTTGGCAAGGTTTTTCATGTTGTGGGCCTCAACGCCAGACGGGTGTTTATGGAGGCCATTCTAGGAATCGGTGCGGGTCGGATTTCTGCGTAAAAATCTCTGATCGCGATTGGAAACTGAGTATTTTTTGGAATTTCGCAGGATTTATGTTCTGCGAGGAAAGTTCGCATGGAACTTCGACAAACAGGGTAGGGCGGCGCGGGTGCGGCCGCCCTCGTTGAGCGGATCAGAGGGCTCTGGTGAGCTCGGCGATGACCTGTTCGCGGGTCGAGATCCTGCAGTAGCCGCCGAAGGCGGAAAGCGCGTTCTGGTGGCGCGTCTGGTTATAGCTGGCGCAGGCATCGGAAACGCAGACCATGAAATAGCCGCGGTCGGCGCCGTCGCGGACCGCCATGTCGATGCATTGATCGGTGAGCACGCCGACGACGATCACCGCGGTGACGCCCAGGTTGCGCAGGACATAGTCGAGGTTCGTGGAGTTGAATACGCCCGAAGAGGTCTTGGGAAGGACGATGTCGTCTTCGCCGGGGGCAATGGCTTCCACGACCTTGCCTTCCCAGGAACCCCTGGGTACGAGCAGGCCGGAGAGCTTGTGGTCCAGGGATCGATCACGACCGTCTCGGGTCAGGCTTTCGATCACCGTATAGATCACTTCGCTGCCGGATTCACGGGCGGCAGCTATCAGGCTCCGTATGCCGGGTACCACTTCGTTCATCACCCGGTGGTAGTACTCCGGGTGGTGTTCCTGGATGTAGGGCGAGACCTCAGCGTTCTGGACGTCGACGATCAGCAGCGCGGTGCGCTTGGGGTCCACCAGGGTTGCGCGGGTCATGCCCGTTGTTTCGAGACGCTTCATTGCAGCTTCCTCTTGTTCGGATTGCCGGGTTTTCGAGAGTTCCTGCACTTCATGTGGGGGCGGCATGCGGGTGCAGGATTTCAATCAGCCTGTCTTCCTCCGTCAGCTGAAGCGCTGCCGCAGGTGAGGTGTACAGCGTGCCTATTGCAGGTCGATTTGACGGCTGCTACTGTAACGAACGTTACATAGCCTTATCAAACTATTGTTAGTGAAACGATGGTTTCGTTGACGGGAGCGGGCTCTGTAGACGGCAAGGGAGCGTTGGGCTCCCGCGGCAATCGTTACACCGGCGCGGTCGGCTACAGGCGGCCGCTGCCAATCCAAGAGCGAAAAGACAATGCAAAACAATAAGATGAGTCAGACCCTCGTTCACTTCGTCAGTCACGACTACGCAGGTATCACCCGCGCGAGGACCTTCCCCGAGCAGCGGCTGGAGTCCAATTTGAAGAAGGGGTTGTGCTGGACACCGGCCAACCTGGCCCTGAACCCGTTCGGCAGCATTGTCGAAAACCCATGGGGTGCGTCCGGGGACCTGATCATGATGCCGGACCGGGACAGCGAGGTTTGCGTCTCGGGTGATGACTCGACGAGCCCGCTGCGGTATTTCCACACGGACTTCCTGAACATGGATGGAAGTCCCTGGGAGGCTTGTCCGCGCCAGTACCTGAAACGCCAGGTGGCCGGTCTCGCGGAGCTGGGCATCAAGGCCATTGCCTCGTTCGAGCATGAATTCATGTTCACCGACATCCAGGTTCCGGCCCCGTGTTTTTCCCTGGAGGCCGCAAGATCCGAAGAGCAGCTGTGCTCACTCATCGTGGCGGCGCTCATCGAGGCCGGTGTCGATCCGGAAATGTGCATTCCCGAATATGCCGCCCGGCAGTTCGAGGTCACCTGCAGCCCCGCACAGGCACTCAAGGCAGCCGATCGCGCGGTCAACGTCCGGGAGGTGGTGCGGGAAATCTGTCGACGACAGGGGCGGCGGGTGTCGTTCTCGCCTGTCAGTTCGCTCAATCCCGGAACCAATGGCGTGCACGTCCATGTTTCCCTCTGGAGCGAGGACGACCTGCCGCTGACGTACGATCCCGGCCGGCCGGGCCAGCTATCGGAACTGGCCAGCCACTTCAGTGCCGGCGTACTCGAACACATGAACGCCCTGACGGCGATTACCGCGCCGGGTGTGGTGTCCTACCAGAGGCTGCGCCCGAACAGCTGGAGCGCGGCTTATGCGTGCATTGGCCAGCAGAATCGCGAGGCCTCCATTCGCATCGCCCCCATCGCGCATCTGGATGGCAACGATGCGGCCAGGCAGGCCAACATCGAATATCGCGCCGCCGATGCGCTGGCATCTCCGCACCTGGTACTCGGCGCGATCCTGGCCGCCGGTATCGACGGCATCAAGCGCAAGCTCGCAATGCCGGAGTTGGTCAACACCAATCCGTCATCCATTCCCGCCAGCGAACACGCCCGGTTCGGTTTGCGTGCGTTGCCTGCCGATCTCGATGAAGCCCTGCAGGAACTGGCCGCAGACGAAGTCATCAAGTCCGGCCTCGGGGCGGCGTTATTTGATTGCTATCAGGCGATCAAGAAAAGCGAGATCAGGGAAATGAACAACAAGGACGAGAAGGAAGTTCGCGATATTTATTCTGCTGTCTACTAAACAACAAATACCAACGGGGAACGCCCTGGGTCGTTCCCTTAGTTGAGGAGAAAAGACATGCAATCCCCCAAAGGCGAAGTCGCTCTCAAGCGCACGCTGACCGTGCGCGACATGGTCATTTACGGAATGATATTCATGATCCCCATCGCTCCAATGGGGATATATGGCTACATCGTCAGTGAAGCCAAGGGCATGGCCACAATGGCCTATCTGGTGGGCATGATCGCAATGATCTTCACCGCCTTGAGTTATGCCCGGATGTCTTCAACCTGTCCCAAGGCCGGCTCCATCTATGCCTATGCGAGTCATGCGCTGGGTGCCCGCATCGGGTTCCTGGTTGGCTGGCTGGTACTGCTGGATTACATCCTGCTTCCGGCGCTCTGCTATATCGTTTCCGCGCTCGCCCTGGAGGCAGTCACGGGGCTGTCGAAGTGGCTATGGCTGGCGGCATTCATCGCGTTCAACACCGTGGTAAACGTGCGTGGCATCCATATCACGGCGAGAACCAATGATGTCTTTGCCATCTGCCTGATGACAGTGTTCGTGTGGTTTGTGACCCTCGGCCTCTACATGGTGTTTGGCGGTCACCTGGGGCAGCCATCGATTGCGCCGTTGTACAACGCTGAGACCTTCAGTCCGGGGCTGATCATGAGTGCGGTGTCGATCGCCGCATTGAGTTTCCTGGGGTTTGATGCCATCAGTACGCTTGCCGAGGAGAACTCCGGCAAGCCCAGCGATGTGGGCAAGGCCACTATCACGGTTCTGTTCCTGATGGGGGCCCTGTTCATCATCCAGACCTGGGTGGCGGGCATGGCCTGGCCCGATTTCGGCGCTCTCGCCCAGGACAAGGACAATGCGTTCTACACCATCGCCTACGCGGTGGGAGGTACGCCGCTGAAGATCGCGTGCGCCGTCGCCACAGCGGTTTCGTGGGGATTCTCCTGTGCGCTTGTGGCACAAACCGCCATTTCGCGGATTCTGCTGAGCATGGCGCGTGACGGTCAGCTCCCGGCTGCCCTGGCCCGTCTGCATCCGCGCTATCAGACGCCGTATGTGAGCACAGTGTTCGTGGCCGCGGTGTCCATGCTGGTCAGCGTCCTGTTCATGTCCCATGTCGACTCGCTGACTTCACTGGTGAACTTCGGCGCGCTGTCGGCGTTCTTCGTGCTGCATCTGTGCGTGCTGAACCAGTTCATGGTTCGTACGCCCTCCGGCAACTGGGTAAAAGACGGCGTGGTTCCTCTGATTGGCCTGGCAGTCATTGGCTATGTGTGGATCAGCCTGGATATGCATGCCATGAAGATGGGACTTGCCTGGCTTGCAGTGGGCGTCATCTACCTGGCGATGAACAGCCGGAAAATCAAAAGACTCCAGTTCTCTTAACCATCTTAAGGAAACGGCGCCGCAAGGGCGCCGTGCCCAGGAGCAAGATTCATGCGGCAACGAACTCACGTCATCTCAGGAGCATCGCTGGGCACCAGCAGGGAGGTGCATAGCTTTCATTTTGGAACGGAGGGGGCGCGCAAGGTTTACATCCAGGCCGGACTGCATGCCAGCGAACTGCCAGGCATGCTCGTCAGCCACTACCTGAGGGAGATCCTCCTGCAGGAGGAAGCGAGCGGGAACCTGGTGGGCGAGGTTGTGCTGGTGCCGGTGGCCAACCCGATCGGACTGGACCAGACCGTGCTGACCTACCAGATGGGGCGCTTCGACCTGTACACGGGCGAGAACTTCAACCGGTACTTCCCGGATCTCTCAGTCGAAGTGGCCGAGGCCCTGAAAGGACGCCTGGGGCCCGATGGCGATGGGAATGTCGCGCTGGCCCGGGCCGCACTCAGACTGCAGATCGAAAGGCTGCAACCTGCGAGGCATGTCGATGCCCTGCGCAAAGTGCTTCTGAGCCTTTCCTGTGATGCCGACATCGCGCTGGACCTGCATTGCGACTGCGAGTCGGTACTGCACCTGTATGCTCATCCGGGCAATCTGGAGGAGGTCATGCCGCTGGCGGCCCTGATGGGGGCGCAAGCGACGCTCTATGCCCAGGAGCAGGGAAACAGCCCGTTCGATGAAGTGAGTGTGAGTTTCTGGGTGAAGCTGCAGAACTTGCTCCCTGGTTTCCCCATACCCACGCCCACCATCAGTGTTGCCATCGAGTTGCGCGGGCAGCTTGAAGTCAGCCACCGCCAGGCCCGGGAAGATGCCGGTCGCATCCTCGACTACCTGCGCTTGCAGGGCGTACTGCGTGGGCGGGACGAGGTTCTGGTTCCCCCTCTGTATCACAAGGCAACGCCGCTGGACGGAACCGAAGTGCTGTTCTCGGAAGCGCCTGGGGTGATTGTTTACCTCGCCCAATGCGGTGACATGCTCGAACCCGGTGATCCGGTGGTGGACGTCCTCGATCCCGTCATCGGTGAGACGAAACGCTATTGTGCGGGTGTCAAAGGTGTTCTTTTCGCCAGGCAGAACCGACGCTACGCAATGCCGGGAATGGACCTGGCCTACATCGCGGGGGAAACACCTTTGAGAGGTGGGCATCTGCTTTCGGCATGAGCTCCGGAGGCTGAGTGACAAGGCCACGCTTGGGCGTGGCCTTGTCACTCCCGGGTTATTGATTCTTCAGGATACGAGGGTTGGAGTTGCCCCAGACGGTGTAGAGATCAGCCAGCAGGGCATTGTTGAAGTCCTCGAGTTCGCCTTGGGAGATTTCGGCGGCTCCTTGCCTGCCGAAAAGCACGACTTCGTCGCCTGGCTTCACACCGCCCTTAAGGTCCGTGACATCGACCATGACAGTGTTCATGGAGATCTTTCCGACTGTGGGAACCCGCTGGCCATTGATCAGGACGTAGGACTTGTTCGTGAAGGCCCTTCGATAGCCATCGGAGTAGCCTACGGGAACGTTCGCCAGCAGCGAGTCACGTTTCAGCGTCAGTGTCCGATCGTAGCCAACCGTATTTCCGGCAGGGTAGGCATTGACCGACGCTACGGTGGACTTGAAGGAAAGGACCCTTTGGTATTCCTTGCTGTTCTCGACAGGGTCACCGTAAAGGATGTTCCCAGGCCGAACCATATCCAACCAGGCTTCTGGAACGTTCTGGATTGCAAAGGACGCAGCGGTATGAAGCGTCAATTTAGAGCGATCCAAGTGCGCCGCATCGATCAGCCACTTCGATTGCTCCTTGAATGCCTCAAGACCTTTCAGCACGTCCGATCGTTCCTCGACCGCGAAGTGCGTCATGATCCCCACCAGTTGAATGCCATCGAGCCGGACAAGTGCCAGGGCGTCTTGCTTACCCTTGTCGGTGGAGACCTCCAGTCCGTTGCGACTCATCCCGGCCGAATTCAGGGCAAGGTGTATGCGCAATTTCTCGCCGTGCTTCCTGGCAATCTCGGCCAGCTCACGGGCAAATTCCAGTCCGCCGACGAGCTCTTCCACGTCGTACGGCAGGGCAGTCTCGACTTCGCTCGGGGTGGCGGTACGCACTCGCATCAGGCGACCGGTGAATCCTTTCTCCCTCACGACGCGCGCTTCTTCGTTACTGGCGACTGCTATGCAGGGAACCTTCATGGCGATGACAGAAGGCACGAGAAGGCCAATCCCGTGCCCGTAGGCATCTGCTTTCATGACGGCGCAGATCTGGCTCTTTCCCTGCAACTTAACTTGTAGGGTCCTTATATTGTTTTCGAAAGCCGCCTTGTCAACTTCGATCCATGCATTGGTCGCCTTGACTTGCTCTGCATAGGGTTTATTGGAAGTTTCTGCCGATAGTAACGGTGCAGCTTGTGCGCCACCCATAAAAGCCAGGGCAATTGAAAGAGCCAGCGTCGAACGTGCGTATTTGATCATTCTTGCATTTTCCTTTGCGGCTTGTTGTTTTGATTGATGCATGCTGGTGGCGAAGCGGTTCTCTGGGAAAAGAGAATGCGCAATCTCGCCAGCAATCGATGCTACAGAGCAGTGAATGTGTTTATGTGCGTTTGACGCGATGAGATATATGCTTCCTGCGAATTAGAAGTCGTATATGCAGGAACGCGGAGGCGGTTTCAGATTGGCGTATTTGCGGCAGGACTGGTTGGCTTGAAGGGGTTTGACGTGATTCAGGAAGGTGGCAGGAGGATTTTGCTTGGCCAACTTTCAATAGCTGGCCGGATTGGCTGTTCAAGGAACGGGTTGGCAGCGCTTACTTTATTACTTCAGAGAGACCTGGGATTGGGATGGTAAAGCCAGTCTTCACTCTGTCCATGATGACCATGGTCTTGAACCACTTGATGTTGGAGTTATTATAGAAAAATTGCCGGGTGAACTGCTCATAATCCTCGATGCTCTTCGAGGTAATGATGAGGACGAAGTCTGCGTCTCCCGTGACGTAGTACCCGCTCATGACTTCGGGGGTGTTTCGAATGGACTGCTTGAACTTGTCGATAATGTCGGCTCTTTCCCGCTCAAGGGATACCAGGACCAGCATCATCACGTCTCGGCCAACGGATTTAGGATTGACGATCGAAACGTCTGCCTGGATGACACCTTCGGCCCTCAAGCGTTTGAGGCGGCGCTGAACACCCGTGCTGGAGAGTCCAACCCTCTCACCCAACTCTTCGCTGGAAACCCGGTTGTTCCTTTGAAGCTCGTCAAGCAGTCTCGCATCGATCCTGTCCAGTTCCACGTCTATACCCTGTTAAATTGGACTGTTTCAAATAAAGGGCGGAGGCCAGCCCGTGCTGGACCTCCGGCTATTCATTTCAGCCAAGCGCCTGGCTGGCATTGACACTGGGTTGTAATACCTTTCCAAGGAATGACTTTACCCGAGGATTGGAACAACCGTTGAAAAACTCCTTCGGTGGCAGGTCTTCTTCGATTTTCCCCTGGCTGAAGAAGATGATCCGGTCGGCGACCTCGCTGGCAAACCCCATCTCGTGCGTGACGATCAGCATCGTCATGCCGCTGGCCGCCAGCTTCTTCATGACATCCAGAACCTCCGTGACCATTTCCGGGTCGAGTGCCGAGGTGGGCTCATCGAAGAGAAGTACGCGCGGTTCCATCGCGAGCGCGCGGGCGATGGCGACACGTTGCTGCTGGCCACCCGAGAGCATCGCCGGATACTTGTGGCAGTGATCGGCCATCCCCACGCGCGCCAGCAGGGCTGATGCGACTTCGTGGGAATTGGCTTTGGACAGGCCCCGTACCTTGCGAGGGGCGAGGCATACATTTTCCAGAACCGTCATATTGGAAAAGAGGTTGAAGCTCTGGAATACCATGCCCACTTCCCGGCGCAGTGCCGCCAGGCTGGAAGGTTTGTCCGACACCTCGACGCCATCGATTACGATCGAGCCCGTCTCGTGCTTCTCCAGTCGATTCAGCAACCGAAGGAATGTCGACTTGCCCGAGCCAGAGGCTCCGAGAATGGCGACGACCTCGCCCGGCTTGAAGTCCACCGACACCCCATTGAGGATGTTTGCCGCACCGAAACTCTTGCAGACGCCGCTTACCTTGATCAGGGCTTGTTCGCTCATGTTCATGCTTACTTTCTCTCAAAGCTCAGATGGCGTTCCAGGGCATTGGTGACTTGCGTCAGCCCCGTAGTCAGTACCAGGTAGATCGCGGCCGACGTCAGCAGTACGGGTACAGGCTCGAAGGTCGCGGACTGGATGCGGCTTGCGGCGTTGGAAAGCTCGACCACCCCGATCGCGTAGGCCAGGGATGAGTCCTTGAGCAGGGATACGCCGTTGTTGACCAGGGGCGGCAAACTGATCCGCAGCGCCTGGGGGAAGACGACGGAGCCGAAGATGGTGAGGCGCGACAGGCCGAGCGCATGGGCGGCCTCGATCTGCCCCTTGGGCACCGAGAGCAGGCCGGAACGAATCGCTTCGGCGTTGTATGCACCGACGTTGAAGGCCAGGGCAATCGCGGCCGACGTGAAGTCGCTGAACTCCAGTGCGGGGAAGATTGCCGGCAGCGCGAAGAAGGTGAACAGGATCTGGAGCAGCAGGGGCGTGCCCCGGGCTACCCAGATGTACAGGGAGCAAAGCCAACTGAGCGGCCAGACCGAGGACGTCTTGCCCAAGGCGACCAATGTGCCGATTATCACGCCCAGCACGCCGGACAGAAGGGTCAGTTCGATGGTGACGACTGCCGCCTGAGCGAGTTGATCGGCATTGGGACCGATCGGGTTCGGCACATGCCTCAGTATCCACTCCATACCCACGACGAAAGCCAAGGTAACAAGAATGGCCGCCACAGTCTTGATCATCGATAAGTTTGCGGCTGTTCGAATTATCCTGCTTTGCATGGGTTTGGCGCTTGACGACATTTTACACCTCTTTCGTATATAGCTTGTACGGCGGGGTCAACATGCCCGCCGCGGAGTTTCATAAACTCCGCGGCGGGTAATCGAGAGCAGGAATCAGTTGGTTGCGACGCTTGTCGAGCCGCCCTTGCAGCGGACATCTTCGTTGAACCACTTTTGAGAAATCGCTGCGTAAGTTCCATCGTCCAGAATGTCTTTCAGGACGCTATTGTATTTATCGAGAAGCGGACTATTGCCTTTCTTCACCGCGGTTGCGATTTCTTCATCGAAGAGCATGTTGCCCAGATACAGGGTATGGGTGGAGCCCTGGATCTGGCTGCCCTTAGCCTGGGCGGTCAAGGCAACGAACTTGTCGGTGATCCAGGCGTTGGCGCGGCCGGAGATGAGCGCATTGCGGGCGTCATTGTCGGAAGAGAGATTGCGGACCTGCTTGATGCCCGGCACTTTCTGCACGGCCTCGAAGTAGGTCGAGCCCGTTTGTACCGAAACGGTCTTTCCATTCAGGTCGGCTGCGGATTTGATGTCCGGCCTGGTGGAGACAATGATGCCGCCGGTGCAGTAATGAGGGTTGGTGAAATCGACGGCCTTGGCTCGTTCTGGTGTTACGCCGAAAGAGGCGATTACGAGATCCCAGCGATCCTGGGAAAGTCCCGCGAGCAGGGAATCGAAGGCCATGGGCTTCCATTCCACCTTGACGTTCATGCGTTTGGCGATTTCATTGCCAAGATCGATTTCGAAGCCGGTGAGTTTTCCGCCATCGAAGTATTGGAAGGGAGGGAAGGTGCCGTCTGTACCGATGACTATGGTTCCGCTCTTCTGGATTTCATCCAGAGGGCGGGCGCTTGCTGTTTGGAAGCCGATGGCACCCACCAGGGCAATAGCCATGAGAATGGACTTCTTCATGAACGCAATATCTCCTGATAAATTATTGTTAAGGCAGAGATAGTTTGTGTACGCCTCTTTGTAATCACGACAAACAGGGAGTTGAGTTTGTCGAAGAGTTCGGCCGACCAAGTTGTCGTGAGGCTTGATGAAATTATCTTCGCAATCCGAGCGGTAGTTCTTCGTATTCCGCTGTTTTGTGCAGGATTAATGCGTAGATAAGATTTTTTGCGCAAAAATTGCGCTTGGCCTTGCCGCGTTGAACGGCCGTTATGACATGCGGCCATCCTTGCTATTGCCAATGGCGTTACACCGGGCATGGATGGCGGACGATAACTTTTGATGAGGTTCCAGCAACACACTGTCTGCGATGTGAACTCGCCCGGCCAGGACCGCAACTCGAATCCTTCGTGCAACGGGCTCAGGCATTTTTGGGGCTCTTCAGATCGGCCGCCGCTTCCTCCGCACTGTTCCTGAGGCTGACGACCATCAGCGCCGCAGCCAGGGCCAGCAGGATGGATACCCACCAGAGGCTGTCGTACAGGCCGGTCCGATCGTAGAACCAGCCCCCGAGATAGGCGCCCATCGCGCCCCCCAGGGCATGCCCCGCCGACAAGAGACCCAGGGCGAGCCCCAGCGACCTTATCCCGGTGTGAGCCGAGAGCAGCCCGGCGGTGACCGGGACGGTCGAATAGTCGAAAAGCCCGAACAGAACGGCAAAGGCCAGGAGCAGTTCGTAGTTGTCGCCGATGCGCAGCAACATCAGGAAGCACAAGGCCCGCGCCAGGTAGATCGCAAAGAGCAGCAGCGGCCGATGCATGCGGTCGGCAAGCCAGCCCGCCATGATCATGCCCAGCAGGTTGAATCCGGACAGAATCCCGAAAGCGGTGGCACTGGGAACAGGGGCGAAGCCGCACAGGTTTGCATAGGGCAGGAAGTGGGTTTCGATGACGCCGCTGGTGGTGAATCCGCAGATCAGATAGCTCCAGAACAGGGCGTGGAAAGTCCCGCTGCGGGCCAGGGCAAGGATCTGCGCGCGCACTGAGGAGGAAGGCGCCGGGGCATCCGCCCTGGGGCCGGGCGCATTCGAAATTTTCTTGGACAATACCGCGACTGTCAGTGGGATCAGTAGCAGCGCCGCTGCGCCCAGCCCCCAGAACCCGGCCTGCCAGAACCCACCGGCGATGAGCAGAGAAAGTACGGGGAGGACCAGCAACTGGCCTGCGCTGGAGCCGGACAGGCTGATGCCGGTGGGAAGCCCCGCTCCGCGTGGGAATCGGTGTGCAATCACGGTTGCGAACACGTGCTGCGCGATGCTGCCAAACCCCAGGCCACCCAATAGGCTGAAGCCTGCGAAGAGCAGCCAGACCTGGTCCGGGCTCTCCAGCCGGGCGACGATGAACATGCCGGCGGCCAGCGAGGCGAGGCCGCCACTGAGTACGACACGAGCGCCATAGCGATCGACGACGCTGCCGACCAGCGGGGCCACCAGCGCCATCATCAGCATCGCCAATGCAGCAGCCAGCGACAGCGTGGTCCTCGGCCATTCGAAGCTGTGTTCCCAGATCGGCATCGCCATCGATAGCGCCGAACGAGATGAATAGGAGAGGGCGAGGGTGAAGAAGCCCAGCGCCACCAAGAGCCATGCTCGCAGGGCCTTCGGGGCATCGTTGGTAATCAACATGTTTCGCCTTGATTCGGTTGGGATGCTGGTGCAAGTTGAAGACTGGTTTTCGGGAGGGACTTCGGGTGAGCGCGCGCTGGAGTCCAGGCGGCGATCCTCGATGCTCACCGCTGGAGCAGCATGGCGTTTCAGGTGGCTTCGGGCAGCGCCGGGTCCGCCTTCTTCGGCGGCCGGATCGAGCCGATGTACACCGCCAGGATGGTCAGCAGGGCGCCGCAGACCTGCAGGGTTGAGTTGGTCTTGCCGAGAAAGGCAATGTCGATGAAGTAGGTGATCACCGGCTCCAATAGCAGGATCAGTCCAGCCAGGCCCAGGCTGATGGCACCGATCGAACGGTTGACCAGCAGCCAGCCGACGAATTGCACCAACACCCCGTAGATCACCAGCATCAGCAAGGTCCAACCATCGTGGATCGCCAGGCTTTCGCCATTGGCCAGGGCGTAGGCGAGCAGTACCAGTGCTGCCCACAGGCTCAGGTTGAGCATCTGGGCAATCTTGTCGCCACCGCCGTCCGGCAACTGGGTGTTGATCTTGAGGAAGTACACGCAGATCGCGTAGGCCAGCCCGGAGAGTACCCCGTACACCACCCCCTTGATTCCCACGGCATCGGTCATTTCCGGCATCAGCAACAGGTACAGCCCGATAAAGGCCAGGGTGATCGAGATGAGGAAGTTCACCGAGGGCTTTTCCTTGAGGAGGTAGAAGCCCAGGAAGGTCATGAAGAACACCTGGCAGTTGGTCAGGATCGAACCGATGCCGGGGCCGACGATGTAGATGCTCTGATGCCACAACGCCAGGTCGATGGCCAGGAACACGCCGGCCAGCGCCGTATAGAGCTGCGCCCTGAAACCCCTGAGCCGGACTGGAATGCGGCGAATCTTGAGCAGCAGGAAGAACAGGACCGAGGCGAACAGCATCCTGTAGAAGCCAGCGCCGCCGGCCCCGATCTGGGCGAAGGCCACAGTCAGGGCAGAAAGGCTGAGCATCAACCCGCCGACGGTCAGTTCGAGGATTGCCCGATTGCTGTTAGTCGACATGGGCGAATCCACCGAACGGTCCCAATTTGCCCGGGGTCCCGTCGCACGGCGCCGGAAGAGGGTGGCGATAACGCAGGGGCTGGGACTCAATGTCCGCGAGCAGGTCCAGCATTGGTGTATCCAGGTTCGAGAGGCTCATCGGTATAGGTGCGTCGTGGGATGTGAAGGGAGGCAGGCGATCTGAACTTCGTGCTCGCTCGGGCCGCCGTTTTCGCAGTTGATGGAATGGGGGCTTGAGGGCTCGCGCGTCAGGCGCGATGCGCCGCAAAGCCCTTCCGGGCCGTTCGGTTTCGACTCAGGGGAAATCGTGCGATCAGGTTCGTTGCCCGATGGAAGATCTCAGGTCCGCTCGGCGGCCAGTTCCAGCCACTTCTGTACGGCGGGGTAAGCCAGCACGTTGTTGATGTACGACTGCAGATGGCCCGGCACTTCGATGCCGTAGCGACGGAAGCGAAAGACCACGGGTACGAACATGGCATCGACGATGCCGAAACTGCCGCAGAGGAAACTGTGCGAGCCACTGGCCGCGAGCAGGTCGCTCCAGATCGCGAACACGCGCTGGATCTCCTCGCGGGTTTGCGTCTGCAACTCGTCGACCCGATCGCCGGTGTTCAGCCCGAACGACATCTGGGTGCGCAGGTGGGAGAAGCCGGAATGCATCTCCGCCGAAGCCGCGCGGGCCTTGGCCCGCAGACGAGCGTCCGCGGGCCAGAGATGGGCCTGGGGGCAGGTTTCCGCGATGTACTCGCAGATCGCCAGGCTATCGTTGATGACGAGGTCGTCGACCAGTAGCGCGGGGACCTTGCCCGAGGGCGCGTGGGCGAGGATGCGCTGGCGGGTATCCGGCTGTTCGAGCCGGATCTGCAGGGGCTGGAAGGGGACGCCCGCGCTCACCAGGACCAGCCAGGCGCGGAACGACCAGGAGGATTTGCCGAAGTCTCCAATCACCAGTTTCGCCGACATCACGCTTACTCGCTCAGGTTGCAAAGGGAGTGGTAACGTTAGCCAGCGGCCCCTGGAGCGTATTGTAAAAAACTGGACAACCCTTGGAGCAACGGTGGAGGAAGGGCAAATCGCTTTGAACGAGGACTTCGTCAGGTTCCGGCGCATACCCGAGGGCGATAGCGAGCTGCTCTCGGCGCGTTTCAGCAACCAGACGTTCGGACGCCATTCCCATGATCGCTATGCCGTCGGAGTCATCAGCGGCGGCATGGAGCGAATGTATTACCGTGGCTGCTATTCCCTGGGCGGCGCGGGCAGCGTGGTCACCATCAGTCCGGGCGAAATCCACGATGGCTTGCCCGCCCATGAGCAGGGCTGGATGTACCGCATGCTGTACCTGGACCCGCAGTGGCTCAGTCGCACGCTGATGCCCTGGCAGGGGAGTGAGTACATTCATCTGTTCAAGACAGCGTTCCGCCAGATGCCGACGCTCGCGCGGACCTTCCTGCACCATCACCAGGCGATCGAGGCATCTCCGTGTGCCCTGGAGCGGGAAAGCCTGTTGCTGGAGCTGGTGCCGCAGCTCTTCGAGTGCAATGGTGTGCGTAGCCCGTCGGTCGAGGCGTTCGAGCGGCGGGCGGTGCAGCAGGTCCGCTGCAAGCTCGAGGACGACTTCAATCAGCAGGTTTCCCTGGAGCAGCTGGCCAACCTGGTGGGCCTGGAGCCGCTGTACCTTATCCGGGTGTTCAAGAAGAGCGTGGGCGTGTCGCCCCACAGCTACCAGATCCAGGTCCGTATCGCCCAGGTCCAGCGCCTGTTGCGTGCCGGCATGAGCATTGCCGATGCCGCCATCGCCTGTGGTTTCTTCGACCAGAGCCACATGACTCGCGCATTCAAGAAAGTGGTCGGTATCACTCCGGGCAGTTTTCGCGCAGGGCGTTCACCGACCTAGAACGCGACCACCTGCTCAAGGACGCGGCCTTGTGCCTTGCTGTCGCAAGTGTCGTCCCTGATGTCCTTTAGGCCGGCCCGGACTTCTTCCGGGCGCGACCTGGCGCTGTCTTCGGTTTGCTTTCCGCAGGGGTCACTGTAGGTCGAGCGCGACCGAGACGTACTTGGTGTCCAGGTACTCCTGGATACCCCATACACCCCCTTCACGGCCAAGGCCGCTCATCTTCACGCCGCCGAATGGCGCTTGGGGGGTGGAGGGAGCACCATCGTTGATACCCACGATGCCGTAGTCCAGGCGCTCGGACACGCGGTGAGCGGTGTCCAGGTCGCGTGTCCAGAGGTAGGCAGCCAGGCCATAGGGCGTGTCGTTGGCGGCGGCGACCACTTCATCGACGGTTTCGAATTCGATGATCGGCGCCACCGGGCCAAAGGTCTCCTCTTCGAGAATTCGCATGCCCCGGGTGACATTGCGCAGCACCGTCGGTTGGTAGTACAGCCCACCCAGCGCACGACCGCCGACAACGACGCTCGCCCCACGGTTGACGGCATCGGCAACGTGCTCGCTGACCTTCTGCAGCCCCTGTTCGTCGACCAGCGGGCCAATCTGGGTCTCGCTGTCGGAGGGATCGCCGACACGCAGTTCCTGTACGCGCGCTGCCAGGACATCGACGAGCTTCAGGCTGATCGACTTGTGGACGTAGATGCGGTTGGTGCAAACGCAGGTCTGGCCGGCATTACGGAATTTGCAGGCCATGATGTCGTCGACGGCGCGCTGGATGTCCGCGTCGGCGAAGACGATGAAGGGAGCATGGCCACCCAGCTCCAGGGACATGCGTTTCATGGTTTGCGCCGATTGACGATACAGCAGTACGCCAACCTCGGTACTGCCGGTAAAGGTCAGCTTGCGGATACGCCGCTCCTTGAGGAAAACCTCGGAGACTGCGGCGGCCTGATTGGTGGTGATGACCTGGAAGGTGCCTTCCGGGCCACCGACCTCTCGCCAGCATTTCTCCAGCAGGATCGCGGTGATCGGTGACTGCTCGGCGGGTTTCACGATCACGGTGCAACCAGCCGCCAGTGCCGGTGCGACTTTGCGGGTGATCATGGCCGCCGGGAAGTTCCACGGCGTTACGGCGAACACCGGACCAACCGGCTGGCGGTTGGCGTACAGGCGCTTGTTCTCGTGCTGACTGGAGAAGGTCTCGCCATAGAGGCGCTTGGCCTCTTCGGCATACCACTCGGCAAAGCCGGCAGCGTACATCACCTCGCCCAGTGCCTCCTTGATGGGCTTGCCCATTTCCTGGCTGATGACCGATGCGATCTCTTCGGCCCTCGACACAATGCGATCGAACCACTTGCGCAGCAGCTGGCTGCGATGGAAGGCAGTGGTCTGCTTCCAGCTCTCGAAGGCAGCGACGGAAGCTTCAACCATGCGTTGAGCGTCCTCAGCTCGACAGTCGGGGACACGCGCGAAGACACCTTGGGTTGCAGGGTTGATGACGTCGTAGAAGCCGCCTTCGGCGGCACCGCCAGCAAGCGATGGCAGTTCCCAATTGGCACCAGACGCTACGGTTATGTTGTTGTTCACGAATTCACTCTCCAGCGAAATGTTGCTCAGCGAATACGGACGCGACTTAAGCGTTCGCTGCGACCAGAGCGCGTTCGAACATGCGCAGCGCTTCAGCAACGTCCTGCTCGGAGATGACCAGCGGGCAGATGAAGCGAACGACGTTGCGATGGACACCACACTTGATGACCAGCAGACCTTCTTCGCGGGCAGCATCGATGATGCGTTGAGCCAGCGCGGCATCGGGTGCTTTCGAGTCACGGTCGGAGACGAACTCGACGGCCGCCATGGCGCCGATAGCGCGGACGTGGCCAATGCTCCTGAAGCTGGGCTCGAGGGCCTTGAAGCCTTCCAGCAGATGAGCACCGATGGCCTGGCTGCGTTCCAGCAGGTTCTCGCTCTCGAAGATCTTGATGACTTCCAGAGCAGCGGCGCAGCCCAGCGGGTTGCCGCCGTAGGTGCCGCCCAGGCCACCCGGCTTCGGCGCGTCCATGATTTCGGCACGGCCAACGACACCGGAGATCGGCAGGCCACCGGCCAAGCTCTTGGCGACGGTGACCAGGTCCGGCTGGATGCCCGAATGCTGGAAGCCGAACAACTTGCCGGTACGGCCGAAGCCGGTCTGGATTTCGTCGCAGATCAGGACGATGCCCAGCTCTTCGGTCCTCTTGCGCAGGGCGCGCATGAATTCGACAGGGGCAGCAACGAAACCGCCGTCGCCCTGTACCGGCTCGATGATGATCGCAGCGACGCGATCGGCGGCGATCTGGGTGTCGAATACTTCCTGAAGAGCCTCGAGCGCCTTCTCGGTGGTCACACCACGGTACTCATTCGGGTACGGCACGTGGTACACGTCCGGAGCGAGCGGGCCGAAGTTCTGGCGATACGGCTGGCTCATGCCGGTCAGGGTCATGCCCATCAGGGTGCGGCCGTGGAAGCCACCGCGGAAGGCAATCACGCCCGGCCGGTTGGTGTAGCCACGGGCGATCTTGATCGCGTTCTCCACGGCCTCGGCGCCGGTGGTGAGGAACACCGACTTATAGTGCTCATCGCCTCCCACCAGCTTGTTCAGCCGGGCGGCCAGCTCCACGTACTGGTCGTAGGCCGCGACCTGGAAACAGATGTGCGAGAAGACATCCAGCTGCTTGCGGACAGCCTCGACAACGCGCGGGTGATTGTGGCCGACGTTCAGCACGCCAATGCCGCCGACGAAATCCAGGTACTTCTTGCCTTGGTCATCCCAGACATAGGCGCCGGCGGCGCGGCTGATAGTGATCGGATGCGCGACGGCGACACCGTTGGAAACGTGTTGATTGCGAGCTTCGATAGAGGACATGAGGATCACCTTTTGTGACAGTGACGCCATGCTATCCGCCGCTCAAACGTCCAAATACCTACTCGAAGAAGCAGGCTGACAAGAAAACTTGGCACCTCAAATAGGAGGTGAATCCGGAAGATCGGTACACGTCGGGCAGCCGTCAGAGACGCAGGGCATCACGGTCGGCAGCTGTCAGGCGCGGTTCAGGGGAGGGAAGGGGACTGCGTCACATCCGCGACATGCAAGTCGGACGTCTGCGATGAACGACCAGGCAGGGTGTGAGATGCGCTGACAGCGCTGTCACTGGTCTTCAGAGAGGAACCGATACATCTGCGTAGCAACCTGCAGCTTGAAGCGGTCGTCAGGATTCTCGAAGGAGATACCGAGGATCTCCTCCATGCGCGCCACGCGGTAGCGCAGGGTGCTGATATGGATGTCCAGCGCCTTGGCGGTATTGAGCAGCTGGAATCCCTCGGCAGCCAGGCACATGGCGGTCTCGATCAACGAGTTCCCGCGCTTGGGGTTCTCCAGCGGCGCGATCAAACGCTCCAGGAGCATCCGCCTGGCGTCCTCGTCACCCATCAGAGCGCGGGGGAACAGTACTTCATCGAAGTTGTGCAGCTTCCCCGGTCGCAGCAGCGGCATCAGTGCCAATACGTCTTCCGCCCCCTGGGCCATGCCTGAGGCGCCCCGCTGGACACGGCTGACTGCCATGGCGCCGCCATCCTCCCTGATCGATTTCCAGACCTCTT